>NZ_JBFRVD010000048.1:0-905 GCF_041474985.1 Vibrio sp. 10N.222.49.C9 | reverse complement strand
TTGTAACATCTCAAGCTCAATTTATCGCTTGTTAGTCCTTTATATCGGGACATAGCAGTCTCAGATATTGAACGATAGTGATAACCAGACTCTGTTTTCCATTCCGATATTGTTCCATCTCTCAGAGCCATTACCGCTTTGTTTCTGGGATGACCGTCTTCCCAAAGAGCTGCATTCTTTCGAGGCGGTATTAACGGAGTACAGCCTTTATTTTTCAGAGTCTCGTGGCAATTTTTTGTGTCATATGCTCCATCGGCGGATACGGCAGCGACCTTTCTACGTAGTGGGTTGAGTAACGTCGGTAACACTTCACTATCGCCTACATTTACAAGACTGACTTCCGCACTAATCGCTTCGTGAGTATCCACATCCACAGCTAAGTGCAGTTTGCGCCATGTCCTACGTTTTTCTGTACCATGCTTTTTCACTTTCCACTCCCCCTCACCAAAGACTTTGAGGCCAGTAGAATCAATGGCTATATGGCGAATAGCCCCTCTCGATTTATTGCGATATTTGACCTGAACTGTCTTCGAGCGTTTACTGATACAGGTGTAGTCAGGGGACGTTAGTGGAACATCTAATAGCTCAAAGATAGAGTCGATAAAGCCTTGAAGAGCACGTAAAGGAAGAGAGAAGATGCCCTTAATCATCAAGGCGGTTTCAATCGCTGTATCAGAGTACTGAAAGCCTCTCCCACGCTTACCATGATGAGTTTTGCATCGCCATGCATCTACGGCTGAATCATCTATCCAGAATGTAACCGAACCACGTTTACAAAGAGCCTTATTGTACTCCGTCCAGTTAGTTATCTTCTTGTTTGCTTTACCCATATCACCACCATTCCAATCGTTTCAAATGATCAGATCACAGGACTTGGAAAAGGTTCAACTAATTTAGGCAACAAC
>NZ_JBFRVD010000047.1:0-36561 GCF_041474985.1 Vibrio sp. 10N.222.49.C9 | reverse complement strand
AATTTAGGCAACAACGCCTACTTGTAGTATAAAAGTAAGCGCCTAAAGAGAGTGGCAGCGTCAAATTAAACACGATTAAGACGATTAACGCAGCTCCTGCCCATACCATACCAAACTGATTCTCAAGTCCTGAAAAACCTATAGACAGATAGCACGTACCAGATATTGTAACAAGTAAAGCACTAAGGCAGCCTGATCTCATTTTGTTGCCTAGAATATTAACGAAAAAAGCAAAACTATCAGAACGCCTAATTATTTGAATTAGCATTCAAAAATTAATATTACTTTCAAATGCTATTAGTCTTTGTAAAACTCATTTATCGTCTCTTTAGTTGATTGTCACATGATTGTTTTTTCATTTGGTATCTTGAAAATAAGTTTATGCTTTGTAGTCGAAGTTTAATTCATGCCTAACATATGCTTTACAAATTCGCTGCGATCTAGAGTAACTGATTCAGGACTTTTCCCCGGCACGACCGACAGAGACACCATCGGATGTCGGTAAGGGTTCTTACAATAGCTATATCAATAGTATTGATATTTTAACTAGTGTGGTATCAGTTAATAGAAACAATACTATTGATTTTTAGATAGCTCGCCCAGTAATGAGCTTTCGCTCCACATCGTTTACTTCATGCTGAATTATTCGTTGATTGGGAAATTCGAAGGAAACAGTGCTCGTTTTGCTTCTTCATCACGTTCGGTTTTAAACTCAATGCCTTTGCCGATTTCGCGAGCACGCAGTGCAGCAGGGCGAGTGTTGATTGCGTTAAACCAACGCTTCAAGTTCGGGTAAGGTTCTAGGCCTTCTTCACCAAGCACGACTGGTGCTTTGTCAATCCAACCCCATGCAGCGACATCGACAATGGTGTACTCATTTCCTACGATAAATTCACGACCTTCCATATGCTTCTCTAACACTTCGTAGTGACGTTGTGCTTCACGTAGGTATCGGTTCACAGCGTAGTCTAAGCCTGCTGGTGCAGCATGGCGGAAGTGTACCGATTGGCCTGAATATGGACCAAGGCCACTCGCGATAAACATCATCCAAGAGAGTAGTTCAGCTCTGTCTTCTGGCTGACCGCCAAGCTTGCCTGTTTTCTCTGAGAGATATAGAAGGATAGCGTTAGAGTCGAATACACGTTGTCCTTCATCTTCAATCGCAGGCGTTTTGCCATTTGGATTGATTAAACGATATTCCGGTGAATGCTGCTCACCCTTTAAGGTATCGACAGGAACAAGTTCAAAATCTAGGCCTGTCTCTTCCAAAAACAGAGCGATCTTCATTGGGTTTGGTGTTTGGTGAAAATAGAACTTAAGCATGGGGTAACTCCTTGTATTGGTCATTTATTAAAGCACCACTTGAACGATCGTTCAATGGTTGATTTTGAATTATTTGAAGATCTTCTGACTCGCATTCCAACTCTATGTGTTGAAGACCTCGTTATTTGAGCGAGGGGTAAAATCGCGCGATTCAGTGTGTTGGATTTTAAGTTGTTGAAAAAATGAGCTTAAAGTGGTTTTTTTGATTCGTTGCTTTATGCGGAGTTCGGATTTGTGATGGGTGGTTTTTGGCGGGATAGGGCGTATGAAATCCGCAGTCAGATATTCCAACAAAAACGTTGAGCACTGGTTCAAACCAGAATTATCTGGATGCACAGGCTTATTGGTAAGTTCAAAATCGTGATCTGCTGCCACACCTTATGCAACAAATGAATATAAACGTTAGAGATTAAGGTGTGCTTCACGGTTTTTTAATCTTAGGGACTTACATTGGTGAGCAAATCTGATGTGAACACTTAACGACACAGGATCTTTTCATGAAAAAGAACATTATCGCCCTCGCTCTTGGTGGCATGCTGGCTTTTGGCGCAACACCTTATTCTTTTGCTGCTAACGACGGCGCAGTACAGGCTTCTGCGGATTACGCGCAGTTGGTGACTAAGCGACAAGTTGTCGACCAATTACTTCTTGATGCGTTGCAGGCGTTTAAGTCTCCGGCAAGAATTTCTCACGCGGGCTTTACGGCTAAAATGCCAAGCAACATGGAAATTGTGACTAACCGATTGTTAGAAGCTTACCAACTAGAACCTTACCGTACTGATTTGCTTATCTCGGCAGCGAACGCTCAGATCTACAACAAGAATGCAGAGCGCGCTATTGAGCTGTTTGAGCAAGCGCTGACGGTTGCACCAGACGATGTTGATCTTCATGCTTACCTTGCGGTTTGGCAGCGATTTGAAGGCAATGAAAGTGAATCCAATAAGCACATGGAGAAACTGGAAAGCCTGAACAAAGGTAAAGCAGAAGACATCAAACGCATTTTTGCTACGGTCGACCGCGTGTTAGAAACACCGTTGAAAGAGTCTGCGGATAAAGGCTTGCTTGATCATCATGGCGCGATTGTCACTTTGGGCTATGCGCTTAATCCAGACGGCTCTATGCATCAAATTTTGATTGAGCGTCTTGAGACAACATTGGCGATGGCTAAGGCGAACTCAGATGCGATGATCGTGTTAACGGGTGGCGTGCCCAAGAACCACAAGACTGAAGGTAAGTTAATGGCGGATTGGCTTATCGAGAAAGGGGTAAGCAAAGATCGCATCATCGAAGAGAATTACGCGACCAGCACGGTAGGCAATGCCTTATTCAGTAGCTATGCACTTGCTCGCCATGATATTAAGCACGCGACCATTATTAGCTCGGCAAGCCATGTTCGTCGTGGTCAAACTCTGTTTGAAATCGCTAGCTGGCAAACCGGCCCTCAGGGCATTACTTTTGATACGGTTTCTTACCCAGACAAGCCACTCGCAGATCTTAAGAAGGCGAGTGATGGTGAGCTACTAGGTATCTACCGAGATGCGCTTAGAACCTATGGTATGTGGAGCTACCGCTCTTACCCATTAGAGTCTCGCTAGGCTTAGGGTTACTTCACAGTAGGCAAAGTATAAGTTGCTAGTACAATCGAGCACAGCTAGATGGTATGCTGTGCTCCTACTTAATTTAGTGTTTCAAAGGCAAAAAAATGAACCCGATTTTAGCAATGTTGAAAGAGAACAATATTAGCGACGAGCAGATCAGCGAGCTATTCAAGACGTTGACCGAGAACCCTCTTGCAGCAATGGCGACGATCAGCCAACTTGGCTTACCACAAGATAAACTTCAAATGCTGATGGGCCAGGTAATGCAAAACCCTGCGCTAATCAAAGAAGCCGTTGAAGAGCTTGGCCTAGATTTCTCTAAGGTTGAAGCGGCTAAAGAACAACTTCAAAAATAAGCGAATTTGAATGAGCTAAGATCGAATTAGCTTAATCAAAATTCAATGAAAAGGTCGTTTAAGTTCAGCAACAGGCTGTCTTAACGGCCTTTTTTGATCTTGGTGGCGATTATTCACTTTGATCAAGTTGCTTTCAATCCCTGCTTCCCATTTTCTACTCAACGACTATTTCAACACAATTGACAGCACTTTTGCCAAACATGCGTTGCTACTGACAATTTACTTACTAGACTTAATTAACCTATGTGCGACTTGATATGTGCACCTTGATGAACAGTGTTTTTTGGATGAGGAATGCCCTGAATAGTAGGGATCATCAAACAATAGCGCTGTTTATTTATGGGTCACAACAAGAAAAAGAATAAGAGGGCACTCAAATAAGCCCTTTATTGAGCAGTGATTTTATAGGAAATGAGTTATGAAATATTTAAAGGAAACGGCTTTAGCTAGCCTTGTGTTGGCCGGGCTTGTTGGTTGTGGCGGAGACTCAGGATCATCAAGCAGTACGACACCCATTACCTTGAGTGTGAGTGATGCGCCCGTCGATGATGTTAAAGATGTGACGGTGACATTCAGCAAGGTAGCTTTACTTCCGATTCAGGGAGGTACAACGCTAGTGTATGACGTGTATAAAACGGACGAAAACGGTGATTACGTTGATGAAAATGGCGACCCGTTGCCAGACGGTGAAGATCCTATTCCATTAAGTGTCAATTTATTGGATTACCAAGGAAGCGATGCACTTCCTTTGATTGAAAACGAGGTAGTTCCAGTAGGTAGCTATAAACTATGTGTGTTTGCGAATGATGGCGATCACCCGACACATCCATCTTATGTTGTAGAAAACGATGACTCGATTCGTGAGTTAACGGTGAAAGGTAATGGCGCGTGCCCGCAAGGTGTTGGTAAAGAAGATAACGCTGGCGTGCTTTACTTTAATGATTCATTTAATGTGAACCAACAGAGTAACGATTTTGTTGTCGAGTTCGATCTTCGACGTGGCCTAAAGAACAGTTCGACTTTCCCTGATTACACTATTCAAAGAACGTCTGTAAGCCTTATCAATACGGTTGAGACAGGAAACATTGAAGGTACTGTTTCGAGTACCACTTTTGAAGCTTGTAACCCTACAAATGATAATACTTATGTTCAGTCGGTGTACTTGTATGAAGGTAATGTCGACAAAGCTGACATGGCGCCTATTGGCGGTTCCGATGAGGTGAAGCCGATTACTTCAGCATCAGTGGCAATGAATGAAGCACAGACTAACTATGAGTTCTCTCTGGGATTTATTGATCCAGGTACTTACTCATTGGGTTATACCTGTACCGCGCAACACGACAGTGATGAAGACAATGCTGATCCGGTTGCTGATGGTTTTGACATTTATGAAGTTCAAAATAGTGTTCAGGTAGTGGTTGGTCAGGATAACCAAGTATCGTTTTAAATCTTTGACGTGATTAAGCATTCGAATAAAAACGGCCTCTCATTTAGAGGCCGTTTTTGATCATGTCACCTAGTTAGCATGAATTTGATGATCATTGAGTGTGACTCTAGGGAAGTGATAATGTAACTTTGTATCTCTTACTTTAACCTAGCGAAATGTACTCCGGCGTTGCTCATGAAATCTAGCTTAAGCATTCGATCTTACACCAAGCAATTTAATACCCATGCTCATGATGACCATCATCAACTGGTATTGCCGATCCAAGGCAGTATTAATATCGAAATGGTGGGGTATGTCGGTAAAGTGGCGGTGGGCGAATGTGTGGTGATTCCGGTAACCACAGCACATGCGTTTAAGGCGGATGAAGCAGCGCGGTTTATTGTCGCAGATATGGCAGAGTTACCGCAGCACTTGTTAGAGCATGAGCTCTCGGTTTTCACGATAACGCCACCTTTAATGAGCTTCTTGCTGTTTGTTGAAAAGCAGTTGGAATACCAAGTAGACAGTGGTATTGAGTCATCTATCTTGGATGTGTTTTCACTGCTTTTAGAACAACAACAAGTGAGCAAGAGCATCGACCCTCGAATTCGTGCGGTACAAAGGCTGATCGCGGATAATTACACGCAGCCGTTATCCATTTCACAACTTGCAGAAACGGCTTGCTTGAGCCCCACTCAATTTAAGAAGCGCTTTAAAGAGTGCATTGGAATCAGTGCGCTTAAGTACATCACTCGCTATCGTATGGAGAAAGCTCAAGCCTTGCTTAGCCATACCGATTTACCCGTTCAATTGGTCGCAGAAAATGTGGGTTATAGTGACTTGTCTGCATTCAGTCGACGCTTCTCTCAGCACTTTGGCATGTCTCCAAGGGCGTTTTTGGGCTCGATGAAAGAGAGTCTTCCAAAACAAGAATAGCGTCCTTTTGGCAAACTCAACTTAGTATATGTTCACTATTATCTATTTCAGAAATGAAAATAGACTAGGTAATAGAAATGAATCTTGCCATCAATCGCGTTAACGAATTCCAAACGGGCACTTTAGCCATCGTGTTTGCTTCTGTTTTATGGGGCACGACAGGCACCGCCGCAAGCTTTGCGCCTGATCTCAGCCCATTAGCGATTGGTGCTTTTTCAATGGGCGTCGGCGGCTTAATGCAAGCAGTCTTGGCGTATCGAAAGATCTTATCTTCACTTGATAAGCTTTTGCTCAACAAAAAGTTGTTAGCGGCGAGTGCGCTGGCTTTGGCGATCTATCCTCTGGCTTTTTACTCTTCGATGAAGTTATCGGGTGTCGCAATGGGCACAGTGGTGTCGATAGCTACTGCTCCTTTCTTTTCTGCACTTTTAGAGTGTCTTATTAGCAAAAAGAATAATATCAACAAACGTTGGTTAACGAGCTTTGCCATTGGCGTGGTTGGTATTGGGCTACTGGTATTTTCAGAATCATCATCAGCGAATGATTCTGGTGACGATCTGAAGCTTTTGGGCATTGGATTAGGGTTGATTGCTGGGTTGTGTTACGCCATTTATTCATGGGCGACAAAAGCTCTGATAGACGAAGGCATTAAGTCGCAAGCAGCGATGGGCAGCATATTTGGGCTAGGAGCGATGTTGCTACTGCCAACGCTTTGGTTTACGGGGGATAACTTGTTCGCATCGAATACCAATATATTGGTGGTGAGTTACTTGGTGTTACTTCCTCAATGTTTAGGCTATATCGCTTTCAGTTTTGGGCTACGCCATGTCACAGCGAGTAGCGCCAACTTGATTACCTTACTTGAGCCAGTCGTTGCCGCCGTGTTGGCCGTGTGTATTGTCGGTGAGCTGATTCCGTTTACAGGCTGGCTAGGTATGTTTCTGATTGTGTTGTGCTTGTTGATACAGTCGAAGCCATCTAAAGGAACGTTATAAGTATTTGTTTTGTTGGACCTAATTGAAATTTTTTCATGTGTAATTCTTATGATTGAATAAAATCAGTATCTCAGTTGTGAGAGTGCTGTTACTATCGCTATCAATAGTCGGGGGGCATATACCTTATTTGGTGTTTGCTGAGATCGTTATTCGAGACCCGTTGAACCTGATTCAGTTAACACTGGCGTAGGGAACTATGATTACTTTGCCTACGTGGTTCAACAATGATCTCTCATTGCTTTCACCTCCACACTCTCTTTGCGGCCAAAGTTCGGTTCTCTTACGTCTTTTAGACAGTAGGAGCGACCATGACACAGCATTCCAATTCTCAAGTATCACCTAACAGCACTCAAACACCAGAAAACCAATCTTCTTCGATCAATACTCCGATTGTTTTGACCATTGCGGGTTCTGACAGTGGTGGTGGCGCGGGCATTCAAGCTGATATTAAAGCCATGTCTGCAACGGGTAGCTTCGCTTGTTCGGTAATTACCGCGATTACATCTCAGAACACCCAAGGCGTGTCCGCTATATTTCCAATCCCACTAGAGCATGTCGCTAGTCAGTTAGATGCAGTGTTTACCGATTTGAATATCGTGGCGGTAAAAGTCGGCATGTTGGCGGATTCGCAAATCATCAAAGTCGTCGCGGACAAAATCAAACAATACCAACCTAAACACCTAGTGATTGACCCTGTCATGGTGGCGACAAGTGGCGACCTTCTTTTAGAAAACTCGGCGATCACCACGCTAAAACAAGAACTGATTCCGCTCGCAGACATCATTACGCCTAACTTGCCGGAAGGCGCAGCACTAACGGGCAAAGCTGTGCCTGAAAGCGAAGCCGAAATGCAGGATATGATTGAAGACCTGCGTGCACTAGGTGCTAAAGCCGTTCTTCTCAAAGGCGGTCATTTAGAGAAGGATGAGAACAGTAACGACTTACTGATTCTGCCAACCACGTCTGCTTTGATTAGTGCGAAGCGTTTTCCTACCAAAAACACCCACGGTACGGGTTGTACGCTTTCATCTGCTATTGCTTCTTTCTTAGCGCAAGGCAACACGCTGTCAGAGGCTGTTGAGCTAGGCAAACAATACATTTCGCGCGCGATTGCTCATGCTGATGAGTTGCAAGTCGGCCAAGGTCATGGGCCCGTAAATCACTTCTTCGCTGGGCACGGGAATGTCCGTTAATACGGTGGGTGTTCAGCTCAGCAATGCCTCTTTACGTTATAACGACAGTGAGCACGCAACCTTATCGGGATTGTCGCTTAGCTTAAACGCAGGTAAGTGGACGGTATTGCTAGGTCGAAGTGGCTGCGGGAAAACCACGGTATTGCGTTATCTGGCAGGCTTGTTGGACGACAAGGTGGAGTGGCAGGGAACATTGACAACCTCTGATGAATTGCCTTTAACGGATCGCATCGCTTACATGGCGCAGCAGGATTTGTTACTGCCGTGGCTGTCGGTTATCGACAATGTATGTCTGAGTCATCGTTTTCAAAATTCAGCTTCTGACAAAGCACTGCAAACCAATCAAGCACTCGAGTTGCTCGCTGCGGTTGGTTTGGCTGATTATGCGAATGCGATGCCGGATCAGTTGTCTGGTGGTATGCGTCAACGTGTCGCTTTGGCTCGAACTTTAATGCAAGACAAGCCAGTGGTGCTGATGGATGAGCCGTTCTCTGCGCTGGATGCGGTAACGAGACACAAACTACAGAGCTTAGCGTGTGAGCTGTTGAGAGATAAAACCGTTGTGTTGATCACCCATGACCCACAAGAAGCGGTGCGTTTGGCGGACAATTTGTATGTGTTGCAAGGCACACCGGCGAACGCTCAGTCTTTATCTGTGCCTCTCACTGCCACACCAAGAGTGTTAGATGGTGAATGTGCTGAGTTACAACAAGCGATCTTAGATCAGTTGGAGCGTGATTATGAATGATCTAACGCGAAGCGAAACTGTGGCTCATTCAACTAACGCACAGACTACCACTGCACGCCCTCGTCAGATGAATCCTGTTGTTCGTTTGCTTATCAGCAGTGCTGTGATTCTCGGTTTATGGCAGTTAGTTGTGGTTGTCTTCGAGATGCCGAGCTTCATTTTGCCAGCGCCTGCAGAAGTCTTTTTAAAGCTGATTGAACGTTACGATGTGTTACTCAAACACACATGGGTGACTGCGCAAGAGGTCCTACTTGGCTTGTTACTCGGATTGTCTATGGGGCTATTTTTCGCTCTGCAGATGTTGATGTTTGATCCGTTAAAACGTTGGTTATTGCCTATCTTAATTGCCAGCCAAGCTATCCCTGTATTTGCGATCGCGCCAGTATTGATGCTGTGGCTTGGTTATGGCATCGCCTCAAAAGTGGTGATGGCGGCGATCATTATCTTCTTCCCAGTAACCACTTGTTGTTACGACGGTCTGCGCAATACACCGACAGGCTATCTCGATCTTGCCAAAACGATGGGTGCATCGAAATGGCAACTGCTCCGCCATATCCAACTTCCTGCTGCACTGCCAACCTTAGCGTCTGGCATTCGTGTAGCGGTGGTGATTGCGCCAATTGGTGCCGTAGTCGGGGAATGGGTTGGTTCGAGTGAAGGGTTAGGTTACCTAATGCTGCAGGCCAACGCGCGCATGATCATTGATGAGATGTTTGCTGCCTTGTTCATCTTGGCGGTGCTGTCTATCTCGCTCTACTTCATCATAGACAAGTTACTCAAAAAAGCTATCCCTTGGGAGAACCAGTAATGGCTTGCTCAATAACACTTTGTTTAATAAGGCTTCGCTCAACGCTATTTATCTCAACAATAGCTCGTTAAAAATGAGCTCTATAAACACAATAATAATATTCAAAAGGAAAGGTTAACTATGAAAAATACCAAATTGGTAGGTGCAGTGGCACTGCTTGCTTCGTTAGTTTCAGGTCATGCTCTAGCGGACTCTGAACAAAAGAAACTGACATTGATGTTGGATTGGTTTGTAAACCCGAACCACGGCCCGATTGTGATCGCTCAAGAGCGTGGCTACTTCGCTGACCAAGGCTTAGAGGTTGAAATCCAAGAACCAGCAGACCCAAGCACGCCAGCGAAACTGGTCGCAGCAGGTAAGGTCGATTTAGCGGTAACTTACCAACCAAGTTTAACCATGGATGTGGCAGCGGGCCTTCCTTTAGTTCGTGCATCAACCCTTATCGCGACGCCACTAAACACACTAATGGTACTGGATAACGGCAAGAACGATTCGCTAGCGGATCTGAAAGGCAAGAAGATCGGTATCGCGATTGCGGGTAACGAAGAAGCGACTATCGGTACCATGCTAGCTCAAGAAAATGTTGCATTTACAGACGTGCAAACCATCAATGTCGGTTGGGCACTTTCATCTTCATTGGCATCGGGAAAGGTAGATGCAATCTGGGGTGGCCTACGTAACTTCGAAACTAACCAGCTAGCCCTTGAAGGTTTTAAAGCAAAAGCATTCTTCCCAGAAGAGCACGGTGTGCCAGCTTACGATGAGCTGATCTTTGTTGCGAACGCAAAGCAGCACGATGATGAAGCGATCAAAGCGTTCAACAAAGCATTGGAACAAGCAACAACTTACATCGTGAACCACCCAAAAGAGTCATGGAGCGAGTTTGTTGCGTATTCACCAGATACGTTGAACAACGAGCTTAACCAACGCGCATGGAACGATACGCTGACTCGTTTTGCACTTCGCCCTTCTGCTGTCGACCTAAAGCGTTACGACGATTACGCACAATTCATGTTCGACAAAGGCATTATCAAATCACTACCGAAAGCCGCTGACTACGTACCGACTTTTGACTAAGGAATCTCATGAAATACCAAGACTTAATCCAAGCCTGTCAACAAGATTGGCAAGACTACACCGAGCATGATTTTGTTAAAACGCTGGCAAACAGCACACTCGCTCAGCCGTGTTTTCTGCATTACTTGAAGCAAGATTTTCTGTTTTTAAAGCAGTATGCCCGCGCTTATGCATTGGCAATTTACAAGGCTAAAACCTTGGCTGATATGCGTCGTGCACTGCCAAGTGTTCATGCGTTGCTAGATTCTGAAATCTCTCACCATGTGACTTACTGTGGTCAGTGGGGTTTAACCGAATCGGATTTAGAAAACGAACCTGAAGATTTCGGCACTGTTGCCTACACGCGCTACGTTCTAGATGCGGGTATGACGGGTGATCTTGTCGACTTATATGCGGCACTGGCTCCGTGTTCAATCGGTTATGCCGTGATTTGTAAAGCGCTGTTAGAAAGCAGTGATACTGTTTTGGAAGGCAACCCATACGCAAGCTGGCTGCAACTGTATGGCAGTGAAGAGTTCCAGTCTGGCGTAGCAACGGGCGCGGAATACTTCAATCAGTTGCTTGCTGAAATTGATATCAACAGCGAACGCGGTCAGAACATCGTTCATATCTTCAAAACCGCAACGCGTATGGAAGTGGCTTTTTGGCAGCAAGGGCTGAACGCTCTTGATGATTCAACAGCGGCTTAAAAGCGACTTTCACGAATAAGGATTTACCCATGCTTACTGAACAAATTATTCAATCGCTACGCGCAGTACGAGAGCAAAAACCACTGGTTGTGAACATCACTAACTATGTAGTGATGAACAACACGGCCAACGCGTTATTGGCGATTGGCGCTTCGCCTATCATGGCACACTCACAACAAGAACTGGCTGAGATGATGTCTTTCTCTGGTGCTTTGGTGATTAACATCGGCACGCTCGACAGTGTTTGGACGCCAAGAATGTGTTTTGCTGTTGAGCAAGCGAACGCGAACAACAAGGTTGTGGTTCTTGACCCTGTGGGTTGTGGGGCAAGTACGTTGCGTACCGAGACTTCTCGTGAAATTGCACGCTTAGCCGATAAGTTGATCATTCGTGGTAACGCGTCTGAGATTATCGCGTTAGCGGGCGAAAAAGCGCAGAGCAAAGGCGTTGATGCGCTTGATAGCAGTGATGCTGCGTTAGGTGCTGCACAGTGCTTAGTGGCTGAATACGGTGCAAATGTGGTGATATCTGGTGAGACAGATTACGTTGTCACCAAAGACAGCGTGGTGACGTTAAACAATGGACACCAAATGATGCCGTATGTGACGGGTATGGGGTGTACTTTAACTGCATTGACGGGTGCTTTCGCGGCTGTTGGTGATGATAGTGGTTTAGCTGCAGCAGCGGTATTAGGCGTGGTTGGTGAAATCGCGGCTGAAAACTCTCGCGGCCCAGGTAGCTTGCAAATTAACTTGCTTGATGAGTTGTATCAGTTAGACGAAGAGACTCTGATTCAACGCTTGAAGATTCAGTAGGGCTAATCTAACTCTAAGCCACAAGTTAGAGTTAGATTAACTTAAAAAAGCCCCCGACACTTATGTGTAGGGGGCTTTTTATTACTGGTTTGGAACTGTGTCAGCTGTGTATAGACTGGCTGGCTAGGTTCTAAATCGGTTAACTTGGCTCTCTAGGTGATGAGCAACCTCGGTTAAGTCGCTCGCTGCACCTGAAATGCTGCTTACCGACTCTTGGTTGCTTTGAGCAATAGTGTTTGCACCTTGCGCGTTTTCACCCAGTGATTTGGTAAGACGATCCTGCTCATCAACCGACACCGCGATTTGGCTGTTGGCTTGGTTCAGATCTTGGATGTGTTGATTAATCACATGTAAGTTCTGAGAAGCTTGCTGCGCCTGCGTTGAAGCGTCTGAAACCGTGCTGTGGCTCTCTTTGATAGACTCTAACGCATCTTTAGCGCCACGTTGTAGTGAGGTGATGAGCTCATCAATCTGGCTAGCAGAGTCTTGGGTACGTTTAGCGAGCGTTCTTACTTCATCGGCTACTACTGCAAATCCGCGACCTTGTTCACCTGCGCGCGCAGCTTCAATAGCCGCATTCAATGCCAACAGGTTGGTCTGCTCAGAAACGCCTTTGATTACTTCAAGAATGGCACCAATGTTCATCGACTCTTTATGTAGGTCGGTCACTTTTTGGCTGCTTACCTGCATGCTTTCATCGGCGCTACCAATTTCATGCAGTGTCTTATCTACTTCTTTCAGTCCCATCGCCACATTCTCGGTGGCTTGGTTGGCAACTTGAGACGCGTGGTTAGCACTTGCCGCAATTTCTGATGTGCTGGAAGCTAATTGATCAACGGCAGAAGAGATATTGATCATTTCACTGTTCAATTGTGTTGCGTTGGTCGAGCTGTTATTTGTCACTTGATTGAGTGACTCCGACATCTCACCAATACGCACGCTAGAACGGTTCACTTGGCCAACAATATCGCGCAGAGATTCAATGGTGATCTCCATATTAGTCAGCAGTTCGCCAATCTCATTTTTGCTCTCAATGTTCACTTCCACATTCAGGTTGCCCTGAGAAAGCTCGTTGGTGATCTGTTTAACTTGTGCGATGCCTTTAGTAATAGAGCGAGTCACCAACACGGCGCTCGTCATGCCAATAACTAAAGCCACACCCGTCAGCAATATGATGATTTGAATCGAGCGCTTTTCGCTGGCTTGCAGTTCTGGTGTTAATGCTTGTTTCTGTTGTTCTAGAATGCTCTGAGCATCAGCCACAGCGATAGCCAAGCTATCACCAATCGAGGAAAGGGTAGCGGTTCTTTGCGTGTTCTCAATCATCTGTTGATGAACTTGCTCAAAGCCTTTCGCGTACGCTTCCCGTTGGTTAGAGAAATCTTCAATCAATTCACTTTGATAAGGAGATGATTTAAGAGATTCAATATCGCCTTCTATACCTGGCAGAGCATATTCAAAAATGTCTTTACCAGCTTCATAGGTTTTGAGGTCGTTGTTGTTTGAGTAACTCAGCACTGTGATCTTGGCTGCGAGGAAGTTCTCCATCAACATGCCTGCGTATAAGCTCGCGTTTGGATCATTGTTATTGTAAGACTCATACAATAAGCTCTGAGCCGCTTTCAGTGCGTTGGTTTCTCGTGTGACCATCTCCACGTTCACTAACTGGTCAATGAGCAGTTGGCTCTGTTTCATTGATCCATAAGCCGCATCAAAAGCTGCAACGCTGTCTTGCACTAATTGCAGGCTCGACAAGCTATCAGTATTGGTGGTGGTTTGGATTAAGTTGTTCAGCAGTTCATCAATCGCAAGTTTGCTCGATTGATAATTCGCTTCGTATTGATCATCCAATGACTCTAAGTAACGTTCAGAAGCTAAACGCATCTGAAGAAAGTGCACTTGAATGTTGCCTGACAATGTCGCCTTGTGGCTGAGGTCACTGTACTGGCTAAAGCCGTTCGACAAGGTTTGAATACCTTTGTAACTCACAAGGCCTGAAATGACGAAAAAGAGCAAGCAGATGGCATAACCCAGCTTGATCTTGAGCGCTATAGAAAGGTGGCGCATAACTATCCCTATATTTACCTGATTCCTTCATAGGGGAGTATTTCATAAAACAGCATTCTGGGCATGCTAAAGCGAATAGTTTGTGTAATAAGTAACGCTTTTGTTAGAAAAATCGGGTTTTTCGACATGCTTTCAACGAGTTGCGTATTTGAATTCAACCGCCTAACTTAAGGAATTAAGTGCTAACTTCCATGCATAGGATGTGATTTGTCGGTAAAATGGCAGAAAACCAATTTTAGAAATCGACTTCAAAGGTACGCGATGAACCCTTATAAACTTTATCTGGTGACTGACGACCAACAAGATCTAGAAACGCTTAAATTCGTGGTTGAACAAGCGGTTGCTGGTGGCGTCACTATGGTTCAAGTAAGAGAAAAACATGGGGACGTAAGAGCCTTCATTGAACGAGCACAAGCGGTTAAGTCGATTCTGGCTGGCTCAGGTGTTCCGCTGATCATCAATGACCGAGTGGACGTAGCATTGGCTGTCGACGCCGATGGTTTGCATCTGGGTCAATCGGATATGCCTGCAGAGTTAGCACGTAAGCTGATTGGTTCAGACAAGATTCTTGGGTTATCAATTGAAACTGAACAGCAGCTACAACAAGCAGGTAGTTTGCCGATCGATTACATTGGTCTCAGTGCGATTTTTGCCACACCGACTAAGACGAATCTAAAGAAACATTGGGGTTATGAAGGCATTCAAATGGCTTTGAAAACAACGAAATTGCCGATTGTTGGTATCGGTGGAATCAACGAATCGAACATTCCGCAGTTGGTTCAGACAGGTATTCACGGCCTGGCGTTGGTATCAGCGATATGTCACGCTGAAAGCCCAAAACAAGCGACGCAGGAACTGCTATCTCTGATGGGAGAGTGAAGGGGAGTAGAACTAGAAAACAAATGAGGTTGGTCATCTGTTTTCTAGTGAAAGCACAAGCACGGAGTCGTGCTAGATGTGCTTATCGATAGAGTATCTAAGCTGCTCTATCTAACACATCGTTTGGTCTATTGAATGCAAAGAGCAACAGTACCGATGATCATAAGAACGATCGCGGCATACCAGCCGTATTGTGCGGTCTTATCAGCAACAAACACCTTAATGTAGTTAAGTTCTTCATGCGCCATTGCAATGAAGTCCGTGTAGTTAATCGATAACTCGCGGCTTGCTTCTTTCAAGTCTTGCTGAAGTTTGTTGAAAGCCTCATCGATGAAGCCTTTTGTTTCTGAAACAGACGGAGTAGCAACCAAAGTTAAGCTATTCCAAACTGCCATACGCGATTCATATTCGCTTTCACTGACACAATTAAGTACGCGTAAATCATACTCTCGTTTGTTACGCTCTTTGCCCATTTTCTCAGGGCAAATATTTCTTAAAACGTTCACGACAAATTTTCCAAAAGGTTCATTTAGATATAAAAAAGCACTCAAAGAGCGCTCATAAACTGGGTGCGAATTAATATTCAAAAAGTGATCTATTTGAAACCGGCATAAGCAACTGCAAGGCTGAGCGCTTATCTAGGAGATTTGAAGTTGGGTCAATGATGTTAAAGAGCGATTTGGGTCTGTCTACATTCGTTTGAAAAGACACACCCGGTTGGGATCGCAGTGTAGTTAGGTCACTTTTGGACATCAACTAGGGTGTTTTATCCACACGACAAAGATATTTATCGGCAAGATAAGCAGAAATGAGGTAGCGGTGGAGAAAGCACCACCGTCATTGACTTAGGATTCCGTTGCTGATATAGGCTGAACTCAAGAATTGGGGGAGTTTAGTTGGCTTGCCATTGATTGTATTGCAGTGAGTGCCCCTTAAGCTTTTCAATAAGGCTAGTGAGCACTGGGCCATTGATGTGGCTGCGAGACACCAAACAACCCACTGGAGTAATCCAACCACCATGCTCGTGCGAGACAGGTAACGCCACTAGATCACCTTTTTGAATGCCTTCCATCACCATCATTTCGGGCACATTTGCCCAACCTACGTTCTGTTCAACGAGATCAACAATGTTCTTGTGGTTGTTCGCATACCAACGCATCGAGCTAATACCATAGGTGAACCACAGTTCGCGCTGCTTTGAGCTGCGATGCACACATTGGCGATAGCGCTTTAGGTCTGAGTCTTGTACAACGGACATGCGACTCAGTTCGTGAGTGGCAGAGCTAACAGTTAGGAAACGCGCTTGGCCCAGCAAAAAGAAATCCATATCGACCTTCAGTTCGCCATCCGCGTAGATGATGCCAATCTGTGCTTTTCCGCGTCTTACTAGGTCTTCAACATCAAAGGTTGAGGTGGTAATGATATCGAAGTGTGTGATTGGAAATTGATCGGCGAGTGAGCTGATTATCTTAATAAAGTTCTTATCTATGATGCTTTCATCAACCGCAATGATCAGTTCGTGCTCATCTTCTTGGGTCAGCGATTCTACTTTTTGATCGAAGTACTTTTGCTGGTCAAGAACGGACTTAGCCACAGGCAATAACGCTTTACCTTTGCTGGTTAAAACGGGGATGTTTTTCTCTCGGTTAAACAGCTCTTGGTCAATGGCAATTTCGAGGTTGGCTATCGATTGGCTTACCCCAGACTGAGCTCGTTTCAGTTTGCGAGCGGCGGCAGAGAAAGAGCCACTTTCACACACCGTGACGAAGACTTTTAGTTGCTCAAAACTGTACATGTTATCTCTCGCTCAATACAAAATGGGGTACTTATACTTAAGCTATCACTAAACGTGATGGCTGTTAACTTTCTCTTATTGTTTTCGGTGACATAATTTCGGTAAGTCCACCATGTTATAAATTGCTATAGGAATGTATGAGTACGTTAGAGAGAGTTTTCCACTCGGTGTTGTTTGAAGTATTGGCCGTCACACTGTCAATTATAGGTTTAGCGATATTTACTGATCACGATGTGAATGCCTTATCAGGAACCATGATAGTTGTTGCGACTATCGCGATGATTTGGAACTACTGTTTTAACCGTATTTTTGATCGTTATTTCACGGGTGAAAAATCAAAGCGTTCGCTCAAATTACGTGTTTTTCATGTCGTGCTATTTGAGGCTGGCTTGTTGATCGCGACAATCCCTGTGATGGCATACTTACTTAACGTGGGGTTATGGCAAGCATTTTTGATGGACATCGGCGTGACCATTTTTATTACCATTTACGCGTTTGTGTTTAATCTGATTTATGACCATGTTCGAGCATTCTGGGTACGCAGAGGGGAGCTAGCCGTTCAGTAATCTACCAAGTCAGTAAACACGAGCTTGGCCACTAACCGTTTGTTTATTCGTTATTTTGACGGAGATATTCGGTTAGTAGGCCTAGGTAACCCGGCACTGGTTGGCATTCAAAGTGGCGGTCTCGAATCTTTTCAATCTCTTCCGCTTAATAGTTAGTGTAACCCTATGCACTTATTGTTCGATATGTAATTTGAATTTGTATGTGTCGTAAAATGGTAAATATCTTAGTGGAAACTTAGCCATCATAGTCATTCGCCCATCACTAGAGCAGACTATGAATAAGTTAAGTTTTGACCGAAAAATGCCGCTATACGTGGTGTCTACACTTGCCCTTAATATGGCAGTTAGCTTGTGGTTATTGAGTATGGCTTCTTCGGCAGTCATGGATTTTTCTGTGCGCGCGTTGTTTTTGCTCAGCACCCTCATTACTGCACGCCTATATCGACATTAAATGGCTCAAAGCAAGAATAACTTGTCGGAAGCGATCATTGATGGTGTCGCAGGTTTTATTGTCCTCGATAGTCAATTGAGGGTCATACAAGTGAATCAACAATTCTCTCGGGTTTCAGGTTATGCCTTTGACCAAGTCGAATCTCGTCCGATTTCTGAACTCTGTTTTATGAATAACAGCAGCCTAATCACGACCATTACTCGCTCACTCAAGGAAAACCAGAGATGGAAGGGTGAGTTGAGTGGAGTCAGTCGACTTGGTGAACATTTTACTGTGAATGTGGTTGTCGAAAAGTTAGTTGAAATACTGTCGCACAATAATAAATATGTGGTGACCTTTACCGATATTAGTCGACGCAAAGTATTAGAACGTCGATTAAGAATGTTGGTGGACACAGATTCTCTCACAGGGTGCTGGAACCGCCGCCGTTTTGATAAAGATCTTAACCATTATTCAAACTTAGCGGAGCGTTATGGTTACACGCATTCCTGTTTGGCGTTGATCGATTTAGATCACTTCAAGGCTATCAATGATAATCACGGTCATGACCAAGGTGATTCAGCGCTGAAAGAGGTCGCTGAACTGTTGAGAAACAACAGCCGAGACACTGATATCGTCGCGCGAGTAGGCGGAGAAGAGTTCGCTATCTTGATGCCTGAAACCAATTTGGCAGAAGCGTTTGAGGCGATGTATCGACTGAAAGAAGTGATTACCAAAGGGACAACATTGAACCTGACCGTGAGCAGTGGTGTGTCTGAAATACAGGCGCAAGCCGAAGCGACCTATCGCAGTGCAGATAAGGCACTTATATCATTTGCAACGTTTTGTTTACTAAATCTAACCCTATTTACTTGAGTTTTCCATCACCGGGCTTATTTTTAAAGTATTAATTTTGTTGATGTTAGTTATCTAGAAGGGAGTCCCATGTCAGAAGTCAACGGGAATGCGCAAGAAGCCAAGGAAGAAGTTGGCCAGCAAGAAAATGGAAAAGACAAAGTAAGAAAGGTCACCAACTACTTATTGTTGTTCGTAGCGTTCATGTTGATCTTCAGTATCATTTCAGACCGCATCATCCCTATTACTGATAATGCTCGTGTCAAAGGTTATATCGTTCCAATCAAACCTGAGGTGTCGGGTAAAGTGCTCGATATTCTTGTTCAACCTAACCAACTGGTTAATCAAGGCGATAAGCTAGCCATTTTAGATGAGTCTGATTACCAAATAGCCGTACAACAAGCCGAGCAAAATTTAGAGATTGCTGGCCAAAATGTCGGCGCGCAAACCGCGAGTATTGCTTCAGCTCAAGCAAAACTCACTTCAGCTATTGTTGAAAGACAAAACACCAAACTGCAAGCCAAGCGTGTTTTAGAGATGTCCGATAAAGGTGTCGTTTCTAAATCAGATGCAGATAAAGCGCGAGCAGCATTAGCGACCTCTCGTGCGGCGGTTGTGAATGCAGAAGCTGACCTTGACCGTGCTAAGAAACAAATGGGTAAAGAAGGCGAAGAAAATAGCCAAGTGAAAGCGGCGTTGCTGGCACTTGAACAAGCTCAATTGAACCTAGAGCGCACCGTGATTACTGCACCGACACAAGGTGGTGTCTCTAACTTTAGCCTGTCTGAAGGTTTCTATGCATCAGCAGGGCAAGCAATCATGACCTTTGTTTCAACCGAAGATATTTGGATTGAAGCTTATTATCGAGAGAACAGCCTAGGTCACGTTGGCTGTTTTCTTGGCGGCGTGGATAAACTGGCCACTTGCGTTTGTGGCGCCAGTGTTCACAGCTAAGTTCTTAATTGATAAACCAAATCTCCATAAAGAAACGGTCTACGAATTGCTCTTGGCCGTTGTGGTGACAATGGGGTTAGGTTTATTACTGTCGCGAGGAATTACCCATTATCCAATCCCATTGCTGATTTTAGTGGGGTTAATGATGCTGTGGGGTTACTACTTGTTTGTCGACCCAAAATGGAACCTGTTTGCCACCATACTGTTGATTGCGGTTTTGATGTTGCCATTCATGGCGATTGATAACCCCGGCGTGTCAGTAATGCTGGCCTCTGGCTTAGCGACCTCTGGTGTGGTTTCAGTCATGCTTTTTGCGTTAGTGCATGTGTTTTTCCCTGAGCCAAAATCGGCGTTCTCAGGCTTCGCTGCTGCGCCACTCGAAAAGAAACAGCGTTGGTATGCGGCCTTTAGGGCGATGATTATCTCCTATCCAGTGGTGTGCTTTTTCTTTATTTTTCAAATATCTGAAGCTTTACTGACAATGATGTTCATTGCGTTGTTATCGTTGATGATTACGTCAGAGAAGTCGATAAAGTTGAGCGCTTTTTTGGTGATAAGTAACGGTATCGGGGGATTGCTGGCGATTGCTGCTTTTTCAATTCTTTCTATAGTACCCAACATTGTCTTCTATTCTTTGTTTATAGGACTTATTGCCATTCTTATGGCTACCAAGATCTACACGGTTCCCGAAAAAGCACCTATTTTCGCCACTGCATTTAGTACGTTGCTCGTACTGGTTGGTAGCACGTTGATGAGCTCCGGTGACATCGATAGCAACACTCTTATACGCATATTCCAATTAGTGTTAATTGGCATATATATGATTTTGGCTTCTCTATTCCTAGAAACACGGAATTGGAAGTTTCTACAAAATCAGCCTTAATTTTGTCTAACAAGGACGTCTCATGAAGTTAACCGATGATTTTTCAAAACAGGCGATAGACGCTGCCATCAAGATCGCAGCGATTGCCATGCTCGTGTATTGGTGTTTTTCGATTTTGCGCCCATTCATTCTTTTGGTGATATGGGGTGCGATCATTGCGACTGCGTTGTATCCAGTGGCGGTCGCAATTTCAAATAAAACCGGGATGTCGAAAGGTAAAGCCAGTGCATTGCTGAGCTTTATTGGTGTGATTCTTCTATTTATTCCTTTGGCGGCGCTTTCTTCTGGTATCTACACCAGCGCGACTGACCTGATGACAGGGCTTCAAGATGGCACATTGTCATTGCCCAAACCGAAAGAGTCCTTACAAGATATTCCATTAATAGGGGAAAAGGTTTATTCAACCTTGGTTGCCGCCTCCAACAATATTGAAGGCACTTTCATAAAGTATGCGGATGAACTTAAACAGTTTGCGACGAAAGCGGCTTCTGTTCTTGGCTCGTTAGGTGGCGGCTTTATTCAGTTCATCATCTCTACCATCATTGCGGGTGCATTCATGAGTAATGCCGATAAATGCAAAACCGGCGTGACTCACTTAGTGGCGCGTTTAACGGGCGGTAAAGGTGAAGAGTTGGTAGAGCTCTCTAAATCGACCGTGCGAAGCGTTGTGCAAGGTGTGATTGGTGTGGCTGTGATTCAATCCATGATGTCGGCAATCGGTTTGGTGATTGCAGGCGTTCCAGCAGCTGCGTTTTGGGCGCTAGCTGTGCTGCTCATTGCGATAATCCAACTTCCACCGATTCTCGCTCTATTACCGGCGATCATCTACATGTTCAGCGTTGAATCGACACTGGCGGCGAGCTTGTTCTTAGTGTGGTGTATTTTGGTGAGCGGCAGTGACGCTATCTTAAAGCCAGTATTGCTGAGCCGTGGCTCTCACATTCCAATGTTGGTAATTCTATTGGGTGCACTGGGCGGAATGGCGATGTCAGGCATCGTCGGTCTGTTTGTCGGTGCTGTGATACTGAGTTTAAGCTATGAGCTGATGATGGCGTGGCTTGGACTTGAAGAGAAAAACCAACAAGAAACTGAGAAAAAACCTGCAGAGGTCGAGGGAAAATAGATGAAGCCAGTCTCTAAAGACGACAACTTCTACTTCTTATTCTATGCACTGTTGGTGTTGTTTCTTGGTTGCGCGGTGATGCAGCAGTTTTATCCGCAAGGCCAGAAAACAATCCTATTTCTTATCATTATTACGTTGGCGAGTTCAATTGCCGGTATTCATAAAGAGCGAGCCTTGTATCGCTCTTGGTATGGGCTGTTATTGATTACGGCGCTCGTGTCTGGCGTGTTTTCATTTTTGGAAGGCTATAACCTGTCGATAGTGACGCTATCGGCGTTGGCTGTGTTCTTGTTTTCACACATTTACTCGGCGTTGAAGCAGGTGATGAAAGCCAAAACGGTGACACCCAATCACATCATCGGCTCCATCTGTATTTACTTGTTGCTAGGGTTTGCTTGGTCGACCATCTACTTGTTAATTTTAGAGATCTTTCCTAATGCCTTTAACGGGTTAGAAGAGCAAGTCTGGCTGACGAACTTGTTTAATGCGATGTACTTTAGCTTTATCACCTTGACTACGGTTGGTTACGGCGACATATCACCAGCTCTGCCTATTGCTCAATTCTTTGTGTTTATGGAATCCATTATCGGCAGCTTTTACTTAGCTATCATGGTGGCGAGTTTGGTGAGCATTCGACTTGCACAGTCTCAGTCCCAATAGAGCATTTACAAATAATAGAGCACATACAAACAAGCCCGGCAATCGCCGGGCTTGTTCTATTTTATGAGCTCAAAAGTCTCTTTAAGTTTGAACTCTGTGTGGGCGATGAACCTTAAGCTTCAGTGCCTTGAATCTTCTCTAATTCAGCGATAGTTGTTTGCGATACAAGCTGACCATCCATGTAATAGGTAACGTTTTGACCGTCTTTGATGCCCGTTAGAGTCGCTGTTTCACCAGATGTATAGACGATGTCCATTTGAATCGTGTTTTCGTCGATCTTAATCATCTCACCCGTTTCAATGGTGCGATTGTTAGAAATTGGGCCGACAGGGGCTTCTTTCAGGCTTGGGTCCAGCTCATCGTTCACTTTGAAGTGCGTGTCTGTTTTTGTATCAAATACGTGTGGTGAACCGCTGATAGGGTTTTTACCTGTCCAGAATTCAAGTGAGTTGAATACCACATAGTCTGCTGCGGTAGTAATACCGTATACAGGCGCTAATAAGAAGTTTACACCTGCACGGGCATAGCGGTTATCGACAACTTCAACGTTAAATTTCATCACTTTCCCTGTTACGGCGTTGCTGCCGATACAACCAGTTAGCGCAGAAGCCAAAACCGTTAGTCCTACAATTTTAAGTGCAATCTTTTTCATTTTAGTACCTGTATAAGTTAGAAGTCTGTTTCGTTGGAACAGGTGTAGTATGGTTTTTATTCGATGGTCAGTTTTACCATTTAGCGCCACTGACGATATAAAATGCACTCGGACTTTTGGCATCAAGCTAGGTATAAAACTGGACACAAAAAAAGCGCGACCTAATAGGGCGCGCTTTGGGGTATTTAGATAAGTCGTAATGAAAACAACGACTCCCATATAGAATTACTTCATCACGTAGGTATAAGCCGATACGACAAGCCAGCGGAAAAATCGAAATAAAAGGGTAGTGGCTTTAAAGGCAAACTTGGCAATGGATACCATTGCTTCTGAACCAATGCTCACGCACTTATGCAAATCGGATTCTTTGTATTCTGAATAGGTCATCTGTTTTCTCATTTCTCGCGCTTGTCTTTCATATGTAAGTAACGACTCCTGTCTGGCGATATCCCCTGAGCGCGTAATGTACGAACTTTCACCGGTAGGGATTTACCATTTCATGCCATATGGATTAATAACTAGGCAAAAGGTAAAGAGTTGGGTGAATTTAACGGCATAGCGAGGTGTAACTGTTCAAGTTACCGAAAAAACGAGGGTAATAGTGGTATGATCGCGGGCTCAGCACCATAAGTGATAAAGAATAGGAAACAGAATGACTCACCTTACCGAACAGCAAGAAGCTGCAATGGCGACGTTTAAAGAAAACTTACACCTTCCAAATGGTGGTTTTCATAAACTGATTATCGAGCTAAGTAAGGAGTATCAGCTGCCTTTCCAAAAGGTGCGTGCGGTTTTAAAGAAAGCTCAAAAAGATGTTGAACGACAAATACGAGAAGATTTTACCAGCGTTGATGACACAGTACTGAGCCAAGCGAATTGGGTAAACATCATTAAGTCGAAGCTTGTTGACTTAGCGGAAGAAAACCAAACGGTCATGGATAAGCTGCAACAAAACCTGAAGTATCAAAAAGTGTTGTCGGCAACCGAGGGTTCAATCGCAAGCGAAGACGAACGTGACGAGTTGATTGAAGAGTTGATTCAAGCTTATGAGAAAGAGGTGTTCAAACCGTTACTGGCGATGTTGCATACAACGAAGCTGTATTGGAAGTTAATGCTGGTGGATGAGACATGTAAGATGAATGAGGAGAATCGTGAGAAGTTCAGTGATTACCCTCAACACATGCAAGCTGCAGAACACTTATATACTCTTGATCAGAAGTTAAGGTCGATGCCGTTAACTTATTAGTCCATGAATGCACTGATAATGACTCAATGGTGATTTAGAGTTTGATATAAGTTGGTTTCAATAGAAGTACGATAACCTAGCTAGCGTTAGCCGCGTGTGAAATGCAAAAAGGGCTAGGTTTCAGATCTGTTTTACTTCTACTCTATTTTGTTCTGCTAGAGCGAATTGAGGGTGACATCTTTTACATCTTTGGGACTAGATGGTGTTTCTTTTGTAGCCTTTGGGAAATGCTATAGGAGTGTGAAATGTCCTAGGGTGTTTCCGTTGCCTGAAACGATAGTTCCGATGCTTTCTCGTTCATTAAATTCAAAGTCGATGAGATAGCTGTGATGTTGTAGCTTGGGCAATATGTGGCGGTGGAGTATATCGCTATTGAGCTGTCGAATCTCGGTGACCCATGAAATCTCTTCTTTGTGTAAATCTATTTTAATCTTGAGCATTTATTACCTTTTAGTTTATTGACTGTTTTTTCGCGTGATAGTTGGTACCAATGGGTTTGTCGTGTTGTTCTGCGTGACATAACTGTGCCTTGTGTTTATTACATTTGTATTTAAGTGCTCGATCTATTCTGACTTCGCTGACAAAAGAGCAAATGACGATAGATCGGTAGTAGGATCGAATTTAAAAGCTATTGAATGACTATCTGGGTGAAAGCTGACGCAGAGATGGTGTAACGAGGGAATCGAGAACTGTCTATGTGGAACTTGGACTTACTTTAGCATTAACAGCTCTATAGATTAGAGCCAGGTGGCGAACTATACGCCTAGTTTTCAAAATTACAACCCTATATTCAATTAAATTCAAAAATATTTTTGGGTGATTTACCATCGGTTACTGAAGGTTAAATGAGCGAAGGTCAGGGATTTGACCATGATATCTGACTGAGTCTTGGCTTTTCAGCTGTTCGTATTCGTTGTCATTAGTGGGTTTAATTGATCAGCTAATTTGTTGATGATTAAGTCTCTGTTGTATATGATCTTTACATTGTAAATTACAATCCATGATTTTGGGGTTCAGCGTTGTAATTACAGGGTTTTTGGGTGCTTTCCCCATCTGTTTTTTTCTTCAGGTTGATGAGTATTTTCCTCTTCGCGTCTTTTTGATATTTCTGATTCCTAATACCTCTCCTGACTACGCAAAATATGAATACTCACTTTTACATTTCTGAATAATAAAGTTGTTGTATCGCCAATTTAGTGCAAATATAATTGATAATAGTTCTCACTTGCGTTACAAGTTTGTTGTCAATCCAATGACAGACTTTAAATTATCGTTATTTAGCAGTTGTGTACGCCCCATGCTCGTCTATGAGTAATGTGACTTTCATTGTCATGAGTGGTGGTTTGTATCAATGGCAAAGGAAGAAACATGAAGAAAACAATCAATTCAGTTCGCCAGTTATTGAGCGGGCTTGCCATCGTTCTAGCATCATCATTCATGATGACCGCGCATGCGGAAACCGTCACCATTGAGCATGTGAAAGGCACAGCGCAGTTTACTGAAGTACCACAGCGAGTGGTGGTTCTAGGCCACGGTAGCTTAGACGTGCTCGATAAAATTGGTGTACAGCCAGTTGGCGCGCCTCATAGCTTGCTGCCTGATTACCTAGCTTCGTACAAAGATACGACGGCAAATACAGGCTCTTTAAGCGAACCTGATTTTGAAGCTATCTACATGTTGAAGCCTGACATCATCATCGCGGAAAACCGCATGCTTAAGGTTTACGGCAAACTGGCACAAATTGCTCCTACTGTCATGTTTTCTATTGAAGGCGACAAGTACTGGGCTGATGCTCAGCAAAACTGGCGTGTGCTAGGCGACATCTTTGGTAAGCAAGCTGAAGTCGAAGCGATCATTAAAGAGACTCAAGCTTCTATCACAGCGGTAAACGACAAAGTAGCGTCTGACGAAACTTCAGCAATGATGCTAATGAACAACGGTAACAACATTGCGATGTTCAACAAAGGCAGCCGTTTCTCAATCATCTTTGATGACTTTGGTTTCGTGGAATCAAAGAGTGCAACCGTGGCTCCGATTAAAGGAACACACGGCAACCTAATCTCTTTTGAATACATAGCTGATGCAAAACCTGAAGTGCTTTACGTGCTTGACCGCGAAAAAGCGATTGGTAAATCAGAAGGACGCGCACAACAACTGTTTGATAACCCACTGGTTGCGGCAACACCTGCAGCGCAGCACGGCAATATCGTTTACCTTGATTCAAGTGCTTGGTATTTGGCTGGTGGCGGTGTGACAGCGATTCATAGAATGCTTAGTGACATTGAACGTACGATTCAATAGTTACTAACCATCAGATTTTCGGGCTTATAAGAGTGTTCTTATAAGCCCTTTTTCACTTTTTTATACGGGCTACCCGAGACCTATCTTTAGTATTATTCCTATGTTGAAACCCATTGCAGCTGCTGTATTTCTTGTTGTGTTATGCGTTGCGTCATTGATGATTGGAGTCGCTGAAATCAGTTTTAGTGACTTCTTCAATGGCAACCAACACGCCAATTCTATTTATATTGTTAGTCGGATTCCTCGACTACTCGCGATCGTGCTTGCCGGAGCGGGATTGAGTGTTTCTGGCTTGATCATGCAGCAAATCGTACAGAACAAGTTTGCCGCGCCTTCGACGATGGGCACCATTGACTGTGCGATGTTGGGTTACATTGTCGGCATTCTAGTGCTAGGCAATGCTGCGCAATGGAGCTACTTAGGCTTTATCTTCGCGTTTGCAGTGTTTGGCACCATGCTATTGGTTCGCTTCCTACAACACCTCAAGTTTAAGAACGCGGTATTGGTGCCTTTGATTGGCATTATGTATGGCAACGTTGTTTCGTCTCTAACAACCTTTATTGCTTATAAGTACGACTTAGTACAAACCATGTCGGCATGGACTATGGCGAACTTTGCGAGCGTGTTGCAGGGCAGCTATGAAATCCTTTATCTCGCGGTGCCTGCTTGTGTATTGGCTTACTATTTCGCGAGCCAGTTCAGTGCGGCGAGCATCGGTGAGAGCTTCGCGAAAAACATCGGTTTGAATTATCAGAAGATCGTCTTCATTGGTGTTGCGTTAGTGGCTATCAGTGCCTCCTCTGTGGTGATGATCGTTGGTGTTATCCCATTCCTTGGCCTTATCGTGCCGAATATCGTGTCGCTGATGATGGGCGATAACATGAAGAAGATTCTGCCTTGGACTGCCTACTGGGGGGTGATCTTGGTGTTGGCTTGTGACCTGCTAGCTCGAATCGTCATCTTCCCTTATGAGATTCCAATCTCGATGGTAATCAGCATCTTTGGTGGCATGATTTTTATTTACCTAATCATGAGAGACAAGTCGAATGCGTGATTCAGTAAAAATTGCGATTCTGGCTATCGCGTCTTTGGGTATGACAGCGCTATTCATCGGGCAGGGGCTGACGTGGGATAACTACGAGTTCTTCTTGTCTCTGCGCCTACCAAAATTGCTGTCGATTGTGTTGGCGGCGGTAGCGATCTCGGCGTCGTCATTGGTTTTCCAAACCATTACTAATAACCGAATTCTAACCCCCTCCATCTTGGGCTTTGACAGCTTGTATATGCTGGTACAAACGGTACTTCTGTTTGTGTTTGGCAGTGCTAGCTTCTGGGTGATTGACTCGATCGCAAACTTTTCGATGTCTGTGACTGTGATGATCTTGTTCTCGTTTGCTCTGTTCCATTTCTACTTTAAGAGCAAGCGAAACAACGTATTCACACTGCTGTTGATAGGCATCGTATGTGGCAGCGTATTCTCGAGTTTGTCTAACTTCTTGGCGATGTTGATTGACCCGAACGAGTTCGCGGTGCTGCAGAATGTGATGTTCGCAAGTTTCAATAACGTGAAAGGCGAGTTGGTTTACCTCAGCCTTATTCCTTTGGGTTTGAGCTTGCTTGGCCTTTGGTTGTTGGCGCCTAAGCTTGATGTACTTTGGCTTGGTGTTGATAACGCGACAAGCCTGGGTGTGAACACCAAGCGATTGACTCAGATTACCTTGGTGATTGTGTCAGTGATGGTCGCGGTGTCTACGGCTCTGGTTGGCCCTGTGCTGTTCTTTGGCTTGATCACCGTAAGCTTAGCTCGCCAGATATTCCGATCTTATCAGCATCGTGTGCTTATCATCGCAAGCAGCTTACTAGCGATCGTGCTATTGGTTTCTGGCCAATGGTTTATCGAAAAAGTGATGGCGTTTGAAACCACTGTGAGTGTGATTATTAACTTGGTCGGCGGTTTGTATTTTATGTTCTTGTTGTTACGCACCAGAATTCAGTAAAGGTAGTAAGTAGTGATTAAATTAACAGGTTTAAGTAAGAAGTATGGCAAGTCACTCGTGGTTGATGATGCCAGTGCTATGTTCCCGAAAGGCGAAGTGACTTCTATCATTGGCCCAAATGGTGCGGGTAAAAGTACACTGCTTTCAATGGCGAGCCGCTTAACAGACAGCGACGCGGGTGAAGTGGTCATTGGCGATAAGTTACTGGCTGAGTGGGATACCAAAGAGCTAGCGAAGCACCTTGCCGTGTTAAGACAATCAAATAACATCAACATGCGATTTACGATTCGTGAATTGGTCTGTTTTGGTCGTTTCCCACACTCTCAAGGTCGCTTGAAAGACGAAGATCATAAGATCGTCGATACAGCACTAGAACACCTTGGCATTACTGACATCCAAAACAAATACCTTGATGAGTTGAGTGGCGGTCAGCGTCAAATGGCGTTTATCGCGATGGTTGTGGCGCAAGATACGGATTATGTGTTCTTAGATGAGCCACTGAACAATCTTGATATTAAACACTCGGTCGAAATCATGCAGACGCTTCGTCGTTTAGCGCATGAGTTCAATAAAGCGGTCGTTATCGTGATTCATGACATCAACTTCGCTTCTTGTTACTCAGATAACATTGTTGCGATGAAGAAAGGCAAAGTGGTTAAGTCGGGTAAGGTTTCGGAAGTGGTTGAAAAATCAGTGATGGAGTCTATCTACGAGATCCCATTTGAGATTCGTGAGTTCGATGGTGTTCGAATCTGTATGTATTATTCTGGTCGTTAGATTACTGAATAACTCGGTTGTTTTGCTTTCTAGCCGTTGAACGAAAAGAGCTCCCATATGAGGAGCTCTTTTTGTTTTCGGATAGTATCTGTGTTGTTAGTGAAATGTTGCAATGCAAAGGTAATTCCCCTTGTATAATAATAACTTAACTGACGTAATATTGACTGGTCGTACTTCTAATAACGCCAGTTTGAAGTCACTCACAGATCTACTCTTCATTTTTGAAAATCAATTGCTTTTTTTCTACTTAACCTCTGGAAACCGTTCTACACTAGGGTTATAACTGTTTGATTTGTATACGAGGTATCAATGAGTCGGAAACCTATAGTGTTAGTCGTGGATGACACCCCAAGTAACTTGGATGTGTTAACGGCAATACTCAAAGATACTTATCAAGTGAAAGTAGCGATTAACGGCACAATTGGTATCAAGATCGCGAAGATGGTGCCGCAGCCAGACCTTATCCTCCTTGATATCATGATGCCTGACATCGATGGTTACGAGGTGTGCCGCCAACTTAAAGCTCAGCCGAATACGGCTCACATTCCTATCATTTTCGTGACCGCCACAATTGGTCCAGAAGCCGAAGTAAAAGGGCTCTCCTTGGGGGCTGTCGATTACCTAACCAAGCCGATAACCCCTGCAATTGCACTCCAGCGTGTGAAAACGCATATCGCACTTTATGACCAACAACGCGCGTTGTTTAGTCAGGTAAAAGAGAAAACTCAAGAGATCAATCTCGGTAAGCTAGAAACACTGAACATACTGGGTAGAGCTGCTGAATTTAAAGACAATGAAACAGGCATGCACGTTAAGCGTATGAGTCACTACTGTGAAGTGCTAGCTAAAGCCTTGGGAATGACTGACGAAGATGCCGAGACGTTGCGTGATGCAGCACCAATGCATGATATTGGCAAGATTGGCATTCCTGACAGTGTGTTACTGAAGCCAGGGAAATTGGATGCCGATGAATGGACTACCATGCAGAAACACGTCGAGTTCGGTGTTGAAATCCTTGGTAGGCAGGGCGATTCCAAACTGATGCGTATGGCCATTCAAGTCGCGCAGTATCACCATGAAAAGTGGGATGGCAGTGGTTACCCAAAGCAGATAGCCGGCGAAGATATTCCATTGGTTGGACGAATTGCGGCCGTTGCTGACGTATTTGATGCCCTGACAGCAGAGCGTCCTTATAAGAAAGCTTGGAGTGTCGATGAGGCACTGAGCTTGTTTGAAGAACAGAAAGGCAAGCATTTTGATCCGACTATCGTCGATATGTTTTTTCTAAAGTTACCTGAGATTCTAGCAATTAAAGAGAAATTTAGAGATGAGTGATGGCTTGATGTTGTCGCTAAATCGTTTGGTTGTTTTTCTGGTCATTACACTTGTGGTGTGGCCGCTGCTAATGCGATCTACGAATGCTGCTGAGGTAACAGATACTGAGTTAAATCAGTGGTTGGGAAACCAACCAACGGTAACTTTTGTTGTCTTGGCCAACCATTATCCTTACTCATTCATCGATGATGATGGGCAGGTTTCTGGGATCATCAAAGATTGGACATTAGATCTTGAACAGCGTTTTGGTGTTCATGTTCGGTTTGTCACAGTTAACTCGCGTGTCGAGGCTAAAGCCGCGTTAGTCGACGGGCGAGGCGATGTATTTCCATTCCAACAGTTCGACCCAAGTGAAGGTGGCCGTTTTCTTGCGAGTGCTCCCTATATTCCTTATCAGGTCGCAGTGATTGTTCCCATCGACAACAAACTCGATGGAAACCTAGATCAAAATAATAAACGCCGTATTGCGATGGTTAATGAAAATATCGATTTGGAGCGAGCCGGTGTCAAATTGAGTTCTATTGAGCGAGTGGATTTTGATAACGTTATTGATGCAGTACGTGCGTTAGGGGCCGGGGATGTCGAAGGCATGGTCGGTGAACCTATCACCACTATGGATCTTGCGGAAAAGATTGGCGTTCATGATTTAGCGGTAAATTATGTTCTGGAGCATTGGAAAAGGTTTGAAGCATCAATGGTGATTCGAACCGATGAACCAGAACTGCTGACGCTAATCAACAAACAGATTGAAACCTTCGACGTTGATAACAAGAACCAGATTTTATCGAAGTGGCTAGACAGTTCCCCCTATCGAGTGCCGCTAAAAGGCGTGTTTGGCTTTGGTAACCCTCCGTATTTTTACCCAGACAGCACCGCAGTCGGGCTAGAGCACGACATTCTTCAGCGTGCACTGAATGACATGGGATACAAACTAGGTGACGTTGTCACACTTTCACCTAGCGCCGCTAAAAAAGCCATCGATAACAACAACTCAATATCATTTGTTTCAGGCGTTCAACCTGACGACCCTTCGCTGCACTTTGTCAGTGACAAGGTGATGGATGTTGATTTTGTCCCTGTCTCATTAAAGAGGCGTAACTTGGATTTAAAGTCAGCAAAGAATCTGTCATTGGGTGCTTTGCTATTTGATGAAACATCACCAATTAAAAACTCGGTAGAAGTACTGAATAGCCAATTGAGTATTGAACGAACAGAAGATCTCGATAGCTTGGAATCAGCGTTCTCCCAATTGAGAGCTCAAAATGTAGACTTATTGATGGTAGAAAGGCGCGTGTTAACTTGGTTTGTGACTAACACGCGGTTTATTGAAATGCGTGAAATAGAGCTGCATGAAGAATATAAAGTGAGCTACCCGATCTATGTTGATTTCAGAGGCTCTGAATTAAGAGATCGCTTTAATGCTGCATTGAAAAATCTCAAGAAAGAAGATGGCGACTTCGAACAAATTCTTAGAACACATGTTAAGAACGATTTGACTCCGGTTCTGAAGAAAGCCGATATTATCGCTCAGGTATCCGCGTATTTTATCGTGAATGACCGTTTTGAAGAGTTGCCTAAGATTTTTGATATATTTGATGCAAATAATACTTTCACTGTGATCACGGCGCTCGCAGACAATAATAAACGACCGCTTGAATCTTGGTTTTTAGGCGATGTATCAACGACATCATTGGCGAGAAAAAACACGTCTAAGCTGTCATCGGTGACGAAAGGCGCTGGATATAAAACACAAACGGGTAGCAGTAATGCCGGGTTTATGACTTTCTACTTTGATGTTAATTCGTTAGTGCGGAACCATGTTTATTTTCCATCTGTCGAACAATTTAGTTCATTCGGAGATGCGGCGAAACGCTATATTACGGATGTTTATCAAGCGAGTAACTTGACTGGAGAGATCCTAAATCTAAGCCAAAAAGAGAGGGCGTGGATTAAAGATAATCCGGATGTACGTATAGGTATCGATCCGAATTCGTTACCTTATGAAGCGGTATCCAATACCGGTGAATACATCGGGATGATTGATGATTATCTAACGCTGATTGAACAAAAAACAGGGCTAAGTATTCAGCATGTTGACGTGGCGAATTGGTCTGAGACCCGAAGCTTGGTTGATCATCATGAAGTGGAACTGGTCTCAGCAGCTCAAGAGAATCGTTCGTTAGGAGATAACGTCAAAGCAGCTAAAAGCTTGTTTTCAAGTCGTTTGGCCATTGCATCGAGAAGAGACGTTAGTAGCTTGGTACTTGAAGAAGCTGATGGTTGGAAAATCGGTATATTGAAGAATGCGGCAAATACTAACGCGATTTTAGATAAGTACCCGAACGTTGAGTGGGTAGAGGTAGAATCCACGGCCGATGGGCTCAACCGATTGGATGATAAAACCTTAGACGGCATGGTCGACACTGTTGATGTCCTCAATTACCTCATTGATTCATTTGGTCATCGAGGGGTTGGTATCATCGGCCGGTTAGACTTCTTCCTGTCGCCAACTCTGCATGTCATCAAATCTGAACCTTTGCTGTTGTCTATTGTGAACAAAGCGATAGGCAGTATCTCGGCTGAAGAACACCAGAAGATCTCAGCAAAGTGGGCGGCGCCCAAAGCGATAGAAAGAGTTGATTATCAATTGGTTTACACTATTTCGGTTTTTTCTCTGGTGATCCTTCTTCTTATTATTTTCTGGAATCGTAAATTAGCGAAGCAGATCAGTATTGCTAAGGAAGCGACCGAAGCTCTGGAAAAGGCGCAGAACCAACTCTACAACATGCTAAATAGCTCTCCAATTGCAGCTAGTGTGGTATTTGAAGAAGAGGTTCGTTACGCGAACGATACGGCAAAACGTTTGTTTGGCGTGGAAGATCAGGCGTTGTCTTCTATCGACGTTGCCGCTATCCATGACTCGCTGAGCGTTCATGATGGCGTGCATGAAGAGCTCGACCTTAACGGTAAAGTTGAAAATAGGGAGTTAGTACTCAGAAAGTCTGATGGAACCCGATTTGTTGCTTTGGTCAGTTACTATCTTTTTGAGATTGATGGTGAAGTCGCCACACTATTTTGGGCATTCGATATTTCAGAAATGAAGCGCCTTAACGAACAATTGGAAGAAGAGAAACAGAGAGCCGATTTGGCGAGCCAAGCTAAATCGGAATTCTTAGCCAATATGAGCCATGAGATAAGAACCCCAATGAACGCCATTATTGGCTTGTCTTATCTGGCGATTGGCGAAATATCTAATCCTGTCGCTCGAAATTACATTGAGAAAGTGCACCGTTCTGGCCATTCGTTACTCGGTATCATCAATGACATCCTTGATTTCTCAAAGATAGAAGCTGGACAACTTGTTATTGATAACGTCCCGTTTGATCCCGTAACGACCTTTAAAGATGTGATTGAACTAATGGAGTCGAAAGCAGCTGAGAAACAACTCAATTTGTCGATGGTCATCGACCCAGAGTTAGACACGCCACTGCAAGGCGATCCCTTGAGGTTGTTCCAAGTCATACTCAACCTTGTGGGCAACGCGATTAAGTTTACGGAACAAGGCAGCGTAGCATTAACGGTGGAGCATGTTGACTCGAACGACAGCAGCCTAACCATGAGAGTGAGTGTGATGGATACCGGGATAGGCATTTCGGATGAGAACCGTCACAAGCTGTTTGAAGCCTTTAGCCAAGCGGATACCACAACGACACGTCGGTTTGGCGGTACAGGGCTTGGGCTCAACATTAGCCAGAAATTAGTTCATGCGATGGGCAGTCAAATTACGGTAGAGAGTGTTTACGGGCAAGGCAGTGAGTTCTCCTTTGTACTGACATTGCCACGCTCAAGCTCGGATGCGTTAGCCGACTTCAAAGCTCAAGAGTTGCAACTGGATTATCAGATAGAGTTCAAAGGGCAAAGAGTGCTATTGGTTGAAGACAATGAGCTGAACCAAGATCTCGCCTTAGCATTTTTCAGTCGCTCTAAATTAAATGCCGATCTTGCTGAAAACGGAAAGGAAGCGCTGGAGTTAGCTAAAAACAACGACTACGAAATAATCTTCATGGATCTTCAAATGCCGATTATGGACGGCTTTGAAGCTACCCGTTTGATTCGTGAATTCGATATAGATGTACCGATTATTGCAATGTCAGCCAATGTTTTTGCTGATGCGAAACAACGAGCGAGGGCGTCGGGCATCACGGACTTCTTGGATAAGCCTATTGTTATTGATAAAGCGATGTCTTTGATTACTCGATACATTGTTCCTGAGGTCTTAGTTGAAGGTCGAGCGCCATCAGACACGTCTTCAGATACGATACTGGCCAGTGATTCTGATAATAGTTCGGAATTACACTCCGATACTCAAACAGAGCAGCCTGTTTTCTCTCAGTCGAGGTTTGAGCAACTGACTCATCATGATGCGAAACTGCAAGAGAAGATGCTTGGTAGATTCTGCCAAGGGGCGCCTGACATTATGTCGGAAACCTTCGACAACCTAGTGCAAGATGAATGGGCGACGTTAGAGCGTAATCTACATACCTTAAAAAGCATGGCAGCTTCGATTGGTGGATTGCGATTGGCAGAGTTACTCAGTGATTTAGAAAGCAAAGCGCATGACAAGGCGTGTGATGAAGCAGATCTTAAGCAAGGCGAACTTGGGTTAATCGAACTGATTAAAGCAGTTGAGATCAGCTTTGATGTGTCTGGTGTTGGGGGATTCAATACGACAAGTACTGAAGAAGCCGATGCGAGTCTTGCTGATACCTCTGATTCACCGAGCATCACGTCAGAACAGCATGCTCAGTTGCTATCACTGCTGGATGCTTATGATAACGATGCAACTCAATATGTGACTGAGTTACTGGTACAGTATCCACATTCTGTTGTTCTCAAAGATGTTCGAAGTGCGTTAGATAATTATGACTTTGAACGAGCAAAAGAGGGGCTTGGCGCTTCTGAGTAGTTGTCTTTTATAAATATCACTTCAACATTAAAGCCTTTAGCTCTTATAGCGAAATACCGAGCTAGCTAAAGGCTTTAAATCTATCTATACCGAACTAACGACTCACGTTCTGTTTGATTAGCTCAACAACCGTATCGTATCGGTGCGGCAGTTTTCGGTTTCGTTTTTGAACCAGATACAGCGTTTCCTCTACTTCTACCTTTGGCGGCACAACGTGTAGCTTGTCTCTATCTGGGAAGTGTTCAACCGCGCCAGCCGGTAACACGGTAAAACCTAATCCTTTTGATACGGGTAGCAAGATCTGGTGAAGCTGATTGATGTAGCCAGATCTTGGTATCTCATTAACGTTGATGTTCGCTAAGTCTTTATCTCCGCAAAGGTCGAAATACAAAGACAGATAATGTGCAGAATCTGGGTGGGCAATCAGGCCAATGTCATTCAATACTTGCGGCGTTATCTCTAAATCAGCAAGGCTGTGGTGAACAATAAGACACAGTGCTTCTTTGCCGATGACTTGGCTTTGGTAGTAGCTGTCGTTCGGGGAATGCCTAACAATGCCGATATCGGTAGTGCCTTCGCTTAGGTCATTCAATATCTTTTTGTTTGGAGCGGCTTCTAAGTTAATGCTGAGCTCTTGGTGTTGCTGTTGAAGTTCAAGAAGCTTGGGATACAGACGCAAAGAGAGTGAGCCAGAGCAAGACAAGTGACATTGCCCAGCATAAGGGTTATCAAAACTCAGAGACTCAAAAAGATCTTCTTGGTCTTTCTCTAGTTTGATCGCATAGCGATACATAATCCGACCCTGTTCGGTCAGTTCGAAGCTCTTGTTTTCTCGAGATAGCAGGTCACAATTACAAGCTTGTTCAAGCTTCTTGATGTGTTGGCTGACTCCAGGTTGTGTCATATACAACTTTTCTGCCGTTTGGGTGAAATGGCCAACTTCAACCAGAGTCTTAAACGTATTGAGCCAAAGTGGATTAATCATACTCACCTTCAAATACTAAAGCCTATAAATAACAAAGCCAATAAATAACAGAAAATTATTATTATCTTAAGTAATGATAATTTCAACTCTAGCGTCTTAAGTAACGCTCATAGACAGAACCTTAAG
>NZ_JBFRVD010000046.1:951-23018 GCF_041474985.1 Vibrio sp. 10N.222.49.C9 | reverse complement strand
GCTAATCCGCGATGAACCTTATTTGTTTCGACCTAGTGAGTCAGAAACAGATAAACGGCTCTTTTATTGAGTGGGTGCTGGATTCGAAATCTAGCTCACGAAACCTTAGAGATTGAGTCTACTCAGTGATCTCTTGCAGCACTTCTCCGATTGACCCGCTTGGTTGGGTGATACCCAGTTTGTTCGAAAGCGTTGGCGCAATGTCATATGGCGTCACTGGTCGCGATACCTTCTTAGCTTCAACGTCGTAGCCTGCAAAGATCACAGGCACATGAGTGTCGTATTTCCACGGAGAACCATGTGTAGAGGCAATTTGGAGGCCTTCCATGTCGTTAATGTAGCTGCGCGGTGCAAATACTACGTACACGTCGCCAGAACGAGCAGGGTGGTAGTTGTTTTTAATTAGCTGCATCACATGCGTATCCGGTGCTCGGTTAGCCGCAATGTCACTACTTGATACAGCAAACGCAACACCTTTCACTTTTGCAATTTCATCCGCAATAGCTTCTTGGACCTTAGCCAGATCAAGCTTCTTCTCAGCGATCAGATCATGATTCAGATAGATGTAAGGTTGTGCGTACAAGCGAATCGCGTCTTTGGTTAAACCAAATTCATCCTTCAATCGTTTCTCAACACCACTCGAGAGTAGTGTGTCTTTATTGAAGTATTGAGCTTGATTGAAACCAAGCGCATTTGCCGCAGGTGAAGATTCAGGTACACCGTGGTCGGCAGACAGCACAATCAATGTGTTTTCTAGCCCGACTTGGTTATCCACGGTTTTGAAAAGCTTAGCGAGAGTCTTATCAAGTCGGATAAGGTTGTCTTCTGTTTCTAGGCTTTCAGGGCCGTAAAGGTGCACCACGTAGTCATTTGATGAGAAACTCACTGACAGATAATCGGTCACGTCGCCTTGGCCAAGCTTCTCTTGCATCAACAAGGTGCTAGCGAAGTTTTCCGTGATTTCGTCACCAGCAGGGCTGACGGTTAGCGTTGTGCTGTAGTACTTGTAACTTGCCGGGCCATAAGGATGAGGGAAGGTGCGTTGGAAGTCACCGAGTTTCACTTTGTGTTCGGTATCGTGTTCTTGCAACGTGTACTTATCACGCGGTAATGAGAGCTCCCATCTCTGTTTGGAATACTGAGCAGCAATCGCTTTCTCGTTCCAGCGTGATACCCAATCTGGATACTCGTCATAGTAATAGTTACTGGTGACAAACTCCGATTGTGCTTTGGAGAACCAGAAGGCTTTACCACTGTGTCCTGCCAATGAGATTGCGCCGCGGTCTTTCACTGATACACCGAATACTTTTGATTTGCCACTATTGGAAATCGTCAGTTCGTCACCAAACGTGGTGGAGAGTATTGGCTCTGGAGAGCGGCCATCGCCTTGTGCTGTCTTCTGCGTTGGGTCGATCTCTGTTGCTTTATCGACACCTGCACCAGAGGTCAGCATTTGGTAGTTACCGTCTTCTACGTTATACACCAAACGTTCTTCGCTACGGTCATACCAAACGTTACCTACCATGCCGTGTACGCTCGGTGGAGCACCTGTTGCAAGCGACACATGGCCCACGATCGTTTCCGTGTTGCCATGTTGGTAGTTTGCGTTGGTGTAGTAGGTACCATCATCCATTAAGTACCGGAAACCGCCTTCACCGAAGTTGTGCTTATATCGTTCGATTAGATCTGCGCGCAGGCCATCTACCGTGATTTGAAGGACTAGATTTGGCTTTTCCTCAGCTGAAGCTGGGAGAGCGCAGAGTAACGCGAGGGTTAGTCCTGAAAGCTTGGTGTATTGCATAGAGTTTCCTTATTCACTGTTGCCGCTGAGTTCTAATGTTTGGTCAGGTTTCCAACGTTTGGCCAGATTTGTAACGTGTGTGCAGTGCGAATCGTATTTTTAGTATTGTTGGTGACGATTAGTGAACCATAACCTTCGGCATCTTTAGTTAGTTCGCTTCGTTAGCTAGTTCACATCCTTAACTAAACGCAGCCCCATATCTGACATAGTGATCGATTGGCTTGCGAAGTCACGACGGTAACTTTCAGATTCATTTTCGTCATAAGCAAAGCTGCCACCGCGAACCGATTTGTGTGATAAACCGACGTCGCTGTGTTTTGCGTTGTTAGGGTTGTCTGTTGGACCGAATCGGTAGAAGGTGTCATCGAAGGCATCGATAACAAACTCGCCCACGTTTCCTGTCATGTCATATAAGCCTAGTTCATTTGGTTTCTTTAGCCCGACTGGATGTGCGCTATTTTTAGAATTTGCTGAGTACCACGCAACATCATCTAAGTTATTGGAACCACTGTAAGTATAGCCTTTACTTTTATTGCCACCTTTGGCTGCAAATTCCCATTCAGCTTCAGTAGGCAGACGGTATTCTTCACCCGTTAATTCATTCAACTGCTCAACAAAATAGTTTGCTTGCTGCCAACTAAGGTTATTGACCGGAACTTGTGGGTTTTGGAAATAACTGAGAGATGAACCCATCACCGATTCGAACAATTCTTGAGTCACCTCAAACTTCGCAATATAGAAACTATCTACAGTTACATTACGTGCAGGACGCTCTGCTTTGGTCGCTTCTGGACCGTTCGACCCCATGGTGAATGTGCCGCCTTCAACCAACACCATCTCTTGGTCAATTTGTTGGGCGATGGGGTGTGTAGGCACGCTTGCACAGCCACTCAGAAGGATAGTCATGGTGACGCTGCTAATTGTTGCTAACTGTTTGTAATTAAGAAATTTCATCACGTGCCTCAGATGTTCGAAATAGGGTCTAATTCTAACGTTTAAGGTCATTCCTATTGGTTATAAAGGGTATAACATGTCACCTGATCGAATAGGAATTATGATGGGTCCAGAATACTAAAATAGGTAGGTAAATCATGCATATTACTCAAGGTCCACAATATAGCGGTAAAGCGTCTAAGCGCTTGCATGTCATGGCTAAGCCGATTGGCGCAGCATGCAACATTGACTGTAAATATTGTTACTACCTAAGTAAGCAAGATTTGTTGGAGTACAAGAAAGGCAGTTCTCCAAGAATGGATGATGAAACGTTAGAGACGTATATCCGACAATACATCGAAGGCCAGAATACGCCGGAAATTATCTTCTCATGGCAGGGTGGTGAACCTACCATGCTTGGTTTGGCCTATTTTGAACGTGTGGTTGAACTACAGAAGAAGTACCAACCTGAAGGTGTATTGATTTCAAACGACTTACAAACCAATGGCACGTTACTGAATGACGATTGGGGACAGTTCTTAGCAAAGAATAACTTCTTGGTCGGCTTAAGTATTGATGGCCCAGAGATGCTGCATAACGCCTACCGTACTAACCGAGCCGGTCGTGGTACGTTCAAACAAGTGATGGCGGCTGTTGAGCTGTTGCACAAGCACCAAGTGAAATTCGCGACGTTAACCTGCGTGAACAACCTGACCAGTCAAAATGCACTAGAAGTGTACCGATTCTTACGTGATGTGGTGAAGTCGCCACAAATGCAGTTTATCCCTATCGTTGAGCAAAAAACCTTTAGAACGGTTGCACCGCAAACCTCTCAAGTGAGCGAGCAATTGAAGCAGGGTGACAAGCGTCTGATCCCCGGCCATAAAGATTCAATCATGGAATCATGGTGTGTGTCAGATCTGGCGTGGGGTAACTTCCTGATTGCTGTGTTTGATGAGTGGGCGAAACACGATATCGGAAAAGTGTTCGTTCAATATTTCGAAGCAAGTTTAGAAACGTGGATTGGGCGTCCGAACCCATTGTGTACCTTGAACGAGATATGCGGAAAGGGTTTGGCAATGGAGCCAAATGGCGATGTTTTCTCATGCGACCACTATGTTTACCCTGAGTACAAAATTGGCAATATTCATCACGAGAAACTTGATGATTTGGCGTACAGCGCACCACAGCAAAAGTTTGGTTTTGCTAAATCCCGCACACTGACCAGTCAATGTCAGCAGTGTGATTACAAGTTCGCTTGTCATGGTGAGTGCCCTAAGAACCGCTTTATCAAAACTCGTGCAGGCGAACCGGGCTTGAACTACTTATGTGCAGGTTGGCATAAGTTCTTTTCTCATGTCGATAAGTCGATGGCGTACATCGCTCGCGCGATGGGGCATCCGGTTGCTCATGGTAAATTCAGCGACTCAGTATTGATGGCGCATCGAGCAAAACAGGCGCAACAAGCTACGTTCGAGACCAAGTTTTAACTCGTTCTTTGGATCAACAGGTCCAAGATAAATTTAATCAGATACGAGTCTAAGGACAGGCTAAGTTCTCCAGTTTAAGGTAATACTATGATGAAGAAGAGTTTAGCGACGGCTGTTGCTTTATTGATTTCAACGTCCGCATTAATTTCAACGTCTGCGATGGCTGCGAATAGCGTTCAACAAACGGTTGACGCGCCAGCACAAAATATCAATCAAGTGCTTGAAATGACGGACACTCAAACCCGCATTCAACAGTTGTCTTACATGGCACAAGATCAGAATCAATCTGTTGAAAATCGTACTGGTGCACTGCAAGAGCTTGCTTCATATCCAAGCCAAAATGCGCTGGTGGCGGTGGCAAGAGGCTTAAAAGATCAAAACCCTGAAGTTCGTGAAGCGGCGGTTATCGGTTCTGAACCTTACCAACTTGAACATCGCTGGGCGTTAGTTTCCCCCTTGCTAAAAGACAGCGATACCATGGTTCGCCATACGGCAACGTCAAACCTAGTCCGTGACTTCAATGCATTGGATGACGAGCAGAAAGCACAAATTGAACCACCAGTCATAGAGCTTATTAGCTTCTTGGAAACGCAAGAATCTGAAAAGTACCAATTACTGTTTGCTGATGTGCTTCGTTGGCACAATGACTGGGATAAGGCGGAAACGGTTTATCTAGAGCTGATCAATACGCATCCAAAAGAAGCGCAAGTTTGGTTGAGCTACGCAGATAATTTTCGAGCTCAGAACAAAGATAAGCAAGCAGTCGAAGTATTAGATCGTGGTTTGGAGAGCGTGCCAAACAACGCCGCTCTGCATTATTCGAAATCGTTGACTCTGGTTCGCCTTGAAGACAAAACTGCGGCAGCCAAAGAGATTGAAGTGGCTGCGAAGCTAGCGAAAGATAACAGCTACTACTGGTACCTAAATGGGGTATTACAAGAAGAGTTGGATATCGACAAGTCGACTAAATCGTTCGAGAAAGCATATTTGATCTCTGGTTCTCCAGAGCAGCTATACGCGGTATGCGATATCTATGTGCGCTACGGAAATGAAAAGACCGATGATTGCTTAGGTGAGCTAGGTAAAGTAGCTCCTGACTATGTTATTGATCAGTTGAAAGATAAACGAGTAGCGCCAAGCTCATAATATCCTAATGAGTAATTAGCGAAGCCTATAATGAAAAGCCAGTCGACACGTTCGACTGGCTTTTTCGCATCCATGAACTGCTTAGACGAGGTTCAAGCAACTAAAGACAAAATAAGGGCAAGCCTGTTACTTGCCCATTTCGTTTTATTATTCACCCATAGAGCTTGATGCACGGCGTCTGTCGGTCGCGCCATAGATCTTGCCATCTTTGACTTCAATGGCATTCAAGCCACTGACGACTGGAATGACATGCACCGGATAACCGAGCTGCATGAACTCTGGTACTAACATTTCGGCGTAGGTTTTCTTTTCGACGAGTAAACCCGTTGGGTCATAAGGTTTGGTGCGATCAATCTTGGTCTTTGTCTTTTTGGTAAAACAGCGCAAAAGTACCGCCGCCAATCCCAGTCATATCCGGTTCAACCACCGACATTGTCATCTGCATCGCCACCATTGCATCGACTGCATTACCTCCTTGCTTGAGTACCGAATACCCAGTGCTGCTTACATATGGATTCGTTGCACTTACCATAAACTCTTCGCCAGTTTCGTCTGGCGTAATTGGAAAAGGATTTGGCTTAGCCGCGAAACCGACCGCTGAAACCAAACTTAAAGATAAAGTCGCTATTCGCATGCGTTCTCCGTTTAAGGTATCTGTTTATTCGCTCTTAGGTAGACCAAATTAAGGTAGTGAAGTTCTTTAGTTTGCAGCCTTCTTACACAATATTGACGGCTCTGACATTAATCGCCAAACCAACTAAATGTTTTTCTATTAAAGGATAGTTAAGACCAATGTTATGGCTTGTTACGCATGACAATTCAAAGACATTAAAAAGCCCAAGGTTATTTGATTACCTTGGGCTTTTATTTAATGGTGATTGTCTAATTTTGGGTTAGAAGACGAAACTCAACATGATGGTATAAAGGACGGCATCTTTGTCATCAAAACCAGTAAGTGCGTTGAAATTCTCAACAAAGGCACCGTTTGCTTTACGAGCCTCAAAATATTGCACTTCGCCATTGATGGAGACGTTAGGTAACACATCGTAATCCACACCAATTAGGTAGCTGTTTCCTGTTAGGTGTTCGTGAGAATCAAACTCTGCTCCGTAAACGACGTATGGAGTGAATAAATCTAGTCTGTAGCCCAAACTAGCGTACATCGAGGACGAGATGTCACTGATCTGTCCTTCACTTGCAAGCACCGCTTGACCTAATTCATACTCAACACCTAACGACCAAAGTTGAATGTGTTGGTTGTCTTGTTTGCTACTGAATGGAGCTGTTATCGAAGTCCCAGGGATTGTAATCGTGCCAGAAACGGTTTGATCAAAATTGGAGTCGAGGAATGACAAGTTCCAACGATAGTTTTCACCGCTCAATTGAAGATTGGCACCGAACATTCGGTTGGTTTCAAATTCCAGCTCTGTACTCGAATTAAAGTCAACTTTGTTTTTGTCTTTTACACCGAAGAAAGGTGAGAGCAATAGCGTTGCTTTATCACTGACATCATGAGTCCAGCTCACTTTTATACCGTTGAAAGCTGTGACTCCGAGAACGCTGTTATACACCTCTGTCGGTGGCCTTGCTGTCATATAGGCTTGGCCCACATAGTAGTACTCAGAGGCAAGGAATAATGGTAGTCGTAATCGACCAATGCTGACATCAAAGTCATTAAATTCATAACCTAAGTAAGCCCACTCTAGCTGCGGCTCACTCCAATCATATTGGGGTGGCTTGACAACTTGCACGGAAGCTTTGAATGAGTTGTAGAAGTAATCGAGTTGAACACCAAATGTGGTATCACAGTCGTAACAGCTCTCATCAGTAAAACCGCGGTTGATGATTAATGGATTATCGTTATCCGATGTTGCCCAAGACGTTGAGCCAAAGCCACTCAAGGATAAATTATCGGTAAGTTCGATATTCGCAAAAGCCGGAGAGGCCATTGAGGCACATAACACTGACGTAATTATTCTTTTCATATTATTTCTCCGAACTTATAACGTAGAGAACGTTGGCATTTTGAGGAACCGAAGAGAGTGGGGAGTAACCAATACGGTTTGGTTTGTCATCAAGCCAGTCGACTAAGCTGTCGGTTGACGCCGTTTTGATTTCTCTTGGATAACGCGCTTTTCCTGAAAAAGATAAACCAGCCCAGTGTGCATTCATTTGAGCGGCATTTTTTCCAAGCAAAAGCTGATAAAAGTCCTCTCTTTCGGCACTGTTCTCAGGCCAATCAGACAGTTCAACACGTTTGCCATTGAGGTGCTTAGTTTTCCCTCTATAGAGCTTTCGCGCTTTGTTTATTGATATCTCTTCAAATCCGGAGTCTAAAGAAAATATGGCATAATCTTCAGCGGCGTGAGCAGGGCTTAGAAAAAGCAAGCTTCCTAATAGCCCTACCGCGACTGGCAACATGACTCTGCGGGGAAGTGTTTTTATTGTTCTAATCCAATCCATGAGGTATCTCCTAACAAGTCGCACTTTCTATTTGATGGAATAGCTTTTCTTTTCTTACGGGCTTCGCTACGTATCCATCCATTCCGGAATCAAAGCACTTTTGAATATCATCATCGATAACACTAGCGGTTAACGCGATAATAGGAGTTTTGCTTAAGCCTTGGTTTTTCTCGTGTTCTCGAATCTCCTTAGTTGCCGTGAAACCGTCCATAACAGGCATCATGCAATCCATCAAAATAATGTCGAAGCTACTGTCGTTCTGGTACATATCAACGGCAATTTGTCCGTTGTCTGCAATTTCAAAGGCATATCCGGCCTTCTTCAGCATGATAGAAGCTACTTTTTGATTGACGCGGTTGTCTTCGACTAGCAAGATTCTCTCTGATTTGCTCGGAATTGCGTTTTGTTCCGCTTCTTCAGGCAAAGTACGTTTGGTCGCAGCCCCGTTGATAATTGGAGTGACAGTTGCAGGTTGTTTCTTAGGTTGAGCTTTATAGGAAGCTGGTAGTGGCATAGCTTCTACCGCGGTGAGTACTTTCTCTTTAAGCATTTCGAACTTGAATGGTTTTGGTACATAGTCATCCATACCAACGTCGAAACACCTCTGAATATCGTCATCGATGACACTGGCGGTCAATGCAATGATAGGGATGCGTCGCGTCGCTTCCGTTTCTTTTTCAATTCTTCGGATGTTGCTTGTTGCATCAAAGCCATCCATAACCGGCATCATGCAGTCCATGAGTATCGCCGCGTAATGAGGATTAGCGGTGAACATGTCCACAGCTTCTTGACCATTATTAGCGAACTCGAATTCAAAACCACTTTTACCGACATGAAGACCAGCAATTTTTTGGTTGATCTTGTTGTCTTCAACGATGAGGATTTTGTGTTGGATCTCGACTGATGTCTGGCTTGCTTCTGATAGTTCCGCCAAACCTCGAGTATCACAAAGCTCAATAGCTTTAATTAAACGCAAGCCGAGTAGGGGCTGTGCGACTTGTGCAGTAACGCTGTCACCAAGATCCGCTGGCTCACTTAAGAAGGAACGTATCAAACAGATAGTGATGCCGTTTTGGTGCAGCTTTTCTAAGTTATCTGCGTGGGTATTAGCTAGGAATGCGTCATCTTCGGCGAAAACAACAGTAATAGGTTTAGTGTGTTTTTGAGTGGAGAGCTGCTCTGTAATTGCCGTTATATCATTCGTTTTATCGGTAACCTTCAAACCATAAAGGTTAAGGTCGGACTCTATTCGCTCGGAGAGCATGTTTTCGTTACCCAGCACATAAATATCAGCCGTTGCTGTACTTGGTTTTGGCAGTATCAAGTCAACAGGCAATACCAAGTCGAAGTAGAAACAGCTTCCTTCACCTTTGACGGAGTCGAGTTGAATTTGACCACCCATCAGCTCTACCAACTGTGTACTGATGGCTAGGCCAAGACCGGTACCACCGAATTGTCTGGTTGTTGAATCATCCTCTTGAGCGAAGGGTTCAAATATTTGTTTTTGTTGCTTTGAATCGATACCAATACCTGTGTCGCGAACGGCAAATCGAATGGTGACATTATCGTCAGATTGTTCGAGCGTTTGGATTGATAATGTGACGCCACCTTCTGCCGTAAACTTCACTGCATTCGACATAAAGTTCATTAGGATTTGTCTTAAGCGGTGATCGTCGATCATCACGCGAGCTGGTGTGTCTGGGCTGATATCAACGTTAACCGATATTTTTTGTTCTTTCGCTTTTGGTGCCACAATAGAGGCGATGTCGTATATCGACTCTCTAATCGATGCAGAATGCGGGCTGATTAATAGCATGCCAGACTCAATTTTAGAGAAGTCTAAGATATCGTTGATTAAGCTAAGTAGCAGTTGGGATGAAGTTTCAATCGTATCCACATAATCACGCTGTGTGGGTGTGAGCGGCGTATCTGCGAGGATTTCCGAAATACCAATAACACCATTGAGCGGGGTGCGAATTTCATGAGACATGTTGGCCAAGAAGCTACTTTTTGCTTTGCTGGCTTGTATTGCGTGGTCTTTCGCGTGTTCGGCATCCTCTTTGGCTCTCTCTGCGTCTTCTTTTGCTACCGTCAATCTCTCTTTCGCGAGCTCTCGTTCGATGGTCAATCGTTCAACTTGCTGAGCAAACAGACTGAGTTCATCTTTACCTTGGATTAATTTATCTAAAGAAGGGCGCGTGTCATCATTTTCGCTTTTTAAGAAAGCTAACACCAAATTAAGGTTGTTAGTGACTTGTCTCGCCAAGCTAAGAGTTAAACCCATAACAATCGCAGCCAGCAAAGCGACGATTGAAATAAACAGGGTTCGTTGTATTTGCGCGTCATAGATGGCTTGCTCAACTTCTTGTTGAAACTCTTGCTTGATTACGCCGCCAAGGCTTTGTAATAAGTTGAGCCGTGCGCTCATCGCTTCTAAGCCGACAGACACTTCTTGTGGCGTCAGTTGGCTGATTGTATTTAGGTCGAGTAGCGCGCTTCTTATCTCTTGGCTTTGAGCAAACACATCATTTCGAAACACTTCAACCATCAAAGAAACTTGATGTTCGTTGGCGTTCAATGAAACAAAGCGCTCTAAGAACAATTGCTGTCTTTCACTCAAGGTTTTGATCTGTTCGGCGAGTTCTGGGTCGTACTCTTGGCTGATTTGGAAGATCTCAATCAGTGAACTACCAAGCTTGAACTCTTCGTTCGACCAAAACATCAACCACTCAAGTTGTTGAAGGGCAGTGAGGTGCTGTTGAATTTCACGTTTAGTGTTTTCAAAAGGGACTTTCTCTACTTCAAGTAACAGTTGCTTGTATAAATCGCTCTGCCATTCGAGGGCATCCAATTTATCGTAAGTGTCAGTCACTTGCATCGTCGATAAGGTCGCTTCGCTGAAATCGGCAACAAGTTGATTCATTTCATCAGATGCGTCTAAAAAAATGATGGGAGACAGGTTTTTAAGTTCTGCCTTTACTTGGTTGCTTTGAGTAGCAAACTCTTCAGGGCTAGAGGCTAAGGTACTTCTATACAAAATAGAAATATCTTGAAGATAGACAGATAACTGATTGGTTCGTTCAAAATCGGTTAACTGAGTCGTTAATATATAAGCCTGTCTACCTGCTAGGAAGAGTAATAATGAAATGGGAAGTAGAACTAAGCCAAAGAGTTTATGTTTGACTGAAAGGTTATTCCAAACCGTAATCGCCATATAAGGATCCATCCAACTGTCGTTATATAAAAACAGTAGAATAAAAATGCCGATATGGAAACTTTGAAACGGTAAATTTTACGTAAGTGTGGGAGAGGTATAAGTTCTTGTGATTCCAGAGCTTATTTTGAAATGCGTTCTTTTATTAGTAATTTATAGCGTTTGGCAGTTTGTTTAATTTTATGCTTATTGATGAATCACTTAAAAAGCTTACTAATGAGGACGATTGTTATCGAGGCTTAATTCGAAAAGAAGTTGCTCTAATACGGTTTTTGCAGAGGGTTCTAATGTCCAAATACCGAGCATTCTGTTAAGTGCGGCGCGATACACTCTGTTTTTTAGTAGGAAGGCGAGTGTGCTCGTATCATTGCTGAATACGTGCATTTGTACGATGGTGAGCTCTGCTTTGTTCTCAATGTCTATTTTCTGAAGATTGAAAGCGGGTAGGAAGGCAGACTCATACCAAACCTCAACGATCTCTCGAAGCTCCATCTCTTCTTCAGGTACATCGCACTCCTGAAGTTGGTGGTTTTCAGGAATTGCGGATAAGTAAGCTACATCAAGCTTGTCTGCAACGAATGTGTACATATTCTTCCTTGTTACCTGTGGTATTGGGGCGAATCATCCCTCTCGCTTATGAATTTGTCAATTATATCCATTTCCCTAAATAGCGAATTGTGATTAAGCGTTGAGGTTTTAGCTTAAGCTGTTTAAGTATTTGTCTGTTAAGCCAAAATATTTCAAATTTCCATCCGGCTCTAACACTAAACTCATGTTTGATGTTGCGATCAAACCAGGGTCGTTGGTCGAAAAAATGACTGTTTTATTCAGCAACTTATCGCTGAACAAACGGTTAAAGTACTGCGCATTTTCATTTTCTGCACCATTGAATGGCTCATCAATAATAATCAGAGATTGCTCACAGTTACCTAAGCCGAGTGCCAGACGCAATTTTTGTTGAATTCCATTCGGGAGACTTTTGCATTTATCCACGCTTAACTGAGTAGCTAAGCCTTCCGGAAGCCATTCATCTAACTCGAAGAAGCTCACCATCTCTTGCATCTTGTCTGTTGGAATCAGCCCGTTGTGTAGAATGAAGTTGGTCTCGAGTGAGCCTTCAAAAATATGCAAATTAAAAGGGATGTAGTTAATCGAGGTGCGATAACGGTAGCTATTGAACTGTTTAATGTTGTAACCATCGACAGAGACTGCGCCTTGATAGCGGTCTTCTAACCCAGCAATGATTGAAATTAAGGTGGTTTTGCCGCAGCCCGTTGGGCCACAAATGACCACTTTTGCACTGGGTGGGATTTTGAACCCCAAGTTAGTTAAGCCGGTTGCTGCTCCCGCGTATCGGTGACTGACACCGCTGCCCACGATGCTGCCTTGGAACAGGCGAATAGGCGGGCTTTTCTCTAAGGTTAATTTGTCGTCATTCATCGACATTAAATTATTGATCTGTGCGGACGAAGCTTTGATCGACTGGAACTTGGAAATTGAGTTATAGATACCCATGATTGGGCCTAACGCTTTCCAAACCAGAATAACGGTCGCGAGCATGGCACCCGCATCAGAAGTACCTTCCATCACGCCAATAACTGCAGTCACGATACTTGCTGTGCCAATCACTTGGATCAAACTACCGCCAGCGGCCTGAATCTTACTGTTAGTCACGGCAACGTTCTCTGCATCGCTGGTGCTTTGCATATGCGATGCACTGAATCGAGATTGAACGACACGAAGTAAAGGCAGGCCTTGGATTGTTTTGATACCACGAAGGATTTCGTTCCATTGATACGAGACCATCGCATTGGCGCGCGAACTTTTGGATGTGGCTTGCGAGTAGATATAGCGAGAGTAAATACAGAACACTAACATCAGGATTAAACCACCCATCACAACTAATGCCGCTGTACCAGACATCAGAGCAATGGCGATGATAAATACGATCACAAACGGCATATCAAAATAGCTGAGCGTCGATTCGGCAGTCACCAAGCGTCGGAAGGTATCGATATCTTTCAAACGTGCTAGCTGAGAAGAGACCCCAGCAGTAGATGTCATCGCATAGGGTAGCCAAAGCAATTTAGATATAACGGCTTGCGAGATGTGCACGGCGAGGTCTTTACCGGAGGTCGCAATAATGTTGACGCGCATTTTCTTAAAAAAGTATTCAGAGAAGCCGACAATAATGGCGAATAAGGTTAGCCAATAGAGTGTGGCTTCGGAGCTCGAAGTCAGTGCGAAGTTATATACACTCATAATAAAGAATGGCTGCAATGCACCGAGAATACTGATGACGAAGCTGAGAATGATCAGGCTTTTAAGTTCATTGTTATAACGATAGAAAGCGTATTTAATCCAATTGCTTCTGTCTTGCGATTCCGGAGGTGGCTCGCGGAACAGACGAGAATATTCGCTAATCGCAATCAGCAAACAGGGCTTTTTGCACATTGGGTATTCAATGGTGTTGTTGTTCGTGTAATCAAACAGCAGCAACTTTCCATCTTTGGTGCCTAAGAAAATCGCACTTAGATTCTCTATTTCAATAAAGCATGGCTGAGGGTGTTTATCTATATTCTCGAGTGTCTTTAATTTGGTCACATCACAGCGATACCCAAGACGCTCTATGGTTGCTGTAAAGCTGTCGCTGTCTTTGTGTTTCGGAATAAAAGCATCGCTGAGTATCGCGGGTGTGCCTTCCCATTCGAGTGCTATCAAGGTGTAGGCCAAACCGCGGATAAGTGGCGATTGACTGTAACGTTCGTCGTATCCGCTGGATTCAAAATCCAAGACACGTTGCGGTACATTATTGAAGTCGACTAAGATACTCATTGGTCACCTCCGGTAAGTTTTACGCGTTTGAGGCGATGGTTAAGCTTGTCCATTTTATTACTGGCGATGATCAAGATTTTGTCGTTGGCTCGATAAGCCGTACTGGTGAGAACCATTCGTGCAAATTCCTCATCAAACACACAGTCGATGTCATCAAATATCAATACGCGCTTACTGGCGAGCAGGGCGCGAACTAATAATAGGGCGTAGCCAACTTGGCGTGAGAATGGGTTACGCATATGGCCTTTGAGTTCTGTATAAAAACCGGCAGGAAGCCCATCAATTTGAGCTTTGATGTTCATGGTTTCACACAGTGCAAACGCCGTGTTATTCAAGCTTGGGCGGAAACAGGTGAGGTTATCGATAATCGTCCCTTCTACGAACGAACTGGTCTTATCAACCATCAGAACACTGTTACGCCAAACGTTGTAATTGACGTCATCCAAAGGCGTGTCGTTAATCATGATATCTAGTTTGCTATCACTGTTCTGACGCGTAATACAGTTAGCGAGGTGGGTCTTACCTGAACCACTTTTCCCTGTCAGCAAATAGGCTTGTCCGAGTTCGAACTCGATACGCTGCTTTTCAGAATACTTAACCGAGATACGTTCTACTTCTGTTGTTTCATGTTGGTGTTCAACAGAGGCGGCCAATTCAAGGAGGTCAACGATACGCTGAATATGGAGTTTGTTTAACTCCCAACGGCTCGCGGTGCGCATCACTTGTTGGTAAGGCGCAAAATAACGGTTGGTTAGCATGATGATCGCGGCCATGATGCCTTGGCTAGATTCCATATTGATAACGGCCGTTGCCAGTACCACAACAACACAAGCTATAGAAAGCTGTTGGATTAGCGCCAATATTAGGCTGAAGTTAGATTCAATCTGCTCATATTTGATGTTCTCAACTTCGCGCTCTTCGACCATTTGTGTCATCAGGCTTTCAACGCGGTATTCCATATTTCGAGCTTTGATATCAAGCGGGCTAGAGATGATCTCAATGATTTTGGAGGTAGTTAACCCTTCGATGTCTGACTTATTCTGCAAACTACCAATCTTTTGTTTGGAAAGGCTCCACGCAAAAATAGCCAAGATGACAGAGGCAATCAGAAGGGTAATGCCAGCCCATATGTTGATGAGTCCTATGATGAGGATAGTGATCACGCTGACGGCAAGGTTGATAAGCGCTCGAACCGATTCGCCACCAAAGAAGGTTTTCAATTCAGGAATGGTTGAGATTCGTTCTAGGTATTCGCCTGGCTCCAAACGTCGGAACTTAGAGATTTCCGCCAAACAGATGGATTGAAATACCTTATTGGTTAAGTTGGTCTCAAACTGCCTCATGATGACAGAGGAAATCTTCTCTTCCTGATTTTTTAAGTGATAGTCGAGGAAGATAGAAATCAAGATAATCGCGAACAATAAGAACAGAGTATCTTGTGCTTGGTTGGGTAACACTCGGTCAAAAATGATCAGAATGGAGAAGGGCAGTACCAAACCAAACAGGGTCGATATTATCGTTGAGAAAGTCAGATAACACTTATCTGCCATGTTGATCTTTTGCGAAAACTGCTCAGTTTGCATTGCGACCTCCTTTCCTCAACGACTCCGTTGAGAGAAGATGTTTAGGCACCAAATCTTGATTGTCTCGTCCCTCAATATCGCTCATTAATTGCATCACGCTTTCGATAGATTGAATTGAGAGTATTCCCTTAATTTGCTCAAGCTTGATGGTCTCGATGATGTAGTCGTATCGTGCGCTTTCGTAGTCTCTTAAGGCGCTGAATAGTTTACTTTCCGCCGCCAGCAAGTCGGTGATAGTACGCGTGCCCAATTGGTAGGCTCTTTGGATCCCTTTATAAGACGCGTAGTTGGCGCGAATGATGTTTTCGTAACTGCTTATAGACTGCGAGAAATCGTTAATGTTGAGCACGGAGGTATTCACACTGTTACGTGTGGTGTAAAGCGAATCTTGGTAAAGCAGCTCAGTACGTTCGATGGCCGTCGATGATTTTTGATAGCCGTAGTAATCAGAGCCACCAGACAAGATAGGAACTGCTAGGTTTAACCCAACACTGGTTGAGTTACTTTCGCCTGTCGCTGTAATGTCGGTTTTGTCGAAGTTATTGGCGTCATCGTGTCGATAGCTGGCTGAAAGCGATACGGTCGGTAAGAAGTTCGAACCGCTCTCTTTTAAGCTTCTGCGGCTTCTCTCGACGTTTTTCTTAGCCACTAACAAGTCGTTGTTGAGCTTTAACGCTTGATCCATGATTGATCGTTGTTCGGTTTCGTTTATCTCTTTTAAAGGCACACTTTCGTAGATATCTTGAGACGGAGTGATAGGGTATTGAATCTGAATCGATAGCCCGTTGAGAATGACGCGACGGTCTTTCTGCAAGGTTCTCAATCGATTCGACACACCTTCTTTCTGAGCAATCACTTCGTAAAGCTCACTGGCGGCTGTATTGCCGAGTTCCACATTGCGTCGCATTTGATGTTCACGCGTCTCAGACGACTTAAGCTCTACCTTGGTCGCTTTAATTTGTGCGTTGTTTTTCAAATACTCAAAGTATTGAGAGCCGATTTCTGAAATAGTGCTTTGGATTTTGTTCTCGTGTTTAATCTCTTCAATGTTGAAGTCGAGCTTTGCCGTCCCATATTTGAAAATATCGCCCAGATTGAAGATCGATTGAGAAAGGGAAAGGCTGTAGCTGTTCGAGTTATAGCTTGAAGTTTCATCAGGCACACTTGATAGCAAGGTTTCATTTTCATTCCATGTGGTATCGGCAGCACCATTGAGGGAAGGAAGAAATTTTGAGCGGCTGATACCAATGTTGTACTCGTTCTCTTCGACCCCTTTATCACTCGCCCGAAGAGAAAGGCTGTTCTGCAGACCGAGTTCTACCGCCTCAAGCAGGGTAGTCGCCGATGCTGAAGGTGTCGTGCTTAATGTAAGCGCAGCTATGATGCTGCTAGTTAAGTTTTTGTACCGCCACATACTTGTTGATCACCTTGATGATTTGGTCGCTTTTATAAGGTTTGCTGATTACGTAATCCATTCCGGCCTCAATACAAGCCTGGTGTTCGTTACTGCTGGTCAATGCGGTTGCACCTATGATGGTACAAGGGTTTTTCTCGTTTTCTTGTTCGAATTGGCGAATGCGTTTTGTGGCTTCGATGCCACCCATACCCGGCATGATGCAATCCATGAAGATGATGTCAGAACGCTTGTTCATAAAGTGCTTCACGGCATCGGCGCCATCGCCAACCATGTCTGGTTCATATTCTTGTTTGGTCAAGATTCGTTTCAGTAAAATTTGTTGAACTCGGTCATCCTCTACGATAAGGAATGAGCTGTTTTCCATCTGTTCTTCCGATGCTTCCGCTTCCATAATGGTGAGTAGGTTTGGAATGAACTCGTAAGGGATAGCAGGGGCGTTGATGATTTTGTCGACGAAGCTATGACACTCTTGTGCTTGCTGAGTGTTGGTCACTGACAACAGTAACTTGGTATTTGGGTGGTTCTTAAGCTGAGATTTCACAGTCTTACTTAGTGAGGGCAGTTTGTTGGGTTCAAAGGTATCGGTGAGCATAATCGCATCGTAATCACCGAACGTTTTCGCCGCTGAGAAAAGCTCATTTGCAGTGCGAATCTCGGTGATATCAAGCCCCAAGTTACTGAGCATTTTCTTCATCACATCGATGCGAACTTGAGTATTAGCACACAAGAGTAAACGCTTGCCATCAAAGCGAGTTTTCTCTGTGTGGAAGTTCTTAGCCTTAAGATCAAGCTCGATCTGAAAACGTTCCTGAGCCCCTGACTGGAACCAGTGGCTCTCGTAATATCCGTAATCCTTCAGAACGCTTTTCGCTAAGTCATCTGTGCTGGCTGTATGGTCTTTGTGTGCGCTCCAATGGAGTTTGTTGAGCTTGGCAACAGAAACATCCAGTGTTGATAAGAAGTTGAGGTTGATGGTGACACGGGTATTTTCCATGTCTGAAGCCGCACCCGATTCAATCGTTACAAACAGTTTCTTATTTGATTTGAGTTGAATGGCATTGGAAAGCTGCAGGAACAATATCCAGAACAAGCTGGTGGATTGACCTTCTACACGATTGGGTAAGTTGTCAGAGATAAAACAGTCAAGTTGGCTTTCATTACGTTGTACTTTGGCACTGATATGAATCATTAATTCAGATAACACACTCAGTAAAGAGAACTCTTTCGACTTGCTTTCCGTACCCTGTGATATCAAGCGATTATAGTTTTCTGCTAATTCAGATAGTGTGCTACACGCAGAGGTAATATCGTTCGCCATCAACACGCCGTTTTCATCGGTTTCTTGAACCAGATATTGGACGCCACCGTTGATGGTGTTTGTAATTCCGCGAATCTCATAACCGATCAGCGCATACAACTGTTTGTAGAGATCGTTATTGCGCTTTTGGTCTTCTAATTTACTGAAAATAAGTTTGAGATGAGAGTAAATCTGACGCTGCTTGGGGTTGATGCTAACTTCATTAAGAAGCTCTTCAAGACGTTGTAAATCTAGCTGCTTCAGCTCTTGATACAGGGCATCGAATTCATAGTCGATTTCGCGTTCGTTAGAACTGGATTTCTTTAGCTTCAACATAGCAACTGAGTTGGATAGAATCGTAATCACAGCCAATATCACGACCACCATAAACAACCAGATAAAGAACTCGTTTTTTTCTGACATTAAGTCATTTGCATGGTTGTTAAACATGGTGCGATAGTTGTCATCCATCTGCAGATAGTTATTGGTCAATGAAAGGTACAAGCCTAATACGTCGTTACGTGTTTTTGCGCTATCGGAGAAACGATTAATCGCCAATTCCAGTTGTGTGTATTCAGTTGCCCCAACCAAGCTGAACTCGGTTTTGTTCAACGAGGCTAAAGAGCGAAATTCATCAATTTCAAGCTTCAAGTTAACCAGGTTGAATTGGTTAGTGCCGCAAGTGTTGGTACTTAAACACTGTTGCAGAGTTTGAATATCTTGTTCTATGGTCTGATTAAGCTTCTGGGCTTGTATGAGCAGTGGGGCGCTTTGCACTTGTGCGACTGAATCTATTTTTGACCAAGAACAGTATAAATAGAAAGCGAGCGCAGCCAATACCACGCTAAATAGTATGCTTAGACGTAGGGCGGGTATGGAAATATTGTACGAAGGTTTACCGCTCATTGATTATCTCTCATCGAAAGCATCCTCGATGGCTGACATCACCGGTTTCGCAGCGTATTCGATCACGCGACGCGAGCCTGTTTTCACATCAGCGGTAAACTCCATGTAAGGTGATAACTTGTATTGAGTGCCTCCTCGTTCAAGAAAGTTTCGGTCAATTTCAATCTCAGCTAAATAGAATTCAGCGTCTTCTTCTTCGTATGATGAACGGCTGATTGAGGCGATGGTTCCCTCAACAAACCCGTATTTTGCAAAGTTATAGGTATCCATTTTTACTTTCACTGCCTGACCAATTTCGACAAATCCCATGTCTTTACGTGGGATCTTCGCTTCACCGTGTAACGAATTATTTATTGGGGCAATATCGGCGATACTTTCTCCTGGCGGAATCACAGCAGAACGGAAATTGAAGTGAAGTTTATCGACCACACCATCGACTGGCGAGTAGACGACTAGGCGATCAACCTTGTCGGAATGCTGCGGTTGTAAGATTCGCTTTAGCTTGAGGTCTTTGTTCGCTTGAATGATTTGTGCTTGGTACTCAGAGTTTCGATTCTCAACCAAGTCACGGTGTTGCTTTTCCAGTTTGTCGAGTTGGAAACGCTCATTCATCACAGATTCGTCAAGGTTCTCAATCTCACGCACCATATTCGACTCTTGTACTTTCATGTTAAGAACGTCGACATAAGACGCCATCTCTTCTTTATAGAGGGTGTTTTTGATGTTGAGCTGCTTACGTATCAGAGAGAGTTGATTCTCTGAACTTTTGCGACGCTTTAACATTGAACTGATCAACGAGTTCTTGTGCTTAATATCGTGTGTAATGAGTTCTTCATTTGAACGGTTTTTAGAGAATTCTTGTCTCCAGGTATTCATGTTGACCTGAACTTGCTCAGGGTATTTCTCAATGAAAGCGTCGAAGTTAGGCTCTATCATGTCGCGTAAGCTTTCATAACGAATCTTATCGAGCTCTATCTGAATAATTTCAGTATTGACGGTATCAAGTTGAGTGTTACGGTCAAGTGAGCGTATTCGAGCGATAGGTTGGCCCTCATAAACGACTTCCCCTTTTCTGACTAACAATTCTTCTAATATCCCGCCTTCTAAATGTTGAACTTTCTCAACATCCGATTCCAATAGCAGTTCTCCACGTACAGAAACAACAATGTCAATACGTGCTTGTGACGCCACGGCGATAGCGACCAAAGCGAGCAAGAATATAATGAGCAACGTTTTGTGAACGCTGGTCATGGCACTAGCAAGCACAATAGTGTCATCAGCTGTGACCTTAGAAGCCTCGTTATTGGAAACAAGTGCTTTTCTGAGGTGATGTTCTATTTGGTTATTGCTCATGACTGACCTCGGTTACTTGCCATCTATTACTTCCTTAATATCCAACAAGTGGTTGATTTGTCGATTGACGTTGTGCAATTCAGTTTTTACATCCTCTATTAGATCTTCCGGCGCAGGAAACTCGTGTCTACTCAAGTGTTCCAATTTGGCCATTTTTGGCGGAAGGTCTTGGTCGCAAAGCAACGTTAAGATGGTCTTCAATCGTTTTGAGTAACTGTTGAGTTCATCAAAACGATTACCTTTATGAAGCGCTTCTATATTTAGGGCTGCGTCAGAAAAGTCATTGTAAAAATCGCCTAATAGCAATTGCAGCCCTTTGTGGTTGTTGTCGACCGAGCGCAACAAATTCGTCATGTCTATCATCGCTCCACTCCCTTAATTGCTTTAATCACAATAACTAAGGATCTTTAAAGGCAGTTTTCAAATTTTTTTTGATTCTTTCTCTTTAAAAAGAAATTATGAAAAATGTTGTATAAAAAATTGGTTTTTCAAAATGATGTCCTTTAATGCCTCTATAAATACGATCAGTTAGCTAGTAGCAACGGAGGCTGTAATGGCAGGCGAAAATAACCAAAATAACCAAAACAACCAAAATGAAGATCTAAATGACGCGGTAGAACAAACGGACACGAACGACGCGGGTACGCCCTCCCAACAGCAGAATCAACAAAATCAACAAAACACGATTGCGTCGACAATAGCGACGGGTGCTGAAAATGCGGATGCGGCAGACGAAGTTAACCAGGCTTTAGACGAAAATCCGAGTGGTGCAGGTAATGCTGAAGATGCCTCTGCTTCTGGTGCGGCTGTGCAAGAAGAGACGCCAGAAAGTGATGGAGATTCAGACGCTGCACAATCCAATGTAGTTGGTGGAGCCGCTTCTGAAGCTGGCTCGGATAACGCTGCTGGCAGTGGTGGCGGTGGTGGAGCGGGCGCACAAGCTGTAGGTGGTGATATCGCAGAGGCTGCGACAGGTGGTGTAGACGCTGAAGGTAATGAAGAACAAGGCCAAGCTGCGCGTACTTCAGCAGCGCCGAGTGCGACATCTTCAGAGTCGGGTGACCAACAAGTTGGTGATGAGCTAGATTCACAAACAGTAGAAGAGACGTTTGCAGTTGATGTTCAAGCTTCTGACGAAGAGACCATTAGCGAAGTAGAGGATGACTTTGATTCTGAAACGGTAAGCGAAACGTTTAAAATCAAAGTGGAAAGTGAAAATGATGCGCCAGAAGCTGAACAAGATCTGGCTTACATCATGGATGAAGATGGCTCCATAACATTCACTCAAGAACAATTACTCGAATACGCAAGTGATGTAGATGGGGACGAGCTTGTTGCTTCTAACGTTCAAGTTGGTGATGATGCAACAGTTCAAGACAATGGTGATGGTACTTTCACCGTTGTTCCTTCAGCTGATTTTAATGGTGAACTTGACCTTACTTTCGACATCAGTGACGGCCAAGAAACGATTAGCAGCGCAATTGATTTAACGGTACGCTCGATTAATGACGCGCCTGTTCCTGAAGATAAAACGTTTGAAATCGAGGAAGACGGAACTCTTGTATTCACCGACGCTGACCTCCTTTCTGGTGCGACAGACATTGAAGGTGACAACCTAACGGTTGAAGG
>NZ_JBFRVD010000046.1:0-197 GCF_041474985.1 Vibrio sp. 10N.222.49.C9 | reverse complement strand
TACGATGGTGGCGACGGTATCCTGACCGACAACGGCAACGGGACTTACACCTTTGCGCCAAATGAAAACTTCAATGGTGACGTAAACTTCGGCTTCGATGTGTCAGACGGAACCGATACGGTCTCTGCAAACATCGATGTGAGTGTAACTGCCGTTGATGATGCACCGGTGTCAGGCGATTTAGCGTACTCAATCGA
>NZ_JBFRVD010000045.1:0-519 GCF_041474985.1 Vibrio sp. 10N.222.49.C9 | reverse complement strand
TATCTTCGTATAAGGAGGTGATCCAGCCCCAGGTTCCCCTAGGGCTACCTTGTTACGACTTCACCCCAGTCATGAACCACAAAGTGGTGAGCGTCCTCCCCGAAAGGTTAAACTACCCACTTCTTTTGCAGCCCACTCCCATGGTGTGACGGGCGGTGTGTACAAGGCCCGGGAACGTATTCACCGTGACATTCTGATTCACGATTACTAGCGATTCCGACTTCATGGAGTCGAGTTGCAGACTCCAATCCGGACTACGACGCACTTTTTGGGATTCGCTCACTATCGCTAGCTTGCTGCCCTCTGTATGCGCCATTGTAGCACGTGTGTAGCCCTACTCGTAAGGGCCATGATGACTTGACGTCGTCCCCACCTTCCTCCGGTTTATCACCGGCAGTCTCCCTGGAGTTCCCGACATTACTCGCTGGCAAACAAGGATAAGGGTTGCGCTCGTTGCGGGACTTAACCCAACATTTCACAACACGAGCTGACGACAGCCATGCAGCACCTGTCTCAGAG
>NZ_JBFRVD010000044.1:0-94179 GCF_041474985.1 Vibrio sp. 10N.222.49.C9 | reverse complement strand
CTGATTTAGGAAACAAAGCCCTTTGCTGTACACACTATGTGATATTGACATCTCCAAAATACGTGGGAAGCTTGATTATATCTGCTCATGTTATTTGTCCTCTTTGACTTCGCTAAAAATCAAGGGAGCATTTAACATGGGTAGAACTACAGGCAAAACCAAACTGAATGATAACCACCTACTGAAGTAGGTGGTTTAGGCCTGAAAATAAAAAAGCGCCTGACAGCGATTTATTTAAACGTCTCTAACCCAAACATCTTTAACATGTTGCTTAAGTAAATCAATCACGCTTTGGTGAATAAAAACCAAGCCATAATCTTCTTCTAATTTGAAGATCAGCCTTTCTTCTAGTGGAATGCTCTCTAACTTAGAAAAATCAAACTCAGTATTTTCAGCATCGATCCAATTTAACTTACCAAATTGCTTTTCTTGATTGGTCAATTTGTACGTCTGGTGGATGTATGGCATTCGATAGTCTTCATATACCTTGATTTGATCATCCGACGGTTGGCTTGGAGAACAATCCACACGAGCATCTAACCATTCCACACCGTGCACCACTAATTGTTCAACTTTTTCAGCGATATCATCGATAATAAATAATTTTGGAGAGAAGGTCATTTCCAGCAACAAATCTGGCTCTACAGGTACAATTGGCTTAGGGCTTTGTTGGAGTTGGAAATTAGCTAAAGATTGTTTAGTTAATACTTGATATTCATCATTCATGAATGGTCTACCTTAAAACTTTGGAGCTAGGTCATTTATATCTATTTTATTTTTTCTCAAAATATCGAATTCCGTTACCGAATCAACAACGTCAAACAACTCTTCACAAAAAAACATTGCTGTCTCAGCACCTTTCACTCTAAATGCAACTCTATTTTCTAAAGGAATTTGTTTTAGCTTTTCTTCTGATAAAAACAATTCATGGACTATGGGCTCACCACTTCTTGGAGATATTTCAATATCTGAGCGATCTTCATCTAAAATATCGATAATGTTGTTGATTGCTATAATATATCGATTTTTGACACTTCCATCTTCGAGATCGAGTTGTGAAGGATAATACTCAACACCGTAAGGGTCGAAGCTCATTAACGCTTCAGCAAATTTAGCGCTTACCGATAAATCACCACAATCAACAATCGGTCCAACTTTTTTGATACTTCCCCCCTCACTATCCAACCATACAATCGGATTTACCGATGAAGTAGGATGATAATGGTTCGTACTGTACAACGATTCTCGATCGTCAACAGGTACAAAGTTCACACTAGATGTGAAATAATTTTCGGAGATTAATGAGAAATACATATACGCCCTACTTTATTTTTGCTCTTTGATCGTTTTTAATCGACGCCCACTGTAGCAAAAAGCTTTTACCTCTAATTTGCTAGGAGCGCTATCTAGACTATTAAAATGTACTCGGTTGGTCATTGAAGCTGCTTCACTGCACATCTCACATCCGCTTTCTCCCGGTGCAAAATGAGCCCCTCTCTGTAAGAGTAATAATTTATTTCGACTAATCTCACCTAGTATATCTATTGATAGATCGTCCAACTTAGCAGTAAATCGTTCTTTATTCGTTCTACAGCTTAGCCCCTTAAGAGCACGCGCCAACTTTACACCTACCACTTTATGATACCCATTTAGAACATCGATTACTGCAATATCGTCCTCTAGGACCTTTTTCTTTTCTCTGTCATTTTCAGCCAACATTTCTTGATCCAGCTTGCTTTGTAAGCCGGCAATGGAAACTCCTAAAGACTTCTCATAATGAGTTACTATTGCGTTGTCTTTATGACTAGATCTATGTAATGGCATTTGATAGTGACAAGCGATTTTATCCTGCATCGGCAAAATAACTAGATTCCAAAGGTGATTCACATCATAGCCTTTGTAAGTGATTTGTTTTCGACGATAACTAGAAAGCCTTCGTGTAGCATCACATGAAATAATATGGTGTGATGCTACAGCCCTATTCATAAAGTTTAGTGGATGCTTCTTTTTAACTGCAGAGTCACGAAGGCTACGCGAACGAATATAGCGACCTTCATTTTCTCTAATACCCATTTTAGCCCCTTACTGTTTTATTTTACTAGCTTCAGCACACTGGCCAATTATTTTGCCAGCAAGACGACGACAAATCTTACACCGAACAGGATTCTTACCTTTCTCTTCATTTGTCTTACTCGAATTTCTTCCAGATTGCGCCGATTGACCAGTATTGTGTTTCACTTTTGCTGGGTATGCTCTCTCACCTTTACCCAAAACTCGAGCGAATAACTGGTCAAACTCACCCATCGCTTCTTTTAGTTTATCCGGCACCATTTTATCGATGATTTTCACTTCATCGGCTAGCTTTAAGAAGTATTCTGCTAGTTCATCAGCTCCCATGCGATTGGCGAAAGAAGCAAGCTCACTCGCCACTTCGATACAAGGCTTTAGAACATCCGATACAATATTGCTCGCCTGCTTGGCGTAATCAACCCAATCTAATGTACGTAAGAACTTTTCTGGGTCACCTTTACCCATACCACGAAGTACCGCGAGTAAAGTGTCTTTCGATGTACCTTTACCACCTTTCAAAGCAACTTTACATGTACCTTTAACTGCACTGCCAAACGTTGGGACACAACCAATCAAAGTCAAAGAGAGTGCCAACCAATTTTCTGGCTTATCTCGTTCTTCTTCACTTAATAGTGTCATGATATTTGCTGACAGGTCTCGTACATCTGCAGCTTGGTCTACGACGGGAATCATTGTCAGCGCTGTGTTGGCTATGATTTGCTCTACCGATGAGTCATCATTAAAGTCACCTAAAATTACTCCCCAGACCCAGCTGGCAGCGCCAGACATTCTCTTCCAGGAGTTTTCCCAAAAACCAACCTCGCCTCGCTTTGCTTCTTCAATAATTAATTGAGCATTCGCATTTGGGTTGAAATTAGGGTTAGTTTTAGTTGGGATGTTTGGCATGAATTCGCGACTATCTTCACCATAGTCAATGTTAAATTCACCAGGTGCAACCCCACTCACCGAAGCTTTGCCTGCATTATCTAATGTACCTTCAAAGGAAGCGCCGGTTTGATCAATCAGTTTATATGTAGCCCCTTGAACAGGTTCTCCATCAGAATAAGAAAGAAACAGGTCTACCGTATACGTCCCTTCTTGCTCTTCTGTCACAGAAACCGAAGGGTTTTGAGCACCGCCTAAACACATGGTGTTGGCTTTATTCATGGTCATTTGATCAGAAAGGCGGCATACACCGACACCTTCGAACTTAACGGTAGGAGAAGCTGATATGAATTCGGCCTCGGCTTCAATAGTGCCTGAGGCTACGCCCTTTTTATCACCACCTGCATCGCCAGTACTGGCGCTGAATTTACTGCCTTTAATAGCAATGCTGTTACCGCCATCCATAGAGACGGTCGTGGTGCCGCCTACTAAATCGGCGGACTTTGCATTGTTACCATAAGGGATAGGAACAACAGGTTTGCCGACTGTTGTTAAACAAACATCAGGGAGTGTTGCGTTCGCTTCTCCTCCTGAGCCTTGATGAACTACGCTGAGTCCATTCGCACAAACTGTTACGCCCATAGTAAATCCAATTAAATTTCAATAGATGTATGATAAAAGAGATCGCAGGCTGCAATCTCTCTAAGTACGTAGTGAAAATGAAGGATGAGACTGTTACTTCGAGTCTATTTTTAAAAACGGACAGAAGATCTCACAATTAAATCTGATGCTACTGATACACATCCAGAAGCTGCTGAAATTTTAGGTCAATGACCAAGTAAGTCGCGGCATACATAACACCAAAGATTACTGTACTGACGCCAAGAATTAACTTAGGAGAAATAACCCGTTTGAGCGGTTTTTTTAAATACTTCGCCTTTAAGTTAACTAACGTTACTTTTTCCTGTTCGGCTAAACGCTCGTCTCGGACTAAGCGATAAATTGTGTTTCCTATGTCTGAAAGCTTTTCGTTACCGCGCTCTTCTCGGCCGTACTTGCCTTTGAACCCAAGTTGAAGCAATAAATAAAGGAATTCGATAACGTGTCTGTATTTTCGTGGATCAGCTTTCAAGCGCTCTAAAATAGTAAAAAACTTATCGCCGCCAGATGTCTCGTTATGGAACTCCGACAATAAGCTGTTTGTACTCCAATGGCTGTTTGCCCCCCACTCTTGCCTACACACAGACTCATCTATTGCTGCACATAAGCAATAGCGTATAACCAATATTGATGCCCGATCCAACTCCATTTCATTGAGCTTTCGTTCACCTTTACGAATTTCTCGTGCAACTTGTTCTCTAAAAGGACCAGGATCGTCCAACCAAGGAATCGAAGACATACATGAGAGACTGGCTATTAACCAAGTAAACTGATCGACCAACGGGTTAACACCCATGCTCTCCACGTTTAGGTCTCTTACCGCAATATTTCTAGATAAATCAGGTGCAGGCATAACCTCCATTGGTTTGCCTGGTTCTGGTTGAAATAGTACTACGGTGACGTCGTTTTCGGCGTAACTCATAAACGTACAGCCCAAAGCTGTAGTGATAAGTTCGCGAAGTCGCCAGCAATATGGACTGCGATTGCTGCGGTGTTATTCAATGCATTCCATTCGTCACTTGCTTTATCGAGCTCAAAATAGGTATATCCGGCATGATAAGGCAACGCTCTAGGTACCACTGGCATTGGTTTCATTTCAATACCCGGCAATTGTAAGTTGATCAAATCGCGAATATTGTCGATCGAACCAATCTTGGTTTGGCTTACAAACTGCGTATGCAGAATATCAAGTGGTACGTCTGCTTTAACAGCAAGAATAAACGTCGTAGATTCGACAATTTTACTGTCTGGAATTGCTGCAGTTCGAATTCCATAGCTTTGCTCTCTCAATGTTAAAGGTATTGCACGTTGTTCTGACATAACACTTAATGTCATTTTCGCGCTATCAAGCGTACGAGATAAACAATCGGTCAGTTGGCTATGGTTGTATTTTGTAAACTCTTGTGGTCTACGAGATGCGGAACACAGTGTAGATAATTCACCTTCCGCTTGTAACAGGATCCGATAAAATGACTCTGGGTGAACGCCTTCCACACTTGCAAAATGCCAGAACAACGGCTCATAACGATTCAAGGCTTGTAACAACATAAAATCAGCAACAGACGATACGCCCTGCTGGTCAACCACACCTAAACGCTGAACAATCGATTCGGCTCTGTGTTTAAGCATTGACGCGAATTCCGTCGCGAACTTGCTCAAAACTGTAGATGCGTGAATATCAATGCACGTCGGAATATAGTTGTCATCCAGAATGATGCTTCCGTCTGGCTTCACTTCCGAAATTTTCAAAATGGGAATTGATGTATATGCGCTCTTATCTTCATGATCGTACATTAAGAAAAAGTTAAGCTTACCCACCACAATACTTGCCATATCTTCTGATTCATAACATGCATCTACGGCTTCTTGGGTTTCCATGTTATAGCGAGCACCGTCTCCATTTCCGCCAAAGAGTTCAGATCGTTCTGATGGCAGTGGACAGCATAAATACACCACTTTATCCGCAATAGAAGGGTCAACATCTCTTACTTCTGGAAGCTCAGCAAGAAGCGGTAAATCAAATGGAGTACGGTCTTGTAAGATACCTTCTGCTCGTGTGATCCCGATTTTGCCAAGTGCCAGTAGCTCAGTGTTAATCTCAATTTTTTTCACTCCCCAGTGTAAGGGAGAGCTATTAGAGCTAAGCATGTTAGATAACTTGCCTTGAGACCTATCGAGTTGCTGAAAGTGTTGAGGCTTCATGAACATACCATCTTGCCAAACAACTGGGTTATATAAAGACATTCGTCAGTTCCTTAAAAATACGTCTGTTCAATACCGCGAGTATTGTTCGAAGATAATTCACTACCCTCTACTTTTAATCTCAGAAAGTACTCACTTTTTTCTTCGATCACTTCAACCTTCCGCCAAGACGAGCCATCAATATCTCTGAATGCCACAGAAAAACCTAATGCACGCGTCGTTGGATCTAACTCTAAAATCTCATGTAGCTCATCGCCCGGCTGCAGTTGGTATTCATATCGTTTAATATACTCATCACCTAAGGACGCTTTATCATTTTCGAATAGAGCAAAGAAATCCAAACTACGAAATAAAACAGGTGAAGTGAGTTCATGAACTCTCAGAATGACCGGAGAAGATTGTCCCTGCTCTCGTACATTGAGAAGTTCTGACGCTTCTATCACGAGTTCAATTGAAGATGTTTCTGGTGTAATTCCAGATGATTCTTTAAATTGCTCCCACATAGAGCAACCTGATAATAGAAACAAGGTAATGGGGATTATAAGTTTACGCATGATCAGCTTTTGCAACCTTACTGTATCTGTCTTTCATCAACGCTTTAAATGTCGACTCATTGAATTGTCGAGTATTCTGCTCATAATGTTCGCTGTACTTTTGCCATAGCTTTGACTTACTAAGGAAGCGCGTTTCCTGGCTTAAAGTGTTTGCAAACTGCTGAGGATCATTCGCTTTTAGTTGCTCCAATACCAAATCGTTAATTGCCTTCGCATATAAGGTATCGTGCTCGCTAAGTTCATCCAGTATCTGTTCAATTAGCTCATTTGGAGCCAATAGATTTTGACTATTTAGCGTTAACATCAATGTAGTTAGGCTAAGATCATTGTGAGCAAAGGAGCTTTCGTCAGTAAGCTCTTCAACACTCTGTAAATCTTTGTACAAATTATCGATACACAATCGCAAACAAGCGCCCATTTGTTTAAAAAATAAAGCGTCATGTTTCGTGTCAGACTCTAAATCAACACCCAGTCCTTCAAAGAATGCATGTGTTACATTTTCATGTTCGTAAGAAGTTTCACTCAATGCGGTATTACTCTGAGTTCTACTCTCACTTTCAACAGGCTGCTCTTGTGGTTCGGTATGAGGGACAAACTCTTGTGTCACCTCTTCCCACTTGTGGCTTTGTATATTTTCGGAATTAGGGATAATAGTAACAGGCGGTACTTTTGTCGGTTTACGCTTGGGAACATCTGAACTGCCGGTAAGCGTATCTGACTTAAAATCGGTACCTTCAATGTTTGTTGGTTTTAAACGGTTCGGTATCTTAGTTTGATCATCAGCGATGTCTTGAGCATTCAGGTTCGCCTGCTGTTCTTCTTCCATCCCCATCCAATCTTCAGGAATCAGACTAGGGAGGTCGAACTCAGAATGGATGCTTAAACTGTCATCAACAACTTGCCTTTGTGGTTCTATCGATGACTTCATAAGATTTTTTTCGTTACTTTCGTCTCGGACCAAATAATCATCATCTCTCTGCATTGAGAATTTTAAGTGCTCGACGGGATCATGAGTATCTACTCCATCAGGTTTCGTTTCCATGAAGAGATCTTCAAGCGCGCCTGTCTCTGCTTCTTCCTCAACAACGGATTCTTCCAAATTCATCAAAGGATCTGTAGAGTCTCTTTCTGGCGCGATTTCTGAAGCGATGTCATATGAAGTCGTTACCAACTCAATAGAAATACTCACTTCATATTGACCTAAAGACACTCTATCACCGTCACACAATGAGACAGGTTGATTCTTCAGGATTTTATTCCCATTAACCAACGTTCCATTGGTGCTCACATCACTAATGTAATAAGTGTCTCCATATATACTCAATAGACAGTGCGTACCAGATATGAATCGGTTGTGATCCGTTAAAGTCACTGTACAACCTGCTTCTCGCCCTAGAGATCCACCTTCTTCAGGCATCTCGATACTTTTAGCTCCAACATATTCTTCAGGGCACTTCGAGATCACCAAAACCAATTGATTTATACGCATGAACAGCCTTTAAAACAGAAGAGAAACACTAAACTCGACACCACCTAGACCCTCGTTATAAAAAGGTAAGATGTATGAAGCTTGCGGGATTATTTGTAAATGAGCGTCTGGGTTACTTCCTAATTTGATCACACTACCAAAAGTAACAACAGCGCCAGCTTCAAATTGATCGATATCTTCAAGTTGTTCGCCGTAACGAAAGCCTTGGTCGTCAACTTTCCAACGGTTTGAGTATTGCGAGTAACCTAAAGACAAGCCAGCACCTATATAAGGTGTGAACACCGACCAGCTACCTAAAGCATACTGAGGCACAATACGAAGTTCGTAATTGGTTACCTCGTTATACACGCCATTCTTTGGAGCTTCGATGTCGTCTTCAGCCAAATAATTAAAACCTAACCACCAACGCCATCGGTTGTTACTTTCATCAATTGGACGTGTATGGACGAACCCGTAACGCAGAGCATCTACTTGGCCACTCGGTCCTTCTTCATATTCTATAGTGTCTATGCTCAGCATATTTACTGAGCCACCATATCTTTCCCCCTTCGCGATCGCGATGGACGAAAAAAGACACATTGTGGATATTAGACCGATTTGACTTAGGTTTCGCATGCTTCCCTCTGAGTTCATCCATATATTAACGAGATGAGCAAGATAGCAAGTATTATGTCTTTTACAATAAGGAGACGGTCAAACCCGCCATTTACGACATTATAACTAGCAAAAAAAACGATATATCTACAAGAAAATGCATTACGAATAATTACAAATAAAATTCATTTATAAAATCAAAACTATCAATAATTGAAAAATCAAACGACCAGCAATCATCTAAAGCAAGAAGATTGTTCAATACAAGAAAATTAGCATTTACAAAATTCAAAAAACCTAACATGCCACTTTTTTATCTTTAAGCTGTAGCATAATCATTTCCAGCATTTTTCTAATTTAGTGTTAGTTAATATTTATGTAATCATTGATAAGAGTAATTATTGATCAATAAAACACCACACACAGGAATAGTTAGGTTCATATTATTTTTCCCAACAAAGACCATAAACGTGACTTTCATCACTGAAACTTTATAAAGCTCAGTCGTAAATTGTTACGTTTTTTGATCTTTTTGTGAATAAGGTCACATAGTGCTGAAATTCAGAACTTTCAAATCTTTTAACATTCAAATTATTCTGTTTGACTATAGAATCCTTGAAAAAATATAAATATAAAAACAAGCGAGGCTAAATTTATTAGTTATCGCTAAATTTCGATTTCGTTATATATACAGTTGGATATCAAGATTATGTTCTCCTCAGATTTCACAAGACGGCCTATTGACGAAGAAAAGCCTAGCGGAACTAACCCAAACGCATTAGATGATTTTACAGAGATAAAACGTCAAATTAATAACCTTAATAAGGTGACAGGGAGAGTATCTTGGAAAAAGGTTCAGTCTCTTTCAAAAACGATACTTTCGAAAAACAGCAAAGATTTCCGTTGTAGTTGCTACTTTACTGTCGCAGCAACACATAATGATGGCTTAAAAGGTTTAGCTGAAGGACTCAGTTCTATTCTGGACTTATGCGTCGTTTATTGGTTTACCGCATATCCAGAAGTTACAAAATCAAACGCAAGGATTGGGGCGATAGACTGGATGGTTGAACACACAGAAAAACGAATAAAGTCGATTAAAACAAACCCCGACGACGTACTGCTGATCGAAACTTGCCATCGCTTATGTATGAGAATTGAAGAAGAACTAAGACTACATTACGGTATAAAAGCACCTTCATTAGGTGGGGTACGTCGAATCTTAAAGCAATGGGTTGATGAACATAAAGAGACCGAAGCAAACCTGCGCGAAGCAGAGAATCAACGAAAGTACCGAGCTCCAGAAGAAAATAAACAACCAACACCAGTGGCTCAACCATCAACCATTAAAATTGATGTGTCAAATAAGCAATCTGCAACAACATCGAAAGTCGACGATAAAACACCCTCTAATTATTTAGTCGTCTACCTGTTAGCCGGATTTCTTGCTTTAGCATTGTCCTCTCACTTCTTTTATAAGCAATACCAACTAAATGATCTGACTAAACAAATCATCACATCTGATATCTCACAACTTAATGAAATAGCACATTCATTAAGATATGAATATGCTCCTATTTCTCAAGATGTTAGACCTAATGTCGTAAACCAATTAGACACACTAATGAAAGGTTGGGTTGCCGATCCAATCAAAGTGTATCAGATCGATATTTTAGACCGATTGACGCTTGATTTGACCAAGCTATATCCGGACTCGTCTTCTATTCTACGATTACGCCAAGAGTTCACCAATGAACAAGAAAAGTTAAACACAGATTACGCCCAACTTCACCGACGCTTTTCTAACGCCAGGACTGTATTTGCGAATGTAATTAGAGGAAGTGAAAGTAAAAAGACAGCACGAGCTTATGAGTACAGTAACTCTCTTTTTCCATTGATTGGCCGCATTGAATATGCAGAAAAAGAACAACAACAAAAAGAACTACAGAAATCTCTTCGGATACTGAACGTCTATTTACACAAAATAAAAACCTTAGAATCAGATCTGTCAGCAAATAAACCGTAAAACTCATAAAACCGTCTTAAGACTCGGTATTACAACAAACTCAAAACAACGAAATAGGCTTATGTTAAAACACAAACTAATGAGGAACCCTGTTGTTATATCAACGGCCATTTTCCTCTTTCTTGCTGCTACGATCGCTGCAATCTATATCCTTTGGCTAGATATAACAGACAAGTTTTACCTATGGATTGCTTTAGGTGCTATAACAATTTTCTATTCGTTGTTTCAGGTAACGTTGTGGCTAAAAAAGAAAAACAACACTAAAGCCCTAAAGCTGGAAACAGAAGAAGAAGCATTAGCCATGGTCATCCGTCCGCTTCTTTCTGGTTCCAATAAAAAGCCAATCTATTTAATGATTGGCAATAAATACGCGGGTCGAACTCAGTTTCTACTTAACTCCAGTGCAATCAAGCCAATGGATCAGACTCGTACTGCAAAGAATGATTTTTTCGAATGGTATGAGTCAGACTCCGCCGTGTATATCAAACCGGATCAACGCCTATTGTTTCAAGAAGTATCAAGTAACGATAGCGCTCTGTGGAACACATTTGTAGATGAGGTCATTAAACACAAGCCTAGAAAGCCATTTTCAGGTTGTCTTTTCTTTATCGATTTTGAATTTTTAATCGTTTCTGAATCAGAGCAAATTGACTATACATTAACTGCTCTGAATCATCGATTAGAGTCAGTAAGTGACAAAACATCATCGGCAATTCCTCTTTATCTAATGATGTCTAAACTCGATAAACTAGAAGGCTTTAAGGAATACATACACTTTAGTTCTTTAAAGACCTCGGTTGAATTTCTATCAATTCCATTAAAGGAAGCTAAAGGTGTATTTGTTGAGTACTACCATGATAGCTTCCGTAATTTAGTAAAAGTAATGGAGAGCAATGCGTTAGATTCGTCGTCTCACTCTAATGACGTTAACGAGAAGCAAGCCATATTAGCATTCCCTAAACAATTCGAATTGTGTCAGTCTGAAATTGCTTCTGTGATAGAACGACTTTCAGAACTCAATACTGGGTCTTATTCTCTTGATATCCGTGAAGTGTTTTTTATATCGAATATCCAAGGTGGTAGAAAATACAACCTATTAGCTAAGAGTTGCAGCAACTACTTTAACTTGCCGATCATTGCGTCGGAACATACTCAGTTAACAGAAACGCCCTATTTTACGCGTTTCTTAATGGACTCTCAGATCCTGCCTGAATCTGATTTCGCAGGTGAAAACAAGACTTACCTTAGGATGATCCAGAGGCAGAGCCGTCTAGCCGTTGCAGCTTCCATTATTTTACTAGGTAGTGGTGCTTACCTGTTTTCAACGACTTTAGATGACAACCTGAGAGTGATTAGTCAGCTTATTGGTATAGATGATTCACAATCGTCTTACCCAAAAGGCAATTCTTTTGAAAGTTCTCTTTCAAGTGCGATCCAAACTGTACAACCATCTTATCAAGCATGGCTTAGTGGCTCACAAGCGCTAGATAATGAACTTGTGAATATGAATGTAAGTCGTCTCGATGAAAGTACGAAAATCGCTTATAACGCCCTCATAATGCAAATTAGAAACCACTTAATGCCAGTAATTGAGCAAGGTTATCGTTTGCAACTAACACAAAATCAAGACAACGTTAATAATGCACTGCCTTTACTAAAAGGTTACTTAATGTTGAATGATCCTACAAAACGCGAGATAAAATTTCTACGTCAGCAAACGATGTCAACGCTCCAAAAACTCAGTGATCAACCAGACTCGATCACGACAGTGATGAAATATTTGGACGCATATTTCCGCACTGATTTTGAACCTGTATCGATCAACATGAATATGGTGCGTGCGACAAGACGTTCTCTACTCTCTAGTTCAAATGTAGATCTTGTGTACGCCAGCTTGTTACAACAAGCAGGTGACATTGATTTAGGCACTTTGAATTTACAGCGAGCAGTCGGTTTCGACTTTAATAATGTCTTCAACGACAACTTGGATCCTCAACGATTAGAAATCGATAAAGTTTACACATCTACAGGCTTCAGTACGTTTTACCGCCCTCGCGTCGATTTAATGTCGCAACAAGTCATCACCGACAACTGGGTATTGGGTTTGTCAAACCACGTAATCCCAACAGACAAAGAACAAGAGACATTCAAGAAGCAAGTAAGAAAAAAATATACGGATGACTACATCAGTTATTGGCGAAATGCTTTAAGCGAACTAAAAGTAAAGCGTTATAACAATATAGGGGAGATTACTAACGCCATTGATCTGATCTCTGGCCCATCTTCTCCGATGACAACGGTTCTAAAACAAGTTTATACAAACACGCAGTTTTCACCGATCGGTCAACAAGGAGCATTAATGGCTCAAGTTAACCCTAAACTTACGGGTGCCGTAAAAGCAGCACCAGAACTCGTTGAAGAAGTTGTAAAGCCTGACTACTTATTAATGAAAAGAGTTGAACAAGCTTTCCACATCTTGAATCAATTGCAAATTAACGAAACCCCAAACTCCCCTACACCATGGGATGAAACGATAACTGCACTGAGCAGAGTTCGTACGTATATGAAAGATATAGCAGACGCACCGGACCCTCAAATGGCAGCGTTGTCTGCAGCACAACACCGGATGAGTAGTACGGATGCCGATCCTCTGATTCGTTTAAAACAAATTGCACAAAAATCTCCTGAGCCAGTAAGAAGTTGGCTTTTAGACGTAGTTAACCAGAGCTGGTCCGTGATGATTTCTGAATCATCAAAAGGAATACAGACTCTTTGGTATAGTGAGATCTATTCTAAGTTCAAAGAGTTAGGTTTAGGAAGGTACCCTTTTGATCTAAGTGCAACAGAAGAAATTTCGATCGAAGACTTTGAGCTGCTTTTCGCATCGGGAGGCTTGCTTGATGCATTTATCGATAAAAATTTCGCTCCTTTTTATGACACAAACCTATGGACGCCAAAACAAGTAGAAGGTGAAATTATGCCTCTCTCACCAGAACTGCTTGTTCAGTTACGAAATTACAATGTCATCAGAGATACACTAATCAACAAGAGTACAAACCGTTTGTACCTTCCATTTAGTGCGAAGGTACTTGATCTTGATTCTAGTGCGATCAGAGCAAGCTTAAAAATAGCGGACTCAAATATCAACTATTACCATGGTCCCAGCAGAATTCGCGAACTTGAGTGGCCTCCTCAAAATGGAGATTTCAATATCAGTATAACAATTCAAGATGTAACAGACGAAGGTAAACAACATGTACTAAGCAAGAATGGTCAATGGGCTATCTATCGGTTATTTGGTGACTCAACGTTAACAAATACCCATAACGGTAGCTTCGTGAGTGATATAAAAGTATCAGGCAGAGATCTGAGCTTGCGAATCACTCCTTTGACTCAGAAAAACCCGTTTACGTTAGCGGAGCTGTATAACTTCACTCTACCCGAAGCTATATAGTAAAAATACAAATACAAATACAAATACAAATACAAATACAATAATAATTCAGAAAAGGCAGAACACATGATGTCCAACATTAGTTTACAAGGCTTAGACAAACTAGATCGTAAAATTCTTTCGAATCTACTCTCCAATGGGCGAGAATCGATTGCTAATCTTTCTCGCAACATCGGCTTGTCGCGAACAGCGGTCGCTGAACGCATCAACAGGCTTGAAAAGACCGGTATTATCAAAGGGTATACGGCACAAATAAGAGTAGAAAATGACGGGAGAAAAGCGGCCAGTTATTTGCTAATTTCTTGTGAAAAAGGTAAGAAAAATGATGTAAGTAATGCATTAAAAGAACTACCTGAAGTCAGACTTACAAGCATTGTTGGGGGGACCTACGACATTATTTCTTTGATTGAAGCTCCTGATCTGCAATCAATACACCATTTATGTAATGAGATAGAGTCTTTCAATGGCATTCGCTCTCTCAATACAACAGTAGTGCTACACCAGCCAATCAGTCGTTAAAAATAAAGCCGCTCTTATGAGCGGCTTTTTTAAATGCCTCCAATTACTCTAATCTTCGCATCTTTCGTACCTGCTTGACCCAACCAAAAAGTTTGCCCCAAACTCGTCCCATCACCTTGACCGAGTTGGTTCTTTGGAACTGAGTCTAAATCAACGGTTAGCTTTAAATCCCAAGACATGGGGTCACGAAGAATAAAACGCATCAACCCCACTAAAGTTTTATGGAAATCTCCTCCATAGGAGAACTTTCGGAACGTCTCGAAATCAATGTTATCAATACAAAGATTAAACTTACCGTTTAGATCTGGGATGCTCTTACCTAAATGTAAATTTGAACCCAAAATACAATTCGTTCTATTTAATTGATTCCTTTGGCATTCGGCAATTTTTACTCTTCGAAAGACCCACTCTTCGATTCGAACACTTGGTAATGAAAAATAGTGCGCAACAATGCCAGAAATCAGTTTCGGAGAGCGTGTCCTGGTAGATAGCTGATTGACGTAAGACAAAATCTTTGCACGATCAAGCCCGATCGTATCAGACTCTTGAATAACATTAGACAACCCTGCTAGGTGCAGCATACGCCCAGAAAAGTCATCTGTTGCATCGCTTTGATACTGAACATGATAACGGTACTTTTTCCAAACACGATAGATTAAACTGGTATATCTATTATGAAAGAAATCAAAGAAGTCTCTAACTGGATTATCATCATCATCTCTACCTACTAATTTTTCTGTATAGTTCGCGGGCAAAGGTGAACTTGAACCGTGTAATCCTAAAAAGTTAGTTTCAATTCTCGAATAGTGCTCACCAGACCTTTCCATATGACTGATGAATTCCATATCACTTTTGGGGAAACAGAGGTTTGGTGAGACACTAAACGCAATTCTCTCTTGATAAAAATATTTGTTTTCACCAACCGCTACAAAATCACTGCCCGGTAATAGTTGGTAGTGCTTCTCTAACAACAAAACTGCTTGAAAAAAGCTAAATTCGTTTATTTTTTCTGATAATTCATCAATCATAAGATTGTTTGCTGTCCAGTTAAACTTGCCCATTGGTAGCTTTCGCCACTGCGTTCATCATAGACTTCTAACTCTGTAAATGAGTTAACACTTGAATATAAGCGTATGAACTCATTCAATACATTTGCCATCAAAAACATGTCCCCTTCATTGACAAAAAAACTAGAGTTCATCTTAAGCTTAAATTGATTACCACGAACGGATACCCCTCTAAACACTCTATCGATAGGTTTCATTTCTGATGAGATAATGCCGTCAAGCCTGTGCAACGAAGCCCTATGAGCCTGCCTATCCACTCTAGAATGGAAGTCATATGTAGACAGTAAAACCTTGAGTACATCAATATTAGAGAGCGATAGATAATTCAATGACATATTAGCAATCAGTTGCCATTGGAGTTCGCCATTCACTTGCGGGCTAACAGATTGCGTAGGTTTAGTAATATTACTAAACGTGGCGTAAGTTGGAGATTTATGTGTGGTATATATGATGTCTCCTACAGACAATCTTTCAGACAAATCTGCATTACTGCACAATAACTTCATCAAAACCGTTTCGGTTCCTAGGTCTGCAATATCCCCATTGTGGGTATGAAAAGATATATAACGCTCAAGCCCTCTTCCACTCACTCGCTCTGAAACTTTTGACTTGTAGAAATCACGTTTATCTCTTTGATTTATTTGGTGTTCAAAGGACTCAAATTCAATAAGAGATTTTCGTCGCCTTTCATTTTTGCTCCAACTTTCTACTTGGTTTATTGAATAAACTTCGTAGTGATCCTGGTTGTCACTCTGTGGCCGAACTTTATACTCATTTCGGCGATGTTCAAGCCGAATTGGATCACCATCTTTTTCGAATAGGTTCACAGCTGGCGTGCAATGTAACCTTAAGTGCTTATCTTTCAGGACAACTTCGGCAGGTAATGCTCTCTTAAAATGGAATTTAAGGTTCACGGTACTTCTTTGTGGTATCCCTTTTAGCCAATCTAGACCCGTAATATCAAAAAACATAAATTTGTCTGGTAAAGAAAAATATTCTTGCAACAAACGATAACCTGCAAATGAATTGTCGCTATATGGCAGTATCGCTTCGTCGTCTTGGTACCCAACCGGTTTAACAAATTCAGGTCCAAGTTTACGTTTATACCCACCGCCCACGTCTAACTCGACGTAGTCTAAGTATCTAAATATCCATAAGAAAAGAATTCTAGTTATATGGATCTCACCATGTAAATGAAACCTTAATTTATCTAACCCGATACGAGATAACTCTAGCCCATGTTCAGTCGCAAGTGTCACATCAACAGATGAGCTTGTTCGACTGTTGCTTTGGTCAATGCTTGTGATTTTTAAGGGGAAAAGCTCTACGTCATAGCAGGTTCTGAATAAACATTGCGTACCTTCCACTTGTTCACTAGCCATCTCAGCCCCGCGCTTTACCACTGTTTTTTCAGTGACACTTCCGGAGTGTGGCGTTAGTTCGCTAATGCATAACGAAGGAATCGAGCGCATGTAATGTGGCCACAACAGCGTCATTAACGACTGAGTGAGCTCTGGGAGTTCATCATCAATCTTTTCTCTAATACGGCCAGTAAGAAACGCAAAACCTTCAAGAAGACGTTCTACATCAGGATCGAATGTTCCTTCAGACAAAAAGTTGGTCAGTTTTGGATTGTACTTGGCAAATTCGCTGCCGGATTCTCGTAGATATGTGAGTTCATCTTGAAAGTATTTACTGTTACTCAATGGGCACCTACTAAACGTTAAATTGGCCGTCAGTTCCCATATAGACATCGATAGACATCGGAACTTTTCCACCGTTGTGTAAGACTTCTCCGCATATGCCAAAGCCTAATTGAAGAGGGTTGTTGTGATTTTCTCGGTAATGTACTTCAACACTTCGTAGCCGAGGTTCGAAGCTTTCTATTGTGGAAGTGATGTTCTTTTGGATGTGACGAACTAAATTGGTGTTGTTCGATAGAACATCATTGAAATCAGGTAAGCCATATTCCCGATCGATCATTGAATTACCCGCATGAGTATTAAGCAAATCAGCAAGGTGCAGATGAATGGATTCAATTAAATGCCTATGTGAAACCACTTTTTCATAACAATTTTTCGGCTCACCAAGTTCAATTCGTTCTAATAATCGGTAACCTTTTTCCATATAACACTCTAAGAAAAAAAGCAGCCAGTAAACCTGGCCGCTTATTTATTTCCAAACTTATTATTGGTCTAGCTTACCAACCAAAGATAAGTCAAAGCTCGCGCCCATGTACTTGAAGTGAGGACGAACAGACATCGATACTTTATACCAACCTGGGTCACCCTCAACGTCAGACACTTCGACTTTAGCCGCTCGTAACGGTCGACGACCACGAACTTCTGCTGGCGGGTTCTCTTGGTCAGATACGTATTGACGGATCCATTTATTTAGCTCAACTTCCAAATCGGTACGCTCTTTCCAAGAACCAATTTGCTCACGTTGAAGTACTTTAATGTAATGAGCTAAGCGGTTAATAATGAACATGTAAGGTAGCTGAGTACCCAACTTGTAGTTCATCTCAGCTTGCTTGCCTTCAGGTGTATTCGCAAACACTTTTGGTTTTTGAACTGAGTTTGCCGAGAAGAACGCTGCGTTATCAGAACCTTTACGCATTGTTAAAGCCATAAAGCCTTCTTCTGCAAGTTCATACTCACGGCGGTCAGAAACCAGAATTTCGGTTGGGATCTTAGTTTCGATCTGACCCATCGCTTCAAAGTTATAAACCGGTAAATCGGTTACCGCACCACCACTTTGCGGGCCAATAATGTTTGGACACCAGCGATATTTTGCAAACGACTCACTGATCTTTGAAGCCATAGCATAAGCTGAGTTACCCCAAAGGTAATTGTCATGGCTGTCCGTAACCATTTCATCGTAGTCAAACGCCTTAATTGGGTTGTCTTCAACTGAGTATGGCGTACGCAGCATAAAACGTGATGTACACAGCCCAACATAACGTGCGTCTTCGTGCTCACGGAATCCGCGCCACTTAGTATACTGAGGACCTTCAAATACCGACTTTAAGTCTTTTAAGTTTGGTAATTCTTCATAAGAATCTAAACCAAAGAATTGAGAAGATGCAGAAGTAATAAATGGTGCATGAGACATAGCACCTACATTACCCATATATTCCATTAGTTTAATATCAGGCGAAGACGCAGATAGTTGGTAATCACAAATAACGGCACCTACAGGCTTACCACCAAATTGACCGTATTCACGAGTATAAATCTGCTTATATAAACCTGATTTCACTACTTCAGGAGCATCTTCAAAATCATCCAGAACTTCGTCTTTCTTAGCCGAAATAAGTTCGATTTGAATGTTTTCACGGAAGTCCGTGTGATCAACAAGATATTTAAGACCACGCCATGTTGATTCAATCGCTTGAACTTCTTCGTTGTGAAGAATTGCATCAACCTGTTTAGACAACTTTTGATCAATCTCAGAGATCATCAAATCAACTAAAGACTGGTCTACTTTTTCTACTGTTGAGCTGCTTAATAACTCACCAATGAATGCTTCAACGCCACGCTTTGCAACGTCAAAACCCTCATCACTAGGTTTAATGCGAGTCTCATTTAAAATGCTATCCAGAAGAGAGCCTGACTCAACTAGAGCGGCTTCTTGTTCTGGTGCTTGTGCTTCTGCCGACATGATCTTCCTTACTCTGCTTTTTCGCCTTGGTCTGCACCAATGCTTAGTTCATCCAAAAGTTTCTTTCTTGCTTCTTCATCTTGAAGAACTGCTGCAATCTTCTTACGGAAAGCAGGTACATTCCCTAGAGGGCCTTTCAATGCAACCAAGGCTTCACGAAGTTCTAGTAAACCATTCAGCTCAGGAACGCTCTTCGCAATCGACTCTGGAGTAAAGTCCTTCATATTTTTGAATGTAATATCAACGCCAATTTGCGCACCTTCTTCATCAGAAAGACGGTTTTCAACATTTGCTTTGATATTCGGTGCGTAACCTTCTAATACTTCGTTAAAGTTATCTTTATCGATATTAATCGGATTACGCTCTTCGATCGGAGTTTCATCTGCACGAGCAGTGAAGTCACCGACAACCATCATACTTAGGGGCAGTTCAACATCATCAGACGCATCGCCTGTTGCTGGAACATAACGTATATTAATTCGCTCTTTCGGAGCCACCGAGCCATCACGTGACATAATTAGTCCTTTCTAGTTTATTGCTGGTCATAAATTGTTTCCCATTCGCTATATCTCACAGGTAAAAAATCCTTAGTTCGATATAGTTCCTTTAGAGTTTTTTGAATTAGATTTTCTAAAGAAAAAAACAAATGGGGTTCCCAAATTGATAGATTTAGTTCCTTAGCCACCGCCCAACTTTGTTCCAAGTAAGGCAAGCACAAAGGGTATAAACCAACACTTTGGTAGGCTTTCACTAACTTTAAGTGCAACATGAATTGTCCACGACCGGAGTTATCCAACTCGAGTTTGTTTGACAGTTCAGCCACATATTTACCCAAGTCACCTAGGGCAATATCCTCCATCTCAGATAGATCATCTTCAGCTACAACAATAGTTTGAATTATTGACGACTTACCCGAAGGACAAGCGTTACCTGTAGACAACCAAGTAATCGTTGCTTCATCCGCAAATGGAATAGAATTTTTGAAAGAGAGGTTCTCAATTCCCTCAAAAGAATCGACAAATCTCTTTGTTTCTTGCTTTACAGCCAACGCAGCTTCGTCATACCCAAGATTGTCTAACATTGAATAAACGAAATAATGCCCAGTCAGCCAAAATGGCGCATCAGTAAGTGTTCGCTCTAAACGCTTGATCGTATCGATATCACTTTCTTGATTTGCTTTATCTCGATATTCCGCCTGCTGGTCTGATGACACAGCGAGGCTAAGAGGCGTTAGATTGTCTTTGTGATCAGGTAAACCATCAACGTCGGCCCATGTCAGGTGACGGTAAATCCGATATCCTAAAGGTTCAGTCGGATTTGAATGCACCATGATCTCAGACACTTTTTTTAACGTACGCTTTGATGCAGCCGGAGATGAAAAATCTGTGTCAACGTCTACAGTGCTGTGCTCTCGAGGTTTACTTCGTTTCTGATTAGGCGTGGTGTGCGTCTTCGGACTGTCAGCTTCGTGGCTTTGTGGAACGATCGCTTTCTCGGACAGTGCAACAACATCAATGAGCGGTTCGGAATCAGCCAAACTGTGTTCAACCAACGTTTCTTCATTTAAAGATGCGTTCTGCATTAGTTGATTCAAATGACTTTTTAATTCGAAAAAGTCTACATCAGAGTCTTGAAATATCTCGTCAAACTGACGCTGGATACCTTCAGTTAGTGTGATACATCGAGATAGAACTTCCCAGTCAAGGGATTCTGCAGACAATTTAGTCGCGACGAGTTTGAATTGATGATTGAGCCACTCAACAGCCCCATCTCTACCTCTTTTACGTTTAGGGTATAACTCATGACCAAAACGACTGATTGAGTCATTGAGCAAAGATAATCCTTCCTCAAGCCCTATCTCGCCTTTGTCCTCTACCAAAGAACGGATCAGATAACAAAGCGCTTTAAGATCCTTACTATGCTGACTTAGCACTTCAATCGAATGGACTTTTACTATATGCCAGTCAACAGTCTCACCAAATAATGAACCAAATTTTTTCACTTCGGCTTCCATCATTTCATAGCAAAACTCGTACCTAGCATCCTCACCAGTTGGTGAGTGTTCAGATATTGGTGCTAATAGCGTTTCAGTATCGATCAGACTCAAGTTAACCTCTGCTTTCAGAATTGTAATTTCTAATTGCTCGCTCGATTGCTATAGCACCTCGCGCTGGTTTAGATAGTTGATGACTTTTGTCTATAGAATCACTTGCCATACTATTAAGAATTTCCGTTATTTCGCTGAATTTCTTAGGGGCATTAGTCTCTAGATCAGCTAACGAGTCGTGAAGTTTCTGTCGGCCAAATACTGATTGTTCAGTTACAGTACTGAACAAGATAAATTCGCTTCTTGCTACTTTTAGAGCTCTTACTTTAGCTTTCAATTTTGGCGTGTTACCAAAAAATGATTGCGCAGCTTCTGCCTCAAGAATTGCTTTGGTGTAATAATGCTGCTTTGCATTTTTCTCTATCGAGGCATCTATTCCGCTGAGCACTTTTCGCGGTAATACATGACTATAAAAGTAGGCTCTTGACTGGTTTACTTTCCAAGCAGTTTCAATATCACTGTCTGCAACATCTGATTTCCCATCTAAGATGAGTTCGACTAAACGCTGTTCTTGATTCCCACCAAAGGCGGCAATATTTTGCGAATTGATGGTCGCCTTATTCAGACTTGCCATCGTTTCCGTCAGCGCTTTATCTGCATAAGGAAATAGAGAGCCGTCACTGTTCAGTTTTTCTCGCAAAACAACGAGATCATGCCGGATCGACATCAGAGTTTTAGGAAGTAGATCGACCGCCCCTTCATATTCATTCAAGTCCGATTCATAGTTTTTATACAACTTAGCTAATTTGCTCTGTTGGACTTCATAAGCTTCTCGGTAAGGAGCTGTCGAGACGACATCTTTTTCCATATCTTGTAACGCGAATTCAATATCCCATGGAGACTGCGCTAAAAAAGACGCGGTTTGTGCAGGTTTAATAGTGCTCACAAGGCTACTTGAACTGCTGGTAGATTTAACAATCGATTTCCATTCAGGCTGACCTTGGTTATATAAATATGTGCCAGTGATAATTACGACACACAGAACCAAACTCGCTTCTAAGTATCGGAGTCGACCACTTTGAATTCTGTCAATAGTTCGATGTTTGGTTAGAACGAGATCAGCATTCCGTAAACTACTAAATAAGGGAGCACTTACATCAGCACCAAATTTTTGGGTATCGATCTTGGCTAGTTGCTGCGCAAACGAAGTCGCTGTATACCTGTGCTGTCGAGGGTTGTTGACAACCTCTTTAATTAACTTCCATACATGGTTAGGGATTAAACCTGGTCGTTTTTTTGCTTGTAATTGAGTTGTCCAAGCATCGCCAAATGCAGCACCAAGAAATAGATGCCCAGTTAATAACGCCAATGAATAGACGTCATCTTGAGGTTGAGCCACGCCAGACTTTATAAACGCAGGAGACGCATAGCTCATGCTTGCTTCAGCGTAAGTATTAGATTCACCAACATAACGAGCAGCACCAAAGTCGATCAACTTTACATAATCGGACTCTGTAACAATAATGTTTGAAGGTTTAATATCTAAATGGCAGACACCTCTCGTGTGCATAAACTCAAGCGCACCAGACAATTGATATATCAGCCACGCAATATGGTCATGCCTAAAACCTTTAGGAGTATGACGAGCCATTTTTTCAGCCAAAGATTCGCCCTGAATCCACTGATACATAAAGTATGGTCTATCGAACTCTTTGCCTATTTTAATGAAATCAGCAACACTCGGATGTTGGGACATTTCAAGACGACTGGCTTCATTAATGATTAATTCATTCGCAAGTTCAGATGAACCTTCATTTAGAACCTTACAGCAAACCTGTTTTTCAGGGTTCCCTTTCTTGGCCAGGTGATAAACAGTCGTTTTGCCATTTTTTGAAGGTAATGTATCTAACACGTCAAATTGGGAGAAAATCACATACTCTAGCTTGGGCTTATTTTTATTAGCCATATTCTGAGCTTGCTGATTTTTCTTTTCGATCGCTTTCACAACCAACTTATCTAGATAACCTTTGGCTGTCCCTTGCTTTTCTGGCACGCTAAACTCTTTATCAAACGAAATAAATTAATGCTGGATAATAATTACTGTCCAATACCCTTTTCAATAGCAGTATTTAAAACCATCGGTAAGACTATTAATTCAGTTATTATTACTAAACAACCGAACATTACGACAAACGCTTTAACTAACTATTTTTGGCTAAAAATTAGGGTACTTATCCACGTAAATAACGAACTAAACATACATTGTTAACTGAGTCACATTTTTAGTTCATTCTAATAAAAACGAATTGTTCGTTTATCTGAGTAATGTTCAGAAATAATATTGATTATCTCTATAATTGGAATAGGTGTTTGGGAAGTGGATTCACCAAATAGGAATTAGGAATAGTTCGATATCAAGTGAGTATGGTAAAGCACTGAAATACTGCTCACTTATCATAAAACCATCAAGCCCCGCTCCTAAGCTTGAGTTCGTCATTGGAATGTACAACGCTATACTTAATTACGATGATAAAAATACACATCAGTTTCATCAAGGTGTTACAAATTTAGAGATAGAGCGGTGCAGCAACTAAAGCGGCTTGATGAATAAGGTGGATCTAAATAAACGCTAAGACTAACTTTGTCTACTGAATCGCCTTTCAGATAATTGTCGTGTGATAATGATTATAATATAAGCGTTTCGTATCACGGCTATGCAGTCAGGTCTGTTTCATACAAGTGAGTTGGAGCAACGCCCTTTCTCCTTTAACATCAAACATTAACAGGGTTACAGGGCTATTATGCGTTACCTCTTGGATAGTGCAGGCCATTAATGCCAATGCAGAACAACTACCCAATGTACCCCATAAATCATTAATTAAAGTGGGCTGCTGTGGGTTATCAAAACATTCGGCGCGTGCACCTAACGCGAACCCATAATCTTCAGTATGAGACCTCAGATTAGTCATATCAGAGAATACAGGCCCAAAACTCTTGATATTGCGACTCGCATTCCTGACGAGCTTCATTACTGACCTTCGCGTTGTATTTGCAGGTTCTACTTCGAAATAACCTAACTTTGCTTTGGGTTTAAGCTTTAACGTTTGCACCAAGTTATTCCGACATAACAGTAAACCCGCCCCGCCCTCACTCGGTATTATGCCCCATGGATTAGTTGAACTCATGACATCTCCAGCTTCGATTAAGTCACTGAGATCATCAACAAGTGAATCTACTGAGATACTCATTATTGCATCGAATTGGTTCAACTTAGCCAATGATGTGGTCAAGTATGATGGTCCACTTTGTTGAACCACTTCATAACGTGATATTGAATCACAATGCTTACATTCACTTAACCACTGACTCATCTCCACAGCAGAAATAGAGCCCGGTACATTGACGAGTAACGGAATAGGCTTTAATGATGTAGGTAACTGCTTTAAAAGAGAGTCGATCAAGCTCTCAATAAGCACCGAACACTTGTCAAACAATGATGTACTGGAAATGTATTCAATACTAGCGTACGTGAATCTTTCTATCCCATCACCGGCCACTTGCTGATCGAACCTTCCCAAATCCGCTTTGGCAACTGTTGTGGCAATATCAAGATTCATGCCCGTTGGTGTCATGGCTTCCATACCAATAACGAATCGTGCTGAATTGTTATTCATTATCCGACAACTCCTGTTTTTTATGGATCTTCGTTGACACTAAAAGATGCTCCTCGCCTTGACATGGAAAGGCAGCGCTGTAACTGATTGAAAGTATGCGAGCCTCTGTATCAATGAAAACCGTAGAAATAGGCATATCTAACTGATAGTTGGCATTTTTAAATTGAGCTTCTGCTACATACATCTCTTTGGGGAAACGGAAAGAGAGTGCATCATTATGGCAAAAGCCACTCATCATCAATCGTTCACCGCCAGATATGAAGCCTTTGCATTGTTGGTCTAGTGGCGCACTCTGATAAAAACGCTGGTCAAAGTCTACGGGATAAAGAGGTTTCCTATTCTCTAGCCAATCGTCATCAAAAGTGCCAGCATATTGCTGACGAGCCCCGAAAAATGGGGCTAACGGGCCAAATCCAGCAACCCGTGTATTCTTGGGTGTCGCACTCCAATCTTCCGTAGGATAAAAAACCGAAGGAACCTTCTGTTTCAATAGTTCCCCTTTAGTATCAGCAATACCTCCGCCGAGCCGGTTTCTTAAATCGCCTCCGATAGCACAGGAGAAGTCCATCTCTTTTTCCACAAATGGGAGTGGTTTACTTAGCGTTACGCTACCTCCGTGCTCAATCCATTGCCTATCACCAAGTACCGATATGGTTTTGTCGATATGGCCATCAATCAAAAGCCGACACTCATGGTACGTAACTGCCTTTTTTGCATAGCTTCGTGCCTTACCGAAAATCAGCACATCAGTATTGGCTTTGACTATGGCAAATTCATGGTCTACTTTCATGGCGGAGAGCCCCGCTTCACCCAAATAAATCGGATCGTCGTAAATCTCTGACTCTTCTTGCTCCGTCCAAACTGAATCTACGAGTTTCCAAGAGCGTTTTCCAACAACAACCCACACCTCATCGCCATTCTGATCTCGTTGGAATCTGCCTTTAATAGAAAGGTCAGGATGATTCTCAATATCCCACAACTGCATTATTATTCCTTAAATTGAACCTTTCTGAGGCTGCTGAATTCTGAGTTAATCGTGTGATATTCCAGTTTTGTTGATGAGCAGGCATAGTAAAATCCCAAGGAATGTATGATCGAGTGTGAAGACAAACCTGTCGCCAAATCCAAACCCTAAATACGGTACTAACCTGAGTATCGAACATGGCTTGTATACTGGTTTCTAAGGCCAAAGGTTGCCCCATTCGACTTGGTGATACTTGTATGTAAGCACCACTTTCAACCCACTCTGTTAACTTTATGAGTATTTCATCCCATTCAATGTCGAGGCCAAAATTTTCTGGTGTCACTGGCATACGTTGTCCATAGACAATATAGAGCGCCTGAACCCATTGCTCGCCATCGAACTCATCAAGGCTTAACATCAATTCAACTATTTCAGGAACGTGCTCATTCAGGCCATGTAAAACAAACTCAATTGGCGCCAGCGCACCGCTCGTATCAAACTTGGAAAACTCTTTGAGTTCTAAAAGTTTGGCAAAAGTAATGACTTCAGGATCAAAGACACCATCGACGGATACACCGAACTCCTTACGAAACCATGTATTCCTGTCTTCCTTCGCAAGTAATCGTTCAAACAAATTCTGACTGCCCGCAGTATTTTCAACTAACCAAATGACGCTCTCTGAATCATTTTGTAAAGATAAAAACGAATGCGTTTTATGATCGGAAAATCGTTTATCTTTGAGCCAACGTTTTAATAAACCGACAGTAATACTCTGACGTAACTGTATGCATTCAAGGAAAAGTAAGGGAAGCTTACAACCACCTTCAACCATTCCGATGATCACAGAGTCGATGTCTGATAATGATGACTGAACAACTAGCAATTTTGCGGTTTGGTAATCCAAATCATCAAGTATCGATAAACCACAAAGTAGGTTTTCTTGCTCTTGTCCAATCTCAGAATTCAACATGAGCCAAGCATAAATGGTTGGTTCGCTCTGCTTTAATTGATGAATCAATCCCGGAGCCAATCGATAGAAAGACAAATAAACATTTTTTAGGTCTTCAATCTGACGCTCAGCCAGCGCTAAATACTCCAGTTTAACGCTTGGGTATCCCCTTTTATGTACTTGTAAGCGTTGCTTTAACAAGAAACCGAGTGTCTCCGAAGCCAGTGACAGCTTTTCATTACACATATCCAGCCACTTGATAGGAAGCTCGTCCAATAAAGCGAGCGTACTTTCCGCATTAGTGATAGCGAGTTCCAAATCTTCATTAGTAATCGGCTGGTTTAGTTGATCAATACCTATTTTTTGACGCATCCGTGAATCCAATCTAGTAACACGATCAATTGATCGCGATGGTGCCGCCTTGAATTTTTTGAGCCTTCTCTGCTTGGGAAGTCACATATTTGGCTTTGGTGGTAATTCGGCCATCACGGCCGCTGTAACGAGTCTCTGTTTCGCCACTTCTCACAATTAACTCTTGTTCCGTTTCAATAACCATTTTCTTTGCTCTCAGTACAAATTCATCAGAATCATCTAGAATGGAGAAAAAGATATCTGTGACTAAAGGGAGATTAAAATCGTTATTTAAAAATTCGATACGACATGAAAGTTTGTTATCAATAGCAAGTTGTAACTCGGCTAATTTGAACCCCCGCCCCAACCTCGCATTTATTGGTTGCTGTAAAGGGTTACCTTCGAAATCGACACGAACACCACTTTTAGATTCGTTAATCGATACAATTGTTCCAAAACGCGAAAAGCAAGCCGTTGATTCGGCTTGCTGTTCGGTGATGGTTTGGATAATTTGGGTTTGTTTTTCCATCATTAATTGATCGCTACGTTTCCACCTTTGACTACAACTTTATCGCTTCCTTCAATGGTTATTGAAGAACCGGACAACTTGATAGAACCATCACTATTCATCACTAATGAAGACCCACCCGTTTTCAGTACTATCTTGTCACCGCTTATGATCTGGGTCGCACCATCGGCTTTGTATGAAGTATTTCCTTTAACAGAAACCGTTAAGTTGCCACCAACCGTTTGGTTATCATCAGCTCCAATGTCAGAACTTTTTGAAGCACCTACCGTTAAGTTGCTATTTTCGCCCACATCCAAGTCATCATTCTTACCAATCTTGGTAATTTGATTGTCTCCAATTTCTAGATCAGAGTTATTCTTAACATATTGAGTCTCATTGGCATTGTAAGTAACGGATACATCTTGTTCGACAGTTTCAGTAAACGTACTGTTAACTTGGGTGGTCTTGTGTCCGTCAATGGTCTCTTTGTGATCACCGTGAACATCATTTGTCTGATGGCGTGCAACCTTTAAAAACTCATCTTGACCTATGTCGCGATAACGGTTATTTAAAACCTTGGTCGACATGTCCTTTTGCGCATGAATGTAGACTTCTTCTTGGTTAGCTTCATCTTCAAAGCTCAACTCGTTATAGCCTGTCCCTTTATGCGTTTGCGTTCTAAAAGTTGTCCGCGTTTTGTTCTCTGGTAACGAATATGGAGGATAATGAAGTCCGTTATAAACTGCGCCAGTAACTAAAGGCCTATCAGGGTCTCCCTCTAGGAAGGTAACAACCACCTCATGGCCGATGCGAGGTAGGTATACCGCCCCCCAAGTCGGTGCAGCCATTGATTGGCTAACTCGAATCCAACAACTCGAATGCTCATCGCTCTCGCCATAACGGTCCCAATGGAACTGGACTTTGATTCGCCCAAGCTTATCGGTATAGATCTCTTCACCTGCAGGCCCCACGACAACCGCTGTTTGCGTACCTTCAACCAAAGGAGCTTCAAGTTTTGGAGCTCTAAACTCAACATGTCTAGGAATACACGCGAACTGATTATGATATGTAGTTGGCAGACCATTAGTTTCGTCTTCATGCACCTGAGGGTCATGACCACTATGAATCACCGACAGCATGAGGTAATCGCGGTTAATTGCCGAACGTGGATGCTCACTGATACTAAAACTGTATCCAGACGCCAGTCTCATGACATTACTGGTCGCCTCTACTTGCTGATTATCTACAACGTGCTCTGACATCCATTCATTTGATCTTACTTGCCCCATTGCTGGGTCAACGTAACGTCCTGGAAAATCGAATAATTTCAAATCTAAATCGAGTTCGCCGGAGCTGCTCATTTCCTGAGGGATCTTCGGAAACTCATAGTTATAATCAGTGTAAGTAACGTGGCCAGTTTTTACTCTATTCACGAGTTCAAGGTCAGAGATATGCTCGCGGTCTGCAACACCGCCACCATCCGCATGATAAACAATAGGGCCTAAATAAGATCCGTTTAGTGGCGTGCTCAATAACTCAGCGATTGCATCATTACTGTCGACAATAACCATTGTGTGGTTAGCTTCTGTATGTTCGAAGTAGTACCACATGCCGTGTTCTGCCAGAATTCTCTGAACAAATTCAAGGTCAGTCTCTCGATATTGCAACACGTATTCTTTTGAAGGGTATACACCAGATAGTTCTAATCGATAATCGGTCACTAACGCATCATCTAAAACTTCAGAAATGATCGCTGACGCTGATTTTTGTTGAAAAATACGGCAGTCTTGTCTTTGGCTCAAAAACCAAGCTTGTGGAACAAGAGTCAATTGGTAACGAGAGAATCTCCTACCCGATCCAAGGTAACGCACCTCATTAACCACGCCGTGAAAGCATCTCGCAGTACTGACACCTTGGCCGTATAGAGTCAAACTACCTGGTTTACGGATGAGTGCGTCAAATGAGATATCAGGATCAAGTGAAAGTAATGATAGGCTGATTTGAAAAGGCTTTGAAAGCTCTTCGATTACCTGAAAGCTCTCCACACGAAAATCATGCGAGGAGCCTTGCAGTTCAAACTTAAATTCTACGTCATTCACCATATCTTTTACCTGATACTAATAATAGAAATAGGGCCAACAGTAGTTGTTGACCCTTTGTTTTTCACGAAAAGCGATTAAGCTTCGCGTGGAGCACGCCAGTCATCATTACCAGCAGTACCACAGTTTTCGTGAGTAACTTCGATTGCACGGTAAGTCAGCTTAAGTACTTCTTCAGTTACACGATCTGAAGTTGCAGCGTCTTGACAGTGATTCATACGAGTTTGAATATCTACTAGTAGTGCATCAATTAACTTGATTGAGTAGTAGTGCTCTTGCTTACCTTGTACTGAAGTACGGTAAAAACGGATTACACACTCAGGAAGCTTTTCGCCAGACACTAATGCGTTGAATAACAGAGGTGAACAACGGTCTTGTACTTTAGTTACTACTACCGGACGGTGAACACGTTGACCTGTTGGCTGACCACTTTGTGGGTCACGTGGAACTGTTAGTACGTGATCAAGTTCTTGAACTAGGAACTCATCAACGTGAGCTTCTTGCCAAGTGTTACCTACAGAATCTGCAGAGTAAGTATCTTTAGTAATGTGACCTTGAGTTTCACCATTGATAGACATATATGCTGGAGTTGGCATCGATATTTCCTTTTTAAAATTTATAATTCATTAATTCACCAAATCGCTTATCACCGCGACTGATTAAGCTAATACAAACATCATGCCAACTTTATAAAACCAATAAATACAGATAGTTACAATAAATTATCCGTTATAAATATTATATTTAACAACAATTTGTTGTTTAGAAAAACGATTTATTGAACGTGGATACTAATAAATTGAATTTAAAAAACAAAGGCAAAATAACTATCTCGAAGATTAGAAATAAAGTCAAAAAAACTAGTAATTAAATCATAACGCCTAGACTATTTATTATTTTGAACGGGATTTTAAATATTAGTCAGATAAAAAGCCAAAACAAACAATAAAAGTAACCAATAAACAATAGTAAATTCATCACCGAATAAAAAACCAGTTATCAATTTTAGTATAATTGCTGCATCCCATATACATAACTAATAGAACTAAAATGATAAATATAAACCTTTCCTCTTTAATACAACGTCTGCACCCTATTGTAAAAGTCGCTTTAGAGGACGCCGCTGCATTAGCCGTATCGGAAAAAGCCAATGAAGTGCAAATTGAACACTATCTATTAAGCTTATTAGAAAGGCCAAATAGTGATTTTGATATCTTATTAAGTCATTTCGATTGCTCAGAGACCATTTTAAGGCAATCCATTCGTTCGACTTTAGATACCAACACAACAGGCAACGGCAGCAAGCCCGTTTTTTCTTCGCTTTTAATCGAATGGCTTCAAGAAAGTTGGTTGGTCTCATCTTTGGATCTATCCGAAACTCAGATTCGCTCTGGCGCCCTACTTCTTACACTCGTGAGTAACCCACTACGCTATGGTCAGCACGGCTACGCTTCAATCTTAGACGGTGTAAACCCAGATACCTTAAAGCGTAACTTTTCTGAACTCACAACAAACTCACTAGAATCTTTAGCAACGACATCAGAAAAAACCGATGCACGTGAAGATGGTTCGGCATTAAGTAAATTCACCACCGACTTTACCGGCAAAGCAAGAAAGGGCGAGATCGACCCAGTATTCTGCCGTGATCAGGAAATCCGACAAATAATCGACATATTGGCGCGACGCAGAAAAAATAACCCAATCGCCGTAGGTGAGCCGGGAGTTGGTAAAACAGCGGTGGTAGAGGGTCTTGCATTAAAAATTACCGAAGGAGATGTGCCAGACTGCCTCAAAGGTGTTGAACTATACGGCCTAGACATGGGCTTACTTCAAGCAGGAGCGAGTGTAAAAGGTGAGTTTGAAAAACGCCTTAACGCAGTACTAGATGAAGTGAAGAATTCACCGACTCCAATCATTTTATTTATAGATGAAGCTCACACGCTAGTTGGTGGAGGCAATCAAGCTGGAGGCAGTGATGCTGCCAACCTACTTAAACCCGCTCTAGCACGTGGTGAAGTAAAAACAATTGCTGCCACCACATGGTCTGAATACAAGAAATATTTCGAAAAAGATCCAGCTCTGGCGCGCCGTTTCCAACTAGTAAAACTCGATGAGCCATCAGCTAGTCAAGCCGCATTGATCATCCGAGGCTTAAGACCAGCCTATGAAAAATCACATAACGTGTACGTACGTGACGACGCAATCACTGCCGCAGCAAACTTAGCTGATCGTTACATCACTGGACGCCAACTGCCAGATAAAGCAATCGACGTGTTAGATACGGCTTGTGCTCGCGTCAATATTAGCCTTAATGCAACACCGGCACCTGTCGAAACATTGCATCAAGAAATTGCGGCTGCGAACCGCGAACTCGAAGCTCTTGAGCGTGACCAACTGCAGCAAACCGGTGACAAACACAGCGCCGCTTTAATTCCTGATCTAAAAGAGAAGATTGAAAAGGCCACCGAAGAACAAGCTACCCTTCAAGTTCAATGGAAGAAAGAACAATCTCTTATTCAAGAAATCATTGAACTGCGTAGCCATCTTTATAGCCTTACTACTCCTTCGACTGAAGAAGACAGCGCTCCTATAGCTGACAATACGGTTCAAGATGATGACGCACTAACAAGTGACAAACCAAATTGTCATGAATATTCTGAAGAGCAGACTCGCGAAGCTATTCAATCTTGTAACGAACGTTTAGATAACGTGCGCGGTACCAATCCACTCGTTCACTATGAAGTGGGTCCCGACGAAATTAGTCATGTAATTTCTGATTGGACAGGCATCCCTATTGGTAAGATGCTTCAAGATGAGTCGCAAGCAACCTTAAACTTGAAACAAAACCTAATCCAAAACATTAAAGGCCAAGAATTTGCCATTGATGCGCTTGCTGAAGGTATTCAAACCGCAAAAGCGGGATTAGGTAACCCAGATGCACCAACGGGTGTTTTCTTATTGGTTGGCCCAAGTGGTGTAGGTAAAACAGAAACCGCTCGCGCTATCGCTGATCAGATGTTTGGTGGTGAACGCTTCATGACAACCATCAACATGTCTGAGTTCCAAGAGAAACACACGGTTTCTCGTCTTATTGGTTCTCCTCCTGGCTATGTTGGTTTTGGTGAAGGCGGTATGCTGACCGAAGCAGTTCGTCAGCGCCCTTACTCTGTTGTTCTTTTAGATGAAGTTGAAAAAGCAGATCCAGAAGTACTCAACCTGTTCTACCAAGTGTTCGACAAAGGCACGCTAAATGATGGCGAAGGTCGTACCATCGACTTCAAAAATACACTCATCATCATGACGAGTAACCTCGCGACACATGAGATTGAGTCTTTGGTTCACCAAGCGAAAGACATTGATGCCAATATCGTCGCTGAAGCCATTCGCCCAACGTTGAATCAACACTTCAAGCCAGCCTTGTTGGCTCGTATGTCCGTGTTGCCATTCCTTCCACTTTCAGACGCAGCAATGACTGATATCATCCATCATAAACTGAAGAAAGTGTCTGAGCGCCTACAAAGCCACCACAAACTGGCACTTTGCTATGGTGATAACTTAGTGGAATTCGTATTAGGCAACTGCCGCCTTGCAGAGACGGGAGCTCGAAATATTGATGCCGTTATTAACCGTCAACTATTGCCGCAGCTTTCGACTCAACTACTGGTGAATGACAAGGATGATTCACATACTCAAATTGAAGTTTCTGTGGACGAGCAAGGAACTCTAACCTATGCGTTCAGCTAACCATAGTGAGCTTAGTAACGCCCTACTTGCGATCAGCCAATCTCTGGCTGATCGCAGCCAGTTAGCTCAAACTTTGGATGCCGTTCTCACAGCAGCAAGGCAAATGACTTTCGCGAAACATGGCATCATTTACGTGCTTGACCAAACCGGTCAAGCCTTGATTCCGAGCACCGCACACCACCATGAAAAAGTCATTGCCTCACATCCTTGGGAGCCTCTGCAGTTAGACACAGTAAGTGAAGCCGACCCATTCAACTTCGCCGTACGTAACGGCGAAGTTGTCTTGATCAATGAGCTATACACTTACAATGGTTATGACTGCGAAGGCATCTATCAAACCGAGCAAACGTTAGGTCTAAAAAGCAACAACTTACTTGCTTGGCCATTGATTGATGATGAAGGCAAAACCATTGGATTATTGGTTTTGCTCGATTTAAGCGTTATCGATAACGAAACCGCACTTACCGAGTTTTGCCGAATGGCGGCAAGTAATATTCGCCATGCCATTTGGTTAGAGCAATATGGACAAGTGATTAAGAGTTTAAGCGCCGATAACCAAGCATTGGTCCGTGAAAATACTCAGCTAAAAAAGCGGACAAAGAAAACCTATCAAGGTCCGATCGCTGAAAGTGAAGAGATGGTCAATGTATTGAGCCGACTTGATAAGGTGCTCTCTCTGCCTGTCGACGTCTTACTTAGAGGCGAGACGGGTGCGGGTAAAGAAGTCATTGCAAAATACATTCACGAAAACTCGAATCGTTCTGACCAAGCATTAATCGTTCAGAACTGTGCCGCAATTCCTGAACAACTTCTGGAATCCGAACTTTTCGGGCACAGAAAGGGCTCATTTACCGGTGCAGACAAGGACAAAGTTGGCTTATTTGAAGCAGCAAACGGTGGTACCCTATTCCTAGATGAAATTGGCGATATGCCAATGCTACTTCAAGCTAAACTGCTACGTGTGCTACAAGAACGTAAAGTTCGCCCTGTAGGCGCCAGCAGAGAGATTGAAGTGGATGTTAGAGTCATTGCTGCGACACACTGTAACTTAATGCAACAGATTAAAGACGGAGGCTTTAGGGCCGATTTGTTCTACCGCTTGAACGTATTTCCCATCACCTTACCACCACTGAGATCCAGACAAGCGGACATTATCCCACTTGCCGAGCACTTTGTTCAGCACACCACGACGATGTTAGGCTTGCCTCAATCACCGGGATTGAGTGCTAATGTGAGAAACCAACTACTTACTTATACCTACCCCGGTAACGTGCGTGAGCTTAAAAACATTATTGAGCGATCGGTTTTATTATCAGATTTCGAAACTATTACTCAGATTGAGTTTGGTGAACAGATCCCTGAAGACGTAGAACACCGTCAAGTTGTTGCTCCAACTACATCGGCAATTCAAACCACGTTCGAACCTGAACCTCTAGGAGATGACGATGTCGCAGTTGGCCTAAAAGAGGTCGTCAGTCTATATGAACGAACTGTGATTATCGACTGCTTAAACTCTTGTAATTGGCACACGAAACGAGCGGCTGAACAACTATCGCTCCCGTTAAGTACACTCAATCACAAGATGAAGAAATACGATATTTCTGCAGCGGGCTGAGGCAAAGAGAAAACAATTACAACAGAGTGTTCAGTCAGTCCGATAGAAACAAAAAAACCGCCCGAAGGCGGTTTTTTTATATTGATTTTTGTTCCGGAACGCTTACATTCATCGGTTCCTTCACAATCCAATCCTCGATCCACGCTTTTCGTTTCACCGGGTTGTTCGCTAACTCTTTTTGCCAATAGAGAAAAGCTGAATCGTTCATTCGAGAAGCATCGCCTTCAATCTCCATCCAAGGCATCCCTTGCACACTGTATTTTTGACCACCAGGCAAAGACAATTTCTGAGGCTGCTTTATAGGATACTCCCCTACGCCGGGTGCAAGCCCCGTTTGCGATAACGATGATACCGAAATATGCACCGGTAAGAACTCTGCTTTTATCTTGTCTACAATAGGACCAAATGGCCTCAAAGTAGGCACTCGTCGTCCAGTAGGAGAGGTGTATCTAAGCTCAAACTTAACAATATGTAGCGTTCTACGGTCACTAAATGGATCTAGGTATCTATTGGGATCTACATTAACTTTCGACTGAAACTCCTCCACAAAAGCTCCCAACCCAGATGCAAGTTCGGAGTTAGTATCAGTGAAATTGACCTCTTTGATTTCTACTTTTGCATAAGGAGAAGGTACTTCTTTCTTATAAGTGTATTCACCAACTTCCAGCAGTGAACCGAAGAAACTTGGCCCTTCAGTCGTGTCTTTTGAAAACATCGACTCTTGCTCTTCAATCGACAAAGATAAACGCATTGGCACCTGATAGTTCTCTCCCATCATACGTCTGTACACATCTTTTTCGCCTCCTTCGGAAAGAAACGCGACATATATAGTAACTGGTTTATCATTAGACCAATCAAGTACAGAGGATTTTGGTGCTCTATCATCGAACCACTCAAAACCACTGCCTTTCGAAACAGCACTAAAGATCGAAACATCACCTTTTAGATACGGTGCAATACCTTCAGATTTTTTAGCAGAAGTACTTTTAACAAACTCTTCGATTAGTAAATCATATTCGTTAATCACTACTTGCCTATTCGCCAGACCGTCGTATAGAACAAGTGGTAAACCATCAACCTCGACTTCTCCATCGTCATTCAGATAACACTGCTTACCATAGGTGTTATTGTCATCGACACCATAGTTAAACTTGAATAACTGCTGTTCAATACCTGCTAGAGACAACGTATTCCCATCAGCAGTGAAATAGTATTGCATTGAGCGAGCTTCTCCACTTTGTTTCCATTTATCGAAGCTTTGCATCTCGTAATTTGAGTATAAAGGCTTAAGACCTGGGATTTCATATTCGCCGAACCAATATGTTGGCTCAAATTCAACACATGTCAGATGCTCTTCAACTGCGTGTTGGTCAAAGTAACTTTTTAGCTTATCGTTGCTCCCGCACAAAGTTAGATCATCCGCTTTTCGCGGCGCCATCAGAACTTCAAAGCTTGGCCCTTTAAAGTCCCAAAGCGACCGTTCACAACAGTATTGCAGCTTTGTCTTGAATATCTTTTTCTTAGATTTAGAGGCATTACTTGATAAAACAATCTGAACCTTAACACGTGTAAAAGGCGTAATTCGATTGGTTTTGTTTGGGGAAATCCACTCGTCAAATGGCTTCCAAGAAATCCCATCCCCTCTACTATCAACTAATAAACGGCTGAAGCCGATATCGTCCGATTTAACAGACTCCACATTGTTATCGAACATGTTTGCGAAATCGTTAAAGCCATTGTCCGCATCCCCCTGATATAGACGGGCTTGTACAGGGAAGCCTTTATTGAACTCCCCTTGAATACGAGCTCTCTTCAACAAAGGTGACAATTGTGGCGAATGTTCATTTTTCCAAGATTGCGCAAAAGCACGGGCAGCACTTGCTCCTGACTTATCATCCCTAACTCGTTGTATCCAATTCTGAGCCATGGTGTTGTAGCTACTTAACGGGGCCTCCCAGTTATCGTTGATAACGTAAACATCGATGTAATCCTTAACTCGATATTCCTCAAGCAGCCCTTGCAACTTAGAAACATTAGGGTTCCAAAGCGAAATTCGAGCAAGCAGTTCCACGAGCCCATTAAGCGCAAGAGCACGGAGTAAAAATCGTTTCTGCAGCTCTTGCACCGTTTCTTTATTCTTCAGATGAGACTCAACTTCATCACGTGTCTTTATCTCACTACGCTCAATCGTTACTTTTAAATCTCTGTACTGTTGAAGAACTCGGATATGGATTTTACCTAACTGGTTTAGTTGGTCGATATTCTGATAACGTCCTTTAAAGTCAGAATAGGCTTTTTCAGTAATGAGCTCGTCCAACACAGATAACCCACAGTCTGCTAGCTCTGCTCCGGACTTTAGATACAAAATACCCGCAGCAAGCGGAGCTAGCGGAGTAAACATCGCAAACCCGCTAAGAGTGGTTAACACCGCCGCGACTTGCGCCTTCTGCGTATCATCTAAGCCAACATCCAATGCTTGCTTCAACTGACGTGCTTTCTCTAATTCCACCATTCCGCTGCGGCTCGGTGGTAAAACAACTTGATAGTTAGGAATAATCAATCGAACTTCAACTCGTCGATCTAAAGCTGCTGGGGCACTGTCTCCGGTCTGTGACATATCGCTCTTGGTACTATCAGCCGTAAGCGGTTGAGTATTTCCATAAGACGCCGTGTAAACCCTTTCTTCCAAGCTAGAGTCAATGGAGGTTATTGCGTTGGTAACAGTTTTTGCACGATTAGCAGCAACAAGATCGTTCGCATCAGAAGAGCCAATCCTACCAGCATGCCCTTCTATCGATACCTTGTAGCTTGGGTTATCTAGCATCAATAGCGACAAGTTCTTACACACTTGTTTAATGTCTGTTCTCAGCTTGCCGTGCTCATTGCCATGTTGCCATTCGTTGAACTTAAAGTTGATATGAATCGCTAACCCTTGGCTGTCCTCAACTATGTGGGCTATCTCCTCACCATCGCTACCATTGATGACGTTTTTAGCATCGTCTAACGCTTGTGCCCATTGTTGATACGCTTTAATAACTGAAATAGATTGAAGGTAACTTTGAGATACAGCATCGAAATCTTCTTTGGCTTCAAGAGATTTCTTCTCAAGCTCGTTTTCTTTTTGCACCAAATCGTACAAGTCAACTAAGCTAGAGCCAGATTCAAGAATTGGAAATGCTCGGTTCATCTTCTCCATAACGGAGCCATTAAACCATGACCTCGCAAGTCGTGTTGAGTTCTCGCTGAACGTATCCGTGATCAAGCTAGCTTTTATCACATCGAGTTCGCGCTTAATAAAAGAGATGTTCATACCGCTCTTGCGAAACGCCAAGGCTGCCGCTTGATTAAAGTCGAGCCCCTTATTGGCAAATCTTATCGCTTTGGTCAATTCTTTACGGCTTTCTTTAAATGCTGAAAAGCCAAAAGCGAGTGCAACACTGCTGGTCATTAAATCAGGCAATTTCTGATGCTCAATGTCCGACCAGATCCCTTTAGCTACACTGAACATCGTTGCTTTTAGGTTTTCTGAAAATGGATTCCCTCCCATCAGAAAACCTTCAGCCAAACTTTCCGCATTCTTTTTGATTGCTGACGCTAATCCGAGTGTATTAACACCCGTGCCGCTAAGAGGAACCGATTTACCGGTTTTTGTCATTAACTCGCTGTAATTGGAGGGTAATGCTTGGGGGTACTGATAAAACAAACACTCTTCAAGAGAGATCATGTCGCCGCACACAATAGCGAGTTTTCCGTAACCGCTGATTGATTTAAACGTTACCTTTTCGTTCAATTCGTAGGTATAACAATCCTGATCTGCTACGCCAGTGACTGCTGACAATTTATTCCGTTCAAACCTTAGTCGTCCAGACTGAATAACTTCAGGAAACTTATTTTGAAGACGCTTGTTTTCTTTAAGATAGTCCTGAACAAAGAACTGAACCCTCAGACCGTAGAAACCATCACCCAGCACGATGTGATCATCTTCTGAGGTTGACTCAGAATTCGCAGGTTCAATAACCGAAGGTAGATTAAATGATACAGATGGCAAAGTGTCATTAAATTCTTGCGACTCTTGATCTTCATCATCATAAAAAGGCTGGCTCACGACGCCTCTTTCCAATACGACCTCTGACGTTTCTTGCTGATTGCCAAGTGTGCTGCAATATTTTATTAATGAGACTTCCGCACCTATGTAAATATCGCTGCTAAACACGATACTAACAGTATTAACACTGGGTACAACAAACCCCTCAATAACCTCAACGCCAGATAACTGGATATCTGCATACCACTGGTTGTAGTTTTCTTCTTCTTGAGAAAGGGGCTGCCCATGCTCCTGAATATAAGGCTTTGCAAGTTGTTTTACAGAAATTTTGGTAGGGCTAAACCGTTTCGCTACGTTTCTCCAACTCATCTCCGTATACAGTGATTTCATTGTTTCTTTTAGTTCAACAACAGATGACGATTTTTGCGCTAATTGACCAATTAAATTGGTGGGCGGAAACAACATCTCATAGCTTTGATTAATATCAATCGTTGTGATGGGGCTATTATGGCGAAGAAGTACTTGCTTTTTACTATCTTCAGCTTCACCTAAGTACGATAGGTTACATAGCCTGCCATATTGGTCACTTCCCCAGAACCTAGGCAAAGTTACAGAGTCTTGGGCAAGAGCATCTATTAGTATTGGGGTAAATGGGATAGGCCGAACATTCTTTACTTGATCTACGCTGGTTAAGTCTGACACTGTATTCCAATTACTGAACTCGCTACCCACATCTGTAGCTTCACCTTGAAAATACACACCCAGTAAATACATCGGTTTATCGTAAGTACATACGTCGTCCATTACTCACTCTCCTTAAACCAAAGACCATCATTTACCAAGCCATTGTATAAGCTCATATTAGAGTTAACGCCTATTTCGCCAGTACCCAACGCATACCATTGCCAGCGTCGATGTGTTTCGCGATCGACGACAGTCATACGAGATACGCGGTCATGTGCACTGAATCGAGCATCTTTTCCTAATATCCCTGAACCCACATATTCGGTTTTGTCGTATTTTTTTACAGTTTCATTTTCAATATCAAAAATGAATCTATTCTGATTATTTTGGCCCCAAGCATATCGACCCGTTGGACTCATACCCCGAAATTTCAACCACTCTCTTTGCTGAACCTTACCTGTTGGATTAATACTTATATGTTTCAGAGCATTGTTCGTTAAATCTCGCTTAAACACCCCTGTGTAACTTAGATTCGTTATCGTCTTATTTTTCAGGACAGCGTAAGGTCCAACTCCAAAATCAATCGCTTCAATTTCGCCAGTTTCAGAATTCCAACGCGCGTTATCAACATCAAAATTCTGTCCCGGCATGGTATGAAAATATAAATAACGGCTATCCTCTGACCAAACCATGCCAGGAGAGCCACCTCCCATCACTCGCGTTTTTACACCCGTTTGTAAGTCATAAACATACTTGCCAGTTCCCCTATCTATCCAAGCAACATAACGCAAGTTAGGAGAGCGTCGAATAAGTACAATGCCATCAACCTTGGTATCTGGAACCACTAAACGTAAATCTGTACCATCCGTCTTCATGCTCCAAATCTTCAGTTTCACCCTGTCATCATCATCATTGTCCCATGCAAACTGAAAACGCGGCAGATCATAAGAGCTAGCATCGTTAATGTCTTCCTTAGGCCATTCATCTGAATTAAAGACATAGTATTTAGGAAACTGACCCGGCATAGGTTGTATTTCGTCATCGGATACCCAATTCTCATTGGTAACTGCCGATTCCATTACGTAGTAGTTTTGCTCGCCGACATAAACGCGATCTGGGTGTTTTTCTTGCTCTGTTTGCGCAGAACTCGAAATAGGGGAAGCACTCTGTTGAGATTGATCATTACAACCAATGATTGCTAAGCCTAATAACGTTATTAGTAGTGTTTTTTTCATTTTTTAGCCTAATAAATCCGTAACTTTTACTTTTTCGCGCAACTTAAACGTTTCGGGAGTTTCAATCCCTCGTGATGCATGAGCTCCCCTTAAAATATCGACTTCTTTAACCTTTTCAGGCCAGCCACTAAATCGTAAATTGAGATAGCCATCTTCATCGACCTTGGCACAACGAAAATATGCTTTTTGCGACCAACTATGCTCGTCGTTTTGTAACATAAAATAGTCATCGGGTTGATCAGTGGAGCTAAGAACACGATAGCGTAATATGATCTCACTTCCAGGAGGCGGTATATTGACTGCGGCGACATTGCAATCGTTCTGTACATTCACAACCGCCTTCACTTTTTGACTTTCAGAGAGCTCAGGCAAAGCAAAAACGGTTTGTTGAGTAAATTCTTGATTACTGCTGTAGTCTGACGTTTCAGCTAGTGAAACAGCCATCGATTCATAATTGCTTTCTAATTCAGAAATAGCAGCATCACTTAATGCTTGAGATGCGTAATACAGGTAAACGCCTTGGCACTCACCTTTGATTTTGTATGGTATCCAGATGTGAGGTAGCGGATAGCCCAGAACCTCATCACTCAGTGTAGAAGAGGCTTTCATAGGGCTAGGATGTGTCGGAACCATCAATTGCTCATGTTCAAAACCAACGAACTTGATCTCGACCTCCTCTGCGACCAAACTAAACACTCTTGCCTGCTCATTGATGTCTAGTTCGCCGCTAAACACTTCTACTCCATCTTGCAAAATGGTGAACCGTTCAAAAGCAACATTCTCTCCGGGGAACAACGAAGAGCCATCAATATTGACGTGTCTTGTCTCCGTTGTTTTTTTTCGGCTATTGCTCATGTCTACATCAGCAAAATATCCATCATTTGTTACCTGTAGTTCGCGCCAAACTTCCCCATTCCAAATAATGTAAACACGCCCCGACGTGTAGCCATCCCATGAAGAACCCGATTTGTATAGCGGAACTACCGGCACCAACACGTTATCCCACTCTTCCATCTGCGTTTCTTTATAAACGGGCTGCAGGTCTTCGGCGAGTTTAAGCAAAATTGGCTGAGGCTGATCGGAACAAGGGATTTTGATATATAGCGTTTTACGCTCTAATTCAAGATCTTTAAATGTAGCGAGGCTTCGGTGTTTATTTTTTCGATCTGACTTACCTACCGTCACTTTTTCTTTTTGAGTATCGGTAGTTCCTAACATCAGACAGCCAGCATTACTCGACCACTGACCAGCAAACTCAACGACGATTTTATGTTCAGGGGAAGGTTCAACCGGCGAGAAGTTGTAGTGGCGTGCCAAAGGTACATCATCGACAACTTGCTGGTAGTTAGCTTTATGAACGCGCTCTGCAGTACTATTGCTCACCCGATCGACATGTAACTTCAGTCGGGGGAAATTTGCTAGCTGCTTACTCGTTAGTGGACTACGTCTCACATTGGATGAAAGACAAACCCAGTTCGCTTTTACAAGTTCTACTCGAATAGCATTGAGCAGGCTGTGGACATTTTTTTTAGCCGACGCAGTAATCTGCTGAACCAGAGTGCTTGGTAACTGAGCCAAGATGTCTTTAGGGGTGCGCGCACGCGAAAATAGCCCGATACACTCATCCGGTGTTAAGACATATTGAAGGTAGTTCGTACTGAGAGACGAACTAGATATAAATTTGCAAACTAAGTGCATTTGGATTCTCCACAACCTACAGGTATATATAGTTGCGGTGATAACTAAGCTGATAAGGCTTAAAAAACGATTTGGTTAAATAAATTCTACGCGTAATGCTTATAAATTTCAATAGATTAGAAGGAGTATCGTCAAAAACCATAACACTAGCAATAAAGCTAATTAAACAGGATAAATAGTCATTTCGTCTGACCAACTAAAAAGGCAAATCAATTTGAACGGATGTCACATAACAATCATTTCATTGCGTACTTAAGTAAATACTAACTAGACCAAACACACATATCTGGTGGAAGCATTTCATCGATTTAGAAGGTTATATTGAGCATTTTCTCATCTGTAAAAGAAAAAAAAGTGGGAATAAATTCCCACATAAACTTAGCCAATATAAATAGGATTTATTTTGGAACACTAAATTGGCTTAAAAGGGCGGTACTAAAGTACCAAAATGCAGAACACCACATCAAATAACGATGTGATATAAACACTATATATATTATGCATTTAATATCAAGATGGCAATTTTATAGAGATAACACCAAAAACTACTATGCAAAATATCTATACAATTGCCATTCTGATTACATCACCAGTTATATTAGTTATCTGACTAAAAATATGACTAAATAATGAAATAGGAAAAACAAAATAATTTTCATTTCAATGACTCAGCATCACTAAACTAATCAATATTAGTCACTGCTGTACAAAAAAATCGACTTGAGGAGAATAGAAATGATTAAGTCCACTGTGCATATTCAAATTTCTACAACCTGAGATACATTTGCAAAAAAGGTCTGCCGAATAGGCAGACCTTTGTCTAATCTTCCATATAACGATTAGCGTTACGCTGCTAGTTTTGTGCCCTTGTCGTAAATAAGCAGTTGTCGTAATAAACTTGGCACTACGACCACTGCAGCGTTCACATCCTTATTTAAGGTAAATGTAGATTCAACCAAAGTGCCATCGGCTCCAAGTGCATTGGCACCATGTAGTGACACCGTCACAGACCCACCTTCGATTGGATCAAGAGTCAGTTCATATTGCCAAACTCCATTTTCACCAACCAGCACCTCAGCATCTGAAACTTTAACTCCCCCACTATCCGTGACACTTAGGCTCAACTTATCTCCTTCAGAAAAACGAACCGTAGTACCATCGAGAATCAATGTAGGTGTCTCTGATTCATTAACATCGTTACCGCTGTTGATCGCAGAGATGCTGATAGTTGGCGTAATAGGCAGCGAATGTGTGCTGTCTTGCACCCCCACGTTACCCGATAAGTCTTGGTAATCTTTCACCACCAAATCCACCGTCAAATCAGACGACGTCGCGACTAATACATCGACATTGCCCGTCCACACGCTGGCGTCCGCACTCTGCGTCAGCGAGATGACCGTACCACCTAACTCGGCACTGGCCGCTTGCAGCGCTTTATCGAACTTAAGACTGACCGATACGCTCTGACCTATCGCTTGGTGTTTTGGGTTAAACGTCACGCTCGTTAACGTCGGTACCGCTTGCGCGAGCGTAAAGCTTGCGCTTTCGCTTACTTGCACGCCTGCAGCGTTGGTGCCCGTCACAATAACGGTGTAGCTGCCGTTCGGTTGATCGCTGATGTCCACCGTACTGCTCCAAGCCCCACCGCTTGCTACGGTCGTAACGCCATTTTTCAATACCGTCTCATTGTCTTGCGCTTTCACTGCCAGGCGAAGCTCTTGACCATCAAAACGGGTCGAGGTGCCTGAGAAGGCCAAGTTCGCGGCATTGCTGCCGTCCACACTGCCCACCGGTGTGATGTCCAACGTTGGCGTGATAGGCAGCGAGTGTGTGCTGTCTTGCATGCCCACATTACCCACTAGGTCTTTGTATTGCTCTGTAATCAAAGCCACTGTTAATTCATTAGTATCAGGCACTCGAACGTTACCCTTCCAAACTTTCTTATCAGCCGTAGCAGTTAGTGAGTTGATTTGATTACCACCAAGCATGGCCGTTACTTCTTCTAATTCCTTATCAAATTCAAGGGCTACTTGTACATCTTTGCCTACTTGCTGATGCATTGGATCAAATGTCACGCTAGACAGGGTTGGTAACACACCCTCAATCCCCAAAACCAAACTATCCCCTGTACCGGGGATAGTATTTACGCTTTCGTAACTATTATCACCGACTCGTATGGTTATGTTTTTGTTCTGTTTTTCAGGCGTTATGTAATTGACCGACCAAGTTATATTGTCTGTTGTACTCCATGATGCTTGCTTCAACTCGCCTGTATCATTGCCATCACTTGCTAAAATCTCTACATCTGAAAATTCAAATTGATTAACCTCTTCAGTGAAGGTAAACAAAAGTGGAATTTCAACGCCACCAGCCAAAGGCATTGATGCTGCCGTTGATATTGTTAGCTCTGGAATACTTGCTGCTTCAACTTTTGTATTTAGTGACTTCTCGGTCTGGTGTTCAACTAAATCGTCTGCCGTTACATTTATTAGATAATCGCCAGGAGATAAAAGATAACGTATCAAGTAAGGGTCACCGTCTTTGGTCGGTTCTTCAATTGATTGTGGGTTTACCGGGGCATCGGTACCGTTTTCCGCAGTAGAACCAACACTGCTTAGATTTTTATCGAAGACGTATGCTCTTACATCCAAATAATATAGCCCTTCCTCTGGAATCATCGAATCCTGAGTACTGGTGATACTTGAAATGACCGGTGCTTGGTAATCAACAATGGATGCGATGCCTTCAGCATCGTAAGTCTTGTTGAGCACATTAAAGTCAATAATAACTCGCCCGATAGAATCGGTTACGGTTACTTTTTGCATATACTCAGCTTGAGCATCGATATCAAAAGTCATCGTATCTGAAGCTGTTGAAGAGGCTATTTTCCCAGAAAACTTAATCGTGTTACCTGAAACTGGAACCAAATCTATAGCATAGGAAGCAGCCTTTACATCCTCTCCCTCTTCAGAGGTAATGGTGAACGCTTGGCTATCATTAGTAAAAGCAAGCTTACCCCCTTGTAAACTCGTTATTCCATCAAAAGCCAAATCAATAGTTGGTATCCTAATGTCAATATCAATCGTCTTATTTTGAGTCCAACCTACATTGTCAGTTGCTTCGACATTGACTCGTATCGAATTCAACTCTTCTAACTCAGTTTTTGGAAGATCAAAATAAAGGTGTGAATTGTCGCCAATGTCATCTTTATCAAATACATATTTAGGATTAACTATTGTGTACTTAACCTTTGCTATACCGCTACCTTCATCCCACACAGAAAACTGAAATCTAACTAAGCTAGAATCATCCGGAGATTCATTGAGGGATACAGTGTCGTCAACATTTGGTAGGCTATTATCGACCATTACGCTGACTTCATCGCTTATAGACTCTCCCCATACATCAATAATTTGAATTTTAGGCTTGATAAATTGACCATCTAGTTTGTCATCTAATGGCGCGGTAAACGTCGAGCAAGAATAGTCATCCTCACACTTAGTGAAAGGGCCAAAGTTCTCTGGGTTATCATTCAAATTATATGACGCACCATCTAGAGTTGCGACGACATTTTCAAGATCAGAATTTTGTCCAACCTTCACCTTGAATTTCATTTCAAGGGTCTCACCTCGAATAATAGTATCTTCAGCAGGGCTGGTAATAGCGATTTCTAAATCGCCTTGGGCTGGAAGCAATAATTCTAACGCATGATCCGAACCTAAGTTTCCGGCGACATCAGACAAGTTCTTAATCGTGTATAAGTGCTGTAACGCCCCAGGAGAGAGGATATCGGCATACAACTCTCTATACGTACATGTCGTTATACCCAATTTAGAGCTACAACTATTTGGTTCAAAAGACACATTTAATCGATTTCTTACCAATAACGGTTCGTTACCATCACTAATATCCACACCAGAAAGATTGTCTTTGAAGCTCAATGTTAAGCTCAGAACTTTCTTACCTTCGGCGTTCAAACCAACGTCATTGCCAGTAAATTGATATGTGTCTTGTTCAACCGTAGGGGCATCGATATCCATCATATTAAAGCTGAATTTATTGACTGTTTCAGTATCATTCGTTCCTACTGTTTTCGTTATCAAAACCACAGGTGAAACAGACATATTCACATCAGTTGTAATGCTACACTTATAATTTTCTTGAGGATTAGTTATAACACCTGAATAAGCATTGTTCGAACCATCTTCCGGCACACCGTCTGAGGTGTAATTCTCTCTAACCCAACATTCTAATGTTTTTGCTTTTACCTCACCCGCAGGGCCAAATTCAACATTAAGGGTACTTCCCGATATATGACTTTGGAAGTCAGTCGGTTTTACGATTGACAGAGCAACACCTTGACGTTGCACATTGATACTTTCTGACCGTTCGGAAACAGGCCTTTCTTGTTCAGAGCTATAGCGAACGTTATTATATACTTTGAATTCCAACTGATAGGCACCATCTTCCGTTAGATCTGCCTCTGTCAACCTAGCTTCCCAAAGGCCACCTTTCTGAGAAAATGAGATATTGTTGGTTTGTTCCCCATATTTATAAGTACCTTCAACTAGCGGGATCCCGCTCTCATCTTCAGCATCAATACTTATAATTACAGGTTCAACACGAGTAATTTGTATCTGGCCACCAGAAGAAACTGGCGTGCCATCTTCATATGTGAAAGTAACCGAGTTAATAGTGGGCTTTGAGTTTTGAACTTTAACCACATAATCTATGCTTGTCGTATTCCCTCTAATGTCGGAACCACCTAATCTGATAGTGCGAATCGCACTATCACCATCGTTTTCACCTCTTAAAGGAATCTTCATATCTTCACCAACTAAGGTGCTTGCATCAGAGGGGTTTTCTTTGAAAGTCCAATACTCTAATGTTTCATTGTTAACACCGTCTGATGATGGTGTTCCCCTATCATTTAAATCTTGGGCTGAAAGATTGAATACATAATCACCAAGATAGAAACTTTCCGGATCAAACGCATTTAACTTTAGTGATGGGCCTTCACGATCTAGCAGAACAGTTCTAATTTCTGTTTCAGATTCAAACCCATATTCGTCTAGGGCTTTGAGGTACAGGTTAGCCTTTCTGTCTTCGCCAATCACTATAGTGTCACTTTGCGTTTCTGTAATTTCGATATCAAAGGGCTGCGTTGGATCTTTGGGGTCAATTGAACGTATTGCAGCGTTTTGACCTTGTTGCCAAAGTTCAACCTTAGATACATCAGAGTCGTCAGATACTGATGTAAGCTTTACAGTAAATGCGGTACCAAGAACATAGCTTTCACCTGAATTAGTGTCTAAAACCCAAGGGTCAGCTAATTCAATTACTGGTCCCTTGTTGTCGACCAAGAATTCAAATTCACCACTGTGTGTTCCCGATGGAAAAGAACTGTCTGTTGCTGTTACGTAGAAGAAGTTTTTCTCATTATATTTAAATGCCTCCGCAACTAGTCTCACCTCTACGTTAGGCTGCATGCCTAATAGATACGGCTCAGTACTCTCTTCAGGTTCTGTTTCGTAATGTTGCAAAGTGAAACGCCTGCCAGACTCTGACTTCATATCGACTTCAACCAAACTCCCTGGACTCAAGCTCCAAGTAATATCAGGTACCCAGCTAGTATTACCACCTAAGTGGTTAATAATTTTAGATCCGTTTACTACCGGACCTTTTGAATCAAGTAATACACTAAATTGAGGGGCATTGGTCGTCTGGCGGTTAACTATATTAGACAGATTGTCTTCAGCATTAACATACACCACCCAATTACCATCTTCTGGACTAATAATATTACCTTGACTGCTACATTTGTCTCCAGAGCATAGTTTTACCTTAAAATGATCCTCTGTATTACTTGAAAAATGTGAGTTAGCGTCATAATCATTAGTAACACCGGTTGCCGAGTTGTAGAAAGTGAGCCCTCGCTCGTCCAATTTGTCTCCTACAATATCGTCAATGTTGAAAGTGAGTTCTTGAACATAATTGGTGTTCAAATAGACATTTTCGTCAATCGGATCACCATTACCATCGCTCGGGGGAATATAAGTCGCTAAAGGATAATCATTATCCACATACAAAGTTTCCGTATGTGGTTCCTCTCCATTGTAACCATAGCTATTTCCATGCTCATCCATTGCACTGGTCACAAGTGCAAACTCGACAATCCCTTTGAGATTTGAAGACTCGGTATTAAGGGTAAATAAATACTCTTTTTTATAATTATCACCACCTGACTCTCGAATATTCAGATCAATTGGGATTTCCGTATTCGGTTCAGTTTTCTTATACCACACTGTAACAAATAATGGCTGACTGCCTTCTTCCACGACAATGCCTGACGGATCTTCCAAAATAATCCGTGAATCTAAAACACCAGCAACGTACCGTTTATTTCCAACCCATGTTTCTCGGCCATTTTCGATACTTAGCGAAGGTTGAGGCGGTGATTTATCAATACTTTCGCCATCACCGTCTATAATCTGTTCGCCATCGAGGCTTGGGTTCGCCATTGATATCTGATCGGCGTATCGCTGAGCTAGGTTAGCTGCTACACCATACTTTTCAGTCATAATGTTATAGTATGATTGCGCTAAGTCATTACGGTAAGACTTTGAGCTAAATTCATATGAATCTAGAACTATTTTTTCACCCCCACTACCAATACCGTTAGCTTGGCCATCGTATTGCAAGTCATCATAGATAGCGGAAGCAAAATCAACAGAGTTACTCAGTAGCATATTGTTTATTTGGGTAATGTCATAAATCGCTTCTACTAAAAACCGATGAATATAATTATTAGGCAGTTTTTCCGGAATAGCACCTTTCAATATTTCATTCGTTGCATACGAAACGATCGTTGGGTCGAAACCAAAGAATGAATCGCTTCCACCAGCGAGAGCATATTGTACGTCGTCTAAAATTCGTGCGGCATTCTCTGGAGTCTTGTTTCCAGCTTCAACTTGATTCCATTGAGAGTCAAACAGTCCGGTTTGGTATGTTGCTAGCTCGGTAATATAAAAAGTCTTAGAACCATTAAGTTTAAAGTAGGCACCTATATTCGCGCTATTTAGGTTCACTTGTTCTGATTGTGTACCTGGATCACTCTCCCACTTGTAGTAATACGGTTGCGTATTACCATCAATACCGATTAACCGCACTCGCATAAAGTCGTAGTTAACTACATCAGTTGTTGTTTCACATCCAGCAACATCGAGTGCTTTATTTGTTCCATCACTTTCTAAGTGCTGAATCGTGGTACATCTTCCTAGTGAGGTAAACTCTCCCTTCGAGTTTAATCCCTCCAATTGCACACTAGCCCCGATAAATGGAGTAACGATCGTCATTGTCGGCAAGTCGAAGCTACTACGAAAATAAACTTCTTGCTCAGCACTTTCATTTTCAGACTCGTCAATAGTTTGAATCACTAGTTTTTGACTGCTGTTCTCGGACGTCGAATCGAAGTTGTCACCAAGTATTTCTTTTACAAAAGGAACATAATAGATAACCTCATTTACGTGTCCTTCAGTATCAGAGATAGTTTCGTGGGGTATGTTAGCGGCAGAGGCTACGGTATCGGTTACCTTCTGAAGCACGTAGTTATTATCATTGTTTGCGCTTACTAAATACTTAACAACTAGCTTAAGTTTGTCGGCACTAGATCCTAACCCCATATCCCCGTTGCCATCTGAGACTCTGACACGAACATATGGAATTTTGTTATCTTTGAGGTCGTTGACATTAAAGTCACTAAAATCGACATCGGGAATTGAGTTTAAAATCCCCTTGCTCGCGTAAATGTAATCAATCTTCAAATAATCACGAGTGGATTGAACCGTTTCTGATGTGTAGGTGTCTTGCGTATAAACATCTTCTTTAGTTACGCGTTCCCCATCAACACTAACGTTGACATAATTCATTGGAGCATTCTCTGGGTAGCTAATCACTTGCGCCGGCGCTTGATCATCACGAACGACTTCGTGAACTTCCTTACCAATATTCCCGTTGCTATCGGTGGCTTTAATTTCAAATGTTGTTATCGATACGAATTCATCGGTTGAATATCCCTTACTGAATTCACAGGCACTGCCTGACTCTAAAGTTATATGACCACAAGAAACGCTATCATCTAAACCGCCTTTAAATGAAACCGTTACCGAATCAATCTCTTGCGAGTCTTCTTTTACAGTGCCTTTAAGCACATACTCTTTTGCACTGTTGTTTATAGAACTAGCCGAGGTTACTTCAATTACCGGCGCATTGTTGTCCCATTCAAAGTTTACATAATGGCCAACATCTCGCCCTTGAACTAATTCGTTACCTAAGACGTCAGTCGTATAAAAAACCAAACGTGCCGCAGTTACATTTGAGAGTCCCGTATCCGAATCAACTTCTACCGCGTCAATGGCTTTTGTGTCTACACTTACTTTAATACTTGTTTCTCTAAGACCAGATTCAAAGCCGTCGAATTCCAAGAAACAAAACTCACTACCCGCAGTTTGTTCATCGTCACACTGACTCTCGAGAGACCAGACACCGTCCAGTTGGTATTCAAGGTACGCTGAGACACCTTGAACACCAATTTCATCATTGAGCTTAATATCCACTTTATCGAGACCTGCCAATACATCACTGTCTGTTCTAGACACTGTAGGCGCTTCGGTATCAATTTCGGTTTCGTCGCGAGGTGGGATCACACCGCCAGTACCGCTATTGGTGCCTTGGTCATTAATCTTACGGCTAAACTCAACATAGTCGTCTGCGTCTGTTCCTGAAATATTTAAGTTAGGATCATTGACGACAATTAGAACATGCTGTGCCAAATCGTGAGTGTAAATATCACTAGAGACTTTTTGTTGACCGAAGGTTAAAGGGGTTACCCCTCCCGACACAGTACTTATTTCCAGCCCATCAAGAAGACCATCGGCAATGACATCTCGATATTGGATATCAGCCAAATGCATCGATGTGTAAATATTACTCTGAGTATCACCGTATTTTTGAATTAGATCGTACGAATAAGAAGAATAAGCGGTTAACAAAGCACCATATTGGTGACCGGATGTAGCAAAACTACTTTGACCACCTTTAGTAATGTCTATCGGAGTAGTTTCATTGACATCGAAACCATACATATCGTTAATGCTATTTAGTGATTCCGATATAGCAGTAGAGTCTGACACTCCCCTGCCTACTTTGTATTGAGTTAAGGCTGAAACGATGTTCGTCAAAGGGGTCAGCATTAAGTTTTGATCACGCCCTTCTTTGTAATTGAGCATGGCTTCTAAACGCAGTGTTTTGCCGTTACTGACAGACACTGTATTTTTCGTTAAGGGATCGGTATAACTGCCTTCTTTAGCTACGATGAAAAGTGGCATCGATGAAGATTCAAATTCAACCTTGTAGTCACCAAAAGCATCGGAAGTCGTACTTGCTAACTTCCTACCTAGGTTTCCATCCTTGTATTCAAACACCTCAATTTTCGCACCGCTCACAGGAGCGTCAAAAACGTTACCTGAGATGCTTCCGGTATTCCTTGCTGGCGGGGTGTTATCACCTCCGCCTTCCCCACCGCCACATGCGCTTAAGATAAGCGACGTAACAATAAGACCTAATGTTGATTTCAACGTATTTTTAGTGAACATAGTTTTCTGGCAGAGTATATTTTTCCGCGATTATATTATCGTCTAAGATTTTCTCAACATGACATAATAACTACTTATAAAGTACAGTTTAGCTAAATCAAAAGGTGAAATGTTTGTTTTTTATCTCTCTAAAAACACACCCTATACCTTTAGCTAGTCATTACGAAGGAATGAACTAAAATAACATGCAAAAAAAACAAATAAATATTATGATCTAATTCTTATTTTTATCCATTAACCGAATTTTATTGATAATTTATGTATTTGAAAATAAATAGCCATTTAAGTCGCCGTACCCTTTCCTTTGGCCTTTTGATGGTTTTTTTGATCGTTTCAACAGCCATATCGCTAAGCTACAATCATTCAAATACTGATAAAAAACAGGCACCTAAAATAGCCAAGCCCAAAAGCATTCATATTCCAACCCCAGCTCCGACATCTGAAATGGTTTCAGGGGTTGTGAAATACTCTTTTGTCAGTTCTATACTATCCTCTGGTTTGACGAACAATGAATTAAAATCACTATTGAGTCTATTAGGTGATAATTTTGACATTATTAAATCAGTTAACAACGGTGATAAGTTTTCAATAAAAACCCAACATGATGGTACAAAAACAGAATATGTCAGTGCTTTTTACTATTTAGGTAGTGATATAGAATTTTTTGCTATGAGAGGGGCGGATGATAATATCTATAACGAAAATGGATATAAAATAAACAATGACTATGTATTCCCTCTTGCTAAGCATTATCGAGTGAGTTCATCATTCGATTTAAACAGGAAACACCCTATAACGAATCGAATTGCACCTCATTTTGGAACGGATTACGCGACACCTATTGGCACAGAGATTCATTCGTTGTCCAACGGTGTCGTTTTGAAGTCTCGATATAACCGTTTCGCAGGTAACTACTTAACCATAAAACACACTGATGGAAACTATGCGCGCTACCTTCATCTTTCAGAAAGACATGTCTTAGCTGGGGAATACATCACTAAAGGTCAGATAATCGGTCTTACTGGGAATTCAGGCCGAACAACTGGACCTCACTTGCATTTAGAGCTTTCGGTTGCTGGAGTACCAGTTAACTTCGAACAATATATCAATACAGACAGAAGTTATAACAACCAATTCATTTATATCGCTCAAGCAGAACGTAAACAGTTGATGAAAAATCTCGTTCAATCAAATCAACCACAGACATAACCCCATAGGATTATGTCTCCAGTCGGATCTTCGAGATAAAACACTCAATGCAATAGTATTTTATCTTTCAACAATTGGCGACACACAAAAACTTACTTTTCGCCGAATCCATTTCAAATCATCAACTGTTAAATCAAATGCCTGCTAGATGGATTACAGCATTTGAAATCTCTACGTATGCGCCCCTTACAATCGCTCACTGCAATAATATTGCCTGTAAGGACTTTCACTCTGATTAATCTAGGGCAACATAGCGCTTTACACGCCCTAACGAACCCTTACAATGTGCAGCAAATATATTTATCAAGGTTTATCTCTATGTCTATTCAATGGTTTCCGGGTCACATGCATAAAGCCCGCAAAGAAATCGAAGAAGTTATCCCACAAGTTGATGTGATCATCGAAGTACTGGACGCTCGTATCCCGTTCAGTAGTGAAAACCCTATGATCTCTTCACTGCGCGGCGATAAGCCTTGTGTAAAAGTGTTAAACAAGCGCGATCTTGCAGACCCTGAGCTAACTGAGCGTTGGATTGAGCACTTCGAAAAAGAGCAAGGTGTTAAGGCTATTGCGATTACCACCAGCGCTAAAGAAGAAGTTAACCACGTTATGGAGCTAGTGCGTAAACTGGCACCGCACCGTGAACAGATGGGCAAGAACATTCGCACGATGATCATGGGTATCCCGAACGTAGGTAAATCGACAATCATCAACTGCTTGGCCGGACGTACGATTGCGGTAACTGGTAACCAACCTGCAGTAACTCGTCGCCAACAACGTATCAATCTGCAAAACGGCGTGATCCTTTCAGATACTCCTGGGATCCTTTGGCCTAAAGTAGAAAACCCACACAGTGGCTTCCGCTTGGCTGCAACAGGTGCTGTAAAAGATACAGCAATGGAATACGATGAAGTGGCATTTTACACAGTAGAGTACCTAGCAAAACAGTACCCTAACCTTTTGCAAGAGCGCTACCAAATTGAAGAGCTGCCTGAGTCTGACATCGAACTGATGGAAGCGATTGGCCGTAAGCGTGGTGCACTTCGTGCCGGTGGTCATATCGACATTCACAAATGTTCAGAAATCCTGCTTCACGAATTGCGTAATGGCACTTTAGGTAAGGTAACGCTTGAGTTGCCAGAAATGATCACACAAGAGCTGATCGAAGTTGAAGAAGCGGCTGCGCTGAAAGCGGAACAACAGATTAAGAAAAAAGAAGAGCGTCGTAAGCGTTACCTGAAGAACAAGCGTTAATCGCGATTAGTTTTTATAATCTGCTTTAATTTCTGTTTACCACTCTTACACCAGCCTCTAGATATTCACGCTCTATCGATAATAGAGCGTGAATATTGCCCGCTACCGTTTGTTGATCTAGCTAACATACTGACAAATCTATAGAAATGGTCGTTTACAATCCCAAAGACTGTGACATACTACGCAAATTATTGTGTATCAATCTCGGCTAATTTCTCAATGCGCTCTTATTCTGGGTTCAAGAATCAAAGATTTAAAACCTATTTCGATAATGAAATTTATTTGCCGTACATAAATTTCATCTACATCCCTATCTCAATATTCTGTGCTTTTATCGTCACCGACTACATCCACTTTGGTAGCGAGTGCATTACGCCTATCATTTTCCGAGTCATACTTTTTTTATTGATGATGGCCGCCGCCAGATACTGTATTACAAACAAACCCAACGTTTTGGAACTCGTAGAAAGTGCCTTCCTTGTAATTAGCTCACTTTTCTTGGTCTATGTCGGTCGACTAGCCATCGAGCTGAACAACTTCGATTACCAAGGTGGCATCATTTTAGTGATGATCTACATTGGTACGTTTTCAAGATTGTCAGCCAGATACAGTATATCTACGCTGTCGTTTATCTTTTTGGCTTATCTCATCGGCCTTGCGCCACTGCTTTATGAAGCGGAGCCAGAGCATGAAATAGAAACAATTTCCGTTTATATCTCGGCTTACATCCTAATCTCAGCGGCCTGTGTTAGACGTGACCTGGAAGTACACAAACGTTTCGCTCAATCCGAGCAACTCCGCAAACAAGCGATTCAGCTTCGCAAGCAATCTAATATGTTCGAGGCCCTTTCCTATCAAGACGCACTAACGGGCTGCTACAACCGCCTTTATCTTCATCAGGTGATAGAACCGAGCATAGACCGTCAGCGATCCATTACATCGCTCATGATAGATATTGATCATTTCAAATCGATTAACGACACCTACGGCCATCAAATGGGTGACATGGTGATTAAAGAACTGGCCGATGAGATTCAAAAACGACTACCGACTAGCAGTAACTGCTTTCGATACGGCGGTGAAGAGTTTTTGGTGCTGGTCCAAGGAGAAACCGAGGCTTCAATTGAATCGCTGGTTAATGCCCTTTTAGAATCCCCTACTCGCCTTAGATTAGAAGTAACAATTTCAATCGGTGTGAAACATGCCCCTCAAGCCCTTGGTTCTGTCGAGCAGCTTATCGACGACGCTGACCAAGCACTCTACATTTCGAAAAAAGGCGGTAGGAATAAGATCACATGGTGTGATTAATCGCCCAATATTTCACGCATCTTTGCGAATCATTAAAACGACCACTAATTCAATCAAAAAAGCCCCGAGCAACTTAATACTCGGGGCTTTTGTCTTTGTTCTTCTGCTTTAAAATAGCTTCGTTAAGAACCTGCTACTCAGCAAAAAAACAGTATTCAACAAGAATCGACTAAGAATACACAACGCTCGCTGTTTTCTGTTCAAGTTCAACGGGAGAGCTCCAAGAAATCACTTTTTCATTCACTTGGCTGCCACATGGTGCGTTCCAAACTTGCTCTAGTTCTTCTTTGCCACCAATCGCCTGATAAAAAGCAATCGCTTGGTGGTTCTCAGACATCACCTCTAGGTAAAGCCCTGAGTCCGAATAGTATTGCTGCAACCACTTCGACAATTCAGACAACAGACGCTTGCCTACACCTCGTCCACGATAATTATTATCTACATGTAACGCATCGATGAACGTACCACGCTCAAAGTTGTGATTACCGAACGCGCAGACAAAACCAACCAGTAAACCGCCTTCCTCAAGCAATAAAACATGTTGGTTGAAAGGAGGATTAATCAAACGAGTCTGCCAAATAACAGATCTGTCCTCCAAAACATCATGTTCTAGGTAATCATCAGCAAGAATGCCACGGTAATATAGCTTCCAGCTATCCGCGTGTAATTGGGCAATCCGCTCATAATCTTTATATTCAGCTACCTTAATTTCCATTTATTAGCCCTTAGTACTTCCATTTATGACTTGCTACTACATTTCACACTACCTTTATACAATATTTAAGCAAAACATACTAATACACGTTTACACTTTCAATATTGACTTACACGTGTACGCTGATATTCTAGCGCACAGATGTAAGCCCAATGGAAATTTGCTAATGAATAGTGCCGACAAACAATCTACAAAAAAGCCGCCATTAATCTGGCTCAATATTTTTGTGTTCTCTTTTAGTATGCTGCTTGCTGTTGTAGCGGCTCCCGTTTATGGCTACTTTTTTGGCTATGGCATGGAGCACTGGATATGGCTAGCAATCTGCTTTACGTTCTGTAACCTTTCAATCACGACAGGTTATCACCGCTTATGGTCACATAAAGCGTTTGAAGCGCATTCAAGCCTAAGATTCCTGTTTGCATTAGGTGGTGCATTTGCCCTGCAGAACAGCGCGCTACACTGGTCTTCTGATCACCGTGTTCACCACAAGCATGTCGATAACAACGACAAAGACCCATACTCTGCAAAACGTGGATTTTGGTACTCACACATTGGCTGGATGATTCGTAATTACAGCACCTCAATGTACGAAAACTACGAAAACTGCCGTGACCTTAAAAAAGATAAGATTGTTATGTGGCAGCACAAGCACTATGTTCTGTTAGCATTACTAATGAATTTCGGTGTTCCTATCGCTTTAGGCGTGATTTACGGTGACGTGATTGGCATGTTGTTAATCGTAGGTGCAGTTCGTTTGGTACTTAACCACCACACAACATTCTTTATTAACTCTCTTGCTCACATCTGGGGTAGCCAACCTTTTACTGACAAAAACACAGCGCGTGATAACGGTGTGTTAGCAGTACTCACTTTCGGCGAAGGCTACCACAACTTCCACCACATCTTTGAGAACGACTACCGTAACGGCATCTACTGGTGGCAATACGATCCAACAAAATGGTTGATTAAGAGTGCTTCGTTGATGGGACTGGCAAGTAAGCTTAAGAAAACCCCTCAAGCTCGTATTGAGAAAGCTGAAGCGTCAATGTTACTTAAACGCACCCAGCAAAAAATCATGCATCGTGCCGACAAGCAACAAATCGCAGAGAAGCTTCAACAAGAGTTTGATGCTCTAGTATCAAACATGAACGAATATTACGAAGTTAAAAAACAGCTACTTGAAAGCAAGCGCGAAGACGTTGTGAAGAAGTACGAACACTCTGTTCTTAAGGTTCGTTATCAGCAAATCAAAATGAATTTCGAACAACAGAAGAAAAATTGGGCAATGACGGTTGAGCAATACGCTTAAGCTAAAACAGTACGCTTAACACCCCAGTAACAACACAGTTTGATTCTTATTCAAAAGCCCTCATATTGCTATGAGGGCTTTTTTTAATAAGCATAACCTACTCGGCTCTGGCCCTATGCTCTCGAGTTTGAATTGTGGATGGTAAGAACCATAGTTATTGGATTTCAGAACTCTTTCTTCATTCTGAATTTATACTTATATTACTTAAACTTACCGAGTTTAAAGCGAAGGAATTGAAAATGAGCAAACTGACTATTATTGCAACGATCGTCTCTAAAGAAGACAAAACTGAGCTTGTAAAAGCTGAGATGATTAAATTGATCGATAAAACCCGTGTTGAAGACGGCTGTATTAACTACGATCTGCACCAAGATAACAGTAACCCTGCTCACTTCGTTTTTCATGAGAACTGGGAGTCTGAAGTTCATCTAGAGAAACACTTAGCGAGCCAACACATCGCTGACTACATGGCTGCGACTGAAGATTGTATCGAAACCTTTGTGCTTAATAAAATGACGCACATTGCCTAACCAGTCACTCTGTACTGATTCAATAGAAAACCCTGCTCTGATCGCAGGGTTTTTCGTTTCTACAAGCTTATATCTGCTCATTCTAATAATGAAAAAACCCGCCAGAGTAGCGGGTATGGTCAATAATCATGACTGTCAAAGACAGATAGGTAACAACCATCAATCCAATATTGAGTGCCTCTTTACAGTGGCACTCTGACATTTCTTTTGCTGATCGCTAGCACGGGGGCACTAGTTAAAAGCACGAGCCAAAATGCCATTCCCTTGATATTGGTAAACACTTGAATTACTACTTACAAAGACTGATTCTCCGGGCTTAAGCGAAACTGACCGTCCTTCTGAAGTGACGGTCGCCTCTCCTTCCACACAGAACAAGATCTCCGCGCTACGTAGATACTGTGACTTGCTCTCATCAGTCGCAGACAAGATATCAAAGCCAAAGTCATCCACTGGAATCGGATAACTCATCTTGCCCTCTTTCAATACAGGCTTAAGGCGGATATCTTCTGGCTTAATCGGCTCAAAGATTGTGTTGTCGATAAGCTCAGGGACATCGATATATTTGGGAGTGAGACCGGCACGCAGCACATTGTCTGAGTTTGCCATAATCTCTAAACCCGTACCTTGAACATAAGCATGTGGGGTTTCTGCGAACAGGAACATCGCTTCACCGGGCGCCAGCTCAACCGTGTTAAGCATTAATGGCGCAAATAAGCCAATATCACCTGGATAATGCTGTTTGAATTCGATGCTGTATTGAAGAGCTTCACGCCCCATGACCGTTTTGGCTGGTCGCGCATGTGCAGCATAAAGCTCATTAAGCGCAGACGCTTTGCGGTCACCTTCAAGAGACATAATGGCGCTAAAGAACGACTTCAAAGAATCACTGTCGGCATTAGCTTTTAGTACATTAAGCTCAATCGCTAACGAAGGAATATCCGCTTCTTCGAACAAGGCAATAATGTCGTCGATTGGACGAAAGCCATTCATCGCTTTGTAGAAGGTCAACGCATAAACCAACTCAGGTTTATGGTTTGGATCTTTGTAGTTGCGATTAGACGCATTCAAAGGGATACCAAGTGCATTCTCACGCTCAAAACCTAATTCTGATTTTCGCTTGTTCGGGTGAACCTGAATCGATAACGGTGTTTCAGCGGCCAACACCTTAAACAAGAAAGGCAATTCACCGAAACGTGCCGCCGTGTATCCGCCTAAGACATCGATTTTGTTTTCATCAATCATGTGAGAAAGCGATTCACCGGTATCGCCTACCTTTGAACAACCATTTGGATGAGCACCCATCCATATTTCTGCTTGAGGTTCCTGGTTTGGGTTCACAATACCAAACAATTGGTTAATGGAGTCTTTGCTTCCCCATGCGTAGTTTTGAATAACGTTGTCGAGTTTAAATAGAGACATAATTACTTCTCATTAAAAATCTGGCTACCAAGCTTGAGCGTGGCGGCGATATTACGGGCAGTGCGAGTCAGGTTTTGATTCGCTTCTGATAAAACTTGGTCTAAAGACTGAGGTGAACGTACGGTTCCAAATAAGCTAGACATTGAGCCGTAAAGTTTTTCAACGTCTTGCCCCAAAGAGCCCGCAATTCCAATGGTTGGAATACTCAACTTTTGAGCTCGCTGAGCGATGCCGAAAGGTGTTTTACCTTGCAGGGTTTGGTTGTCCATCTGCCCCTCTCCGGTCACGACCAGTGAAGCACCTTCAAGAACCTTATCTGCATCCAAGGCATCTAATACCATCTCAATACCCGCTTTAATTTGGATATTGAATGCAAGACTTAACCCCAGAGGTGTACCACCAGCAGCACCAAATCCAGCTGTGTCGCGATGATTAGTACCCGTATGTGCTTGAGCGATATCGGCAAAGTGCCCGATCGCAGTATCAAGTTGTTCAACTTGAGCTTTTGATGCGCCTTTTTGCGGACCAAACACATTACTGGCTCCGCTTTCGCCACATAATGGATTATTCACATCACACGCGACCACGAACGTCACTTCTTTGCATCTAGGGTGCAGTCCTTCAAGATCGATGCTTGCTAACCGGCTTAATTCGGCGCCGCCACCAGATAGCTCGTTGCCTTGCTTGTCTAATAACTTGCCTCCCAACGCTTGTAAGATGCCAGCACCTGCATCATTGGTTGCGCTGCCGCCCAAACCAATAATGATTTGTTCAACACCTTGATCTAGTGCATCTTTGATCAATAGCCCAGTACCAAACGAAGATGCGGTTAACGGTGCTCTTTCTTCTACGGTTAATAGGTCTAAACCCGATGCTTGAGCAAATTCCACCAAGGCAGTTTTTACGTTGGCGCCATCAACAGTCTGTTCCAACGAAGCCCAATAAGCCGTACATTCACGCCCGATTGGATCCGTCGTGTGCAGCCGTTGCTTCTTACCATTGAGCGCCTCTAGCAACACGTCTACCGTGCCTTCTCCGCCATCGGCGAGTGGCATTTTCACAAACTCTGCGTAAGGGAAAACATCGGCAAATCCACGCTCAATGCAAGACGCAACTTGATGAGCGTCGAGTGATTCTTTAAATGAATCAGGGGCAATTACAATTTTCATTGTCGTTCACCATTCCCGCCCACCAAGGTGAGCGGGTTATCGAAATTAGAATTTGATTTGGAATGTTTTTGCTTGGCAAGGTGCTATCTGGCCGAACTCTTCAGATGCTACATCACCTTCGCGTACGCGCTCGTCCATGCTTGTCTCTTTCCAGCTTGAAACCGCTTGAGTAAAAGAGATTGAATCCGATACTGAACCCGATTCTGCCGGGTTGTAGACACGCATGATCAGTGCATCTTCGTCTTCCGCTTTCTTCAGCACACTCAACACCGCGCCTGATTGTTGCTTAGACAGAAGGCTAAAACTCATAGGTAGGTTCTGCTCACCCACGTTGAGCTTCATCGCGTTGTAAGGGATCTTGTTGTAGCATTCGATTTGAGTGACATTGTCACGTGCTTGCGCCATGATGTTCGCGTCAATATGGTTACCAGAGAAACCGCACAACGTGAATTCACACACTAACTTACCGCGCACTTGCGAATCTGGTGTCGGAATCTTGATGCCTGATGGACGGCCTGGGCGAAGCAATAGCTCTTCTTTACCCAACACGCCGATACCACGGAACAGTGTCAGTGCGAAGGTATCTCGGTTTTCGTCACCTTGAGATGCAATCACCTCAAATTCACGTAGACCATTCGACATAATCGCCATGCCCGCTTTGCCGTTTTCTAATGCAGCGAAGTTCATCAGTTGGTAAACCGGAACCGGTGCTTCTTTCCACTTCTCTTCTTCCCAAACCGCCATAGCAGGGTCATTGGTTGGTCGAGTAATACAACCGAACTGGTTGTCTGCAACCACAGTTTCAGAAACGAATGGCGTTGGTACTAAGACACGTACACGGTGGTCGTCGGCTTGGTTGTCTAGTTCCATACGTACTTCAATGCGGCGAGAACCTTGCTTCAATACCACTTGGCATTGCGCTTCAACGAATCCGTTTTGACCCGTGCGTTCTTCACGCTCTGCAAGGTTTGCAGGTACGTTCATTCGGAAAGCGATGTTCGCTACCGATTGGAAGCCTTGGTGGTCAATCGATGTTTCGACTGGGAACTCGTCTGAATACAGTAACCATTCTTGACGAGATGGAGAGTAATCGTACTCATCACCGTCATCAGAACCGTCTTCCAAACGAAGTACTTGGTCGAATACTTGCTCTGTCTCTTTATCGAAAATAGTCAGAGTACCGTTGTCGTTTACATTGATTCGGTAGTACTCGTTCTCTAGTAAGTAGTCTTTTTGTTCTGCAACTTTTACTGCACCCTTCTCGTTACCTTGGATGTGTAACGTGGTGAAGCCCATCGCTGGCACAATGCGTTTGATTTGAATATCAAACTCCATGAACGGGTCGTAGTTACCGTAGTGAACGATTTGACGGTCTACTTTACCCGGGTCAATTTGGCGCTTGTCTTGGATGAAGTACTCAACTAGGTTTTCGTTTTCATCAAAGATAGAGAACTCTTGAGCACGGATAGTGATAGTGGTGTTAACCACTTCTTCACGCTCGTATGGAGAAAGGTTGAACATCGCCAGTTTGTCGCAACCTTCGCGATCTGGCATGTGGTCAACAATCTTACGCTTGTAGAAGTGAATCAGGTTGGTCGCCATGTCGTCAGCAAGGATGTAACGGTTTAAGATTTCAGCGTGTACCTTGTCTGAACAACAGCAACCAATAGAGTCATGAGCGTGGTTCTTCATGCTCTCTTTCCACATTTTCTCAATCAAACCGTGGTGGTATTCAAAACCTAATGTCCAAGCGATAGACGCTAGCGGTTCTAAGATGTTTACAATCTTGTTTTCGATTTCTGCGTGGATCAGTTTGATGTCCATACGCGTAGAAGAGATCGTACGGTGAACACGCATGTATTTACCGTCGTTGAACTCGCCTTTGATTGTGTCGAGTTGGTCGCGCGCCGCTTCTACTTTCTCGAACACTTCTTCGTAACGGCTCATTGAGAATTCACGATCTGGGTAGATTTCGCGAAGCTTGTCCATTACTTCAAAGATGTCTTTTTGAATCGGCATTTGGTCGTGGCCGTTCGGTAGCAAGATATCTTTAGTCACCGATGGCTTTTCTAGCACTGGGAAGTACTTATCTAAACGAGCACGCAAGCCTTCTTCGTCTTGTGGAAGGTATTTACCAATCGCGTAACCCAGCGGAAGCACTTGTGCCGTTACTTCACTGCCGTCGTTTGATTGCCATAAGAATTCTGTTTTATTCGTGCCATGACGTTCTGAACAACCACGCCAGAACATTGCACGCGTGATGTCGAAACCGTTGTAGATCATCGGCAGCTGTGAGCTCATGCTGAATGAATCTGGTAGGTAACCGATCTTCATTGCATCGCCAAATTTCATACAGTCACGAATGCCATACATCATGTTGCGTACAATTGACTCACCAGAAACTTGCATTGTGTCGGTTTGAGAATACCAAGGGCCAATAATTAACTTGCCCGCTTCAACCAATGCTTTTACGCGCTCTGTGTTTTCTGGTTTGATTGCGAAGTAGTCTTCTAAAACGGCGGTTTGACCATCTAGAACGTAGTATTTGTATTCTGGATCGCTCTCCAGACGGTTCATGATTTCTTCCATGTTGTTCACAAGAAGAATACGAGACTCTTCTGTTGTGAAATACCATTCACGATCCCAGTGCATGTGAGGAGTAATATGTACGCGTGATGTAGTCATAATCATTTACCTAAATGTGTCGCTTCGAGTAAAACTAAAGTTCGAACCCAAATACGACTAAATTAAATTTTTTCAAGGGGTTAAAATTGGCTGCCACTAAATTTAGGGTGCAGAAAACCACGCCCAGAATCTGTGTGAATAAAACCGTTAGGAGCACAGGTATTTAGGACAGCCAGTTGTTTGTTATTTCTTATATATTGATTTCGTAGTGAGTTAGGAGCTAACTCAAAATTCAGTTAGTTCTGTGTTGCAGTACTTGCTTCAAACTTACCCTTTTTTACAGCGTGACCACGCCACATCAGAAGAGTAATGGTTGAAATCACTGTGCCGACAATCGCAGCACCGAACCAGATAGCAGCAGCAGAGAATGCGCCTAAACCAGAATCGTGTAACAAGAAGATAGAGAAGATACCTGCGCCCGGAGTCGATAGACCAATACCTGCCGCACCAACCATTGCACCTGTAACCACAGAGCCTAGTAAGAATGAACCGATTACACGGATTGGATCTTCAATCGCCATTGGGATTGCACCTTCGGTAATACCCGCTAGGCCAAGTAGCCATGTAGATTTACCGGTTTCAATCTCAAAGTCTTTGAATAGGCGTGGAGCAATCATGGTTGAAGCCGTTACGGTGAACGCTGATACCATTTTTACTGAACCAAAGATTGCGTATGGGCCATAAACACCGTTCGCCATTGCACCTAAACAGAATGCGTAAGCGGCTTTGTTTACCGGACCACCCAAGTCGAATGATACAAACAGGCCAAGAATCGCACCTAGAAGCAGAGCGTTAGTGCCTGACATACCGTTCAACCAATCCGTCAGACCTTGGTTTAGGAACGCAACAGGTTTACCGATAACAAACAGCATTAAGCTACCTGCTACCAAAGTACCAATCACCGGGTAAAGGTAGAAAGTAAGGAAACCGTTAAATGCAGGGCCCAAGCGAACATGCTCTTTCACCCAGCGCATCACGTAACCCGCAATCAAACCACCAACGACACCACCAAGGAAACCTGAACCAATGATGTTTGCTGCAATACCTGCGGCAAAACCAGGACCAAGTGCCGGTTTATCTGCTAATGAGTAAGCTGTGTAAGCCGCCAGTACTGGCACCATCAATGTACCTAATAGGCCGCCACCTAGTTTGCGATACATCCATAGCCAAGAATCTTTTGTTGCGTAGAGCTCTTGCAGGTCAAAAATTTGCGCGATAAGAACAGCAACCGCAAGAACAGTACCACCAGCAACGATAAGAGGAACCGCGTAAGAAATACCAGAAAGCAGTGCTTGTTTAAGCTCAGTTTTCAACGGTAGTTTCTTCGGTTTGTCATCGGTAGCAACTTTACGTTCTGCACCGTTACCTTTTTTCGACTCTTCAATCGCTTCATTAAGAATGCGTTCACCGTGCTTAATCGGTTCTGCAACTGGGGTTTCAACACGAGGAATGCCATTAAAGCGCTCAGATTCTTTAATCGCAACTTCAGCAGCAAACACACACGCTACAGCATTATTAAGTTGTTCCGCAGTTAAGCGATCTTCAATACCGTTTGCGCCCTGCTTTTCAACATGAACCTTGTAGCCAAGCTTTTTGCCGGCTTTTTCTAGGTATTCTGCCGCCATATAAGTATGAGCAATACCTGCAGGGCAAGCAGTAACGCATACAATTGTCGGCGCATTTGTATCTAAGTTGTCTTGTTTTTCTTCTTGCTGATTATCGCCATCAAGAAGCGCGAAGATTTCATCAGCGGTTGTTGCTTTTAATACTGCTTCACGAACATCGTCATCAACCAATGTGGTTGTCAGTTCGGTCAGCAGGTGCATGTGGGTAGAACCCGCTTCTGCATTTGGAATCGCAATTAGGAAGATAAGATTTACATCTTCGTCTTCATCCAAGCCTTTCCATTTCATGTCTTCTTTAAGCGTTGCTACAGCGAAGCCAGCTTCTTTAACCGCGTCAGTCTTGCCATGCGGTACTGCTAGGCCTTCACCAAGCGCTGTCGGGCCTTGCTCTTCACGAGCAAATACTGCATCAAGGTACTCTTGCTTGTTATGCAGTTTGCCTTGCTGATCCAGTTGGTCAGCAAGTGCGTAAATCGCTTCTTCTCGACTGCTAAACGTAGTTTGCAGATTTACGAGCGACTTATTCGTTAGAGTAGTAAGTTTCATAACCTTTGTCCCATAGTCACGGATTAGTACGACAGTCGTCCCTGTCGACGAGAAGAATAATACAACTTCAAGACATTTAATCCGTGATCACGATCTCATCAATACATATTTGTATTTAATTTGTATTTAAATCGTATTGGTAAATCCTTTAAGAAAGCTTGTTATGTATCGTTTAATTTGTATTATATGTACTACAAAACGCCGATACGACGCTCACACTAACCTTTTAAGCAAGGCTTATATAGAGCAAATTTACGTATTTAAGGTACAGGTTGTTAATCAAAGTCTAGTTGTCCTAGCGCACAAATGAGGCAAAAATGGCAAGACTCCCTATGTATCGCCAAATCGCCGATGCAATAAGAGAAAAGATCAGTTCTGGTGAATATAAAGTTGGAGAAGCACTCCCAACGGAAGCGCAATTGCGTGAAGTATTCTCGGTAAGTCGTGTAACGGTTAGACAGGCGCTGAAACTACTGATCGAAAACGATGAGCTGGAAAGCGTTCAAGGTAGTGGTACTTACGTCAAAGAGAACAAGATCAATTACGACATCTACAAACAGTCGAGCTTTCAAGAAAAGTGGGCGCATTTGGATGTGGTTACACACAGTGAAGTTCTGGCCTTCGAAATGAAGCCGTGTTCTTTGGCGATGTCTGAACATTTAGATATCAAAGAAGGCGAATTGGTTTTCTACGTAAAACGTGTTCGTTTCATAGACAACAATCCAATCACGGTTGAAGAAACTTGGTTACCTGTTGCCCTATTCCCAGATCTCACCTATCAAGTGATGCAGACATCAAAATACGACTTTATTGAGAACACCAAAGGCATGGTGATTGATCGAAGTGAGCAGGAATTGGTACCGATTCTTCCGCCTGAAGACGTTGCTAAACAGTTAGGTATTGACCCAGCTCAGCCTATCATTGAAAAACGTACTCGCGGTTACCTCGCCAATAACACGGTGTTTGAATACAGCCGTAACTACTTCACGTCTAACGATTACCGATTTACTTTGGTCGCAAGACGCCAGAGATAATGCTCATCAGCAAGTTTCGATAGTAGCAAAATGACCAACACAGAGAGCGCCTTGTTCTCTGTGTTTCTGAGCTGTTATTTCAATCATAAACCCAACTTTCCTCCCCAAATATTCCTAAACCAATATCAAGTAACCTCACGAAAGATCATTCACATTCATTTAAATACTGTTCTGGCGCTTTGACCATAAACTAAGCGCAAAATGACAAGAACAACAGTCGACAGGAATGTAGATGAATACCAAACAACTTGAGGACGCTGTAAGTGAAGTGAGCTTATTCAATCAGCACCTCCACTTAATCCAATCCGTGCATACCATTCCGACCCCAAAAATGAATTGGGAGTCGATTGCGATGGAACCTGCGCCGACAATGCCAACGGTTCGATTCGATCACTGTCTACTCATCAGACTAACACTTAGTTCGTCGTGTTAAATCACTTTATATACAAAACCATTATGTCGAAACACACTATCTCACGAACATCGCACCCATTAGCAAATACAATTTCATACACACGATTCCTACCAAAGCTACCTTTAGTTCTAATCGCTTTCTCTATGCCCCTATTCGCAGAAGAAGTTGAAGAAGTGGTACTCGAGGACGAAGTCGTATTAAATGAAGGTTCTGAGTTAAACGAAGAAGCTGAAGAATCGCCTTATTATAACTTGTGTTTTAGCGCTTACTTATGGGAAGTAAGTAGGCGTTAAACATAAGTAATCTTTAAATGTAAGTAAGCTTAAAAGCTAAGATTCTCACCTCTTTACTCCGATAAATACCCACCTCGTTACACGTTTCCTTCCAAAGTACAAAAAATACTCGCGATTTATAAAACAACACCACCATATGCAAATAGAACAACCAAAGGTGATCCAAGTTATATTCTAACAAGCCACAAAATTTGTTTATTAACATCTAAACAACAGTAGTTATTCACGATTTACAACCACAATTAACATCGAAAAAAATGTTTGTCTTAGATCATATCAACCTCAACTATGCCTCGTGCCACAGTGCAGTTTTCTGTACATTCATTGTCATATTCTGAAACACTTTCTTATATTTTTTAAACTTTGTGGAGATTTCTATGTTAGAGCTCTTGATCGGATTAGTGATTACTATTGCTGTTGGTTACTTTATTGTAAAAGGCTATAAAGCGGCGGGTGTATTACTAACTGCTGGCCTTGCCCTACTTCTTATCACCGGCCTTATTGGTCACACAGTCTTACCAGCTAAGGTAGCTTCAACAGGTAACATGGTTACCGACTCACTAGAATTTGTTAAATACATGCTTCAGTACCGCGGGGGCGGCCTAGGCATGCAAATCATGCTTCTTTGTGGTTTTGCTTCTTACATGACGCACATTGGTGCTAACAACGTGGTAGTGAAACAGTTCTCTAAACCGCTTGCTGCGATCAAATCTCCCTATGTACTTCTTGTTGCGGCTTACATCGTAGCGTGTCTGATGTCTCTAGCAGTAAGTTCTGCAACGGGTCTTGGTGTGCTATTGATGGCAACCCTATTCCCAATGATGACGGCAATGGGTATTTCTCGCCCAGCGGCAGTTGCAGTTTGTGCGTCACCTGCAGCCATCATTCTTTCACCAACGTCTGGTGATGTGGTTATCGCGGCAGAAAAATCAGGCATGTCTCTTGATGTGTTTGCTGTTCAAACGGTACTGCCTGTTTCTATCTGTGCGATCATCGTGATGGCGGGTGCGGCTTTCTTCTGGAACAAATACCTAGATAAGAAAGAAAACACACCAATGGAAAAAGTAGACGTTTCTGAAATCGAAACAACGGCGCCGGCTTTCTACGCTGCACTTCCATTCCTACCTATCATCGGCGTTTTCCTATTCAACGGTCGTACGATTCCAGGGCTTTCACTTGATATCTACACTATTGTGGTAGGTTCTATCTTCGTAGGCGCAGTTATCGATTACGTTGTTAAGAAGTTTGATGGCGAGAAAACACTAGAAGATCTAGACTCTTGCTACCAAGGCATGGCTGACGCGTTCAAAGGCGTGGTAATGCTGTTGGTTGCGGCGGGCGTATTTGCTCAAGGTCTAATGTCTATCGGTGCAATTGATAACCTAATCGGTCTTGCCGAATCTGCAGGCGCAGGCGGCATCGCATTGATGCTTATCCTCACAGGTCTAACGGTTGCTGCGGCAATTGCGACAGGTTCAGGTAATGCACCTTTCTATGCATTCGTAGAACTGGCTCCATCATTAGCGGCGAAAATGGGCTTGAACCCAGCGTTCCTAATCATCCCAATGCTTCAAGCATCGAACCTAGGTCGTACAATTTCACCAGTATCTGGCGTAATCGTAGCGACTTCTGGTATGGGTAAAATCAGCCCATTTGAAGTCGTAAAACGTACGTCTGTACCGGTAATCTGTGGTCTTATTACGGTTATCTTCGGTACGCTTGTATTGGTTCCAATGTCGGCGTAAGCCTTAAGTTTCTAATCTCAAAGAACGAAGAACAAACGAACACCAATACTGAATATAAAATGCGTAAACAAAAAGGCGCTGAACTTAATAAGTTCAGCGCCTTTTTTAATGTCACTTTCTCAACATCGTTAAAACTATCGAGACATGTACAAAATGTATAAACAGTCAGGCTTGAAATAGTGTTATCTCAAAGGAACAAGCCCTACTTCATTTCACCATAGCGTTCTAGATACAGAACCGTTGCAGCGGTACGGGAAGGCACTTGCAGCTTTTTCAACAAGCTTTTCATATGTACCTTAACTGTCGATTCAGAAATAAACAGGTGATCGGCGATCTGCTTATTACGGTAACCTTTCGCGACTTCTTGAAGGATCTGCATTTCACGTTCAGTCAGTTGTTCGAAGATATCATTGCGGCTTCCAGCATCATTTAGGTAACGAGCAACCACACTGCTGTAAGCCTTGTCACCGCTGTTTGCTTGCTTAAGCAGTTCAATTAACTCATCGGGTTCAGTGTCTTTCAACAAGTAGCCATCAGCGCCTGCTTTTACAATCGCTTCAATGTCTGCAGGGCTATCAGAAACCGTTAGAATAACAATGTTTGCGCTAGAACCGTCAGTGCGAAGTGCTTTCAAGGTATCTAAACCAGACATGCCCTTCATATTGAGATCCAAAAGGATCAAATCAGGTTCTTCTTCATGAGCAAGAGCAACCGCTTCAGTGCCGTTACTTGCTTCTGCAATCACTTCGAATTCGTCTTCAAAGCTCAGTAATTGGCTTATACCTCTGCGCATCAATGGATGATCATCAACCAGCATTACTTTACAAATCGTCAACTTTAACTTCCTTCAAACTTTTATATTTCAATATGACTGTACAGCCTTCACCTTGCGCCGCTTCAATCGTCAAGTCGCCATTCAGTCTTACCGCACGCTCCTGCATAATGCTCATCCCGTAGTGGTTCACCTTGGAACTACTTGAGTCAAAGCCATCTCCATTATCTTTTATCACGACTAATACTTCACCGTCCTCATCGATACAGCATACATCTATTAAGTCGGCATTGGCGTGTTTTATTGCATTTATTGTTGCTTCACGAATCAATTGAAGCAAGTGAACCTGACTATGCGCATCAAGCTCGATCGATGAGAGATTATTAGTGAGGTTAATCTTCGCATCGGTTCTCTCGCTGAGCGCCTCAAGCATGGTACTTAAGGCGTCTCCAAAGTTGCCCTCTTTAATGGTCAACCTAAATGTGGTGAGTAGCTCTCTTAACTGGGTATAAGCGTCGGCTAAGCCGTTTCCGATCTCAGACGCGATTTGTTCAGATTGCTCTCGGTGCTGTTGCTCTGGCAGTTTGCCAATCACACGCTTTAATAGTGTAACTTGAATTTTCAAGTACGACAGTGATTGAGCCAATGAATCGTGGAGTTCACGTGCAATCGTGGCACGCTCTTCCATGATAATAAGCTGTTCAGCTTTCTTTTGAGCACGATTGTAGTAGATCGCTCTCGATAGCAGTTGAATGAAGCTTTCGATCAGAGCTTTAGTTGAGTGCCCGTGGTGATATGAACAGTATAAATAGCCGAGAATAAGTTCGTTATCGTCGAGTTTCATCTCAAACTTTTCGTAGTCTAAATTCGAATCGTAACCTTCATCCATAATCAATGAACGGCCTGAGTTATCGACAATCTCGAGCCTCAGTGATCCAATCCCTTCCAAGCTCACGAGATGCTGCAAGATAGCTCGGAAGTTTTCAGGAGCAATACGCGTCACCGTGAGCTCTTGTGACGAGTTATAAAGTGCCTGCAGCGACTGGTTCGCATTTTGCAGCTCAATCGTCTTTGCATCCACCACATCTTCAAGGTTTCGATAAAGCACGCCTAAATCTTTGGCCATCGAGTTGAAGGTTTTGGTCAAAATGCCCATTTCGTTGTTACTGGTCACCTTGAGTTCTACCTCGAAGTCGCTGTTTTTGATTCTTTGGCTCGCACCGACAAGAGCATGTAGCGGTTTAACAACCTGTTTACGTACAAAGTGAACAACAAAAAGAGATATGACCAGAATCCCACCAAGGCCGATACCACCAGCCCACGCTAACTTTATTAACTTGTCTTCAGAGAACTCTTGCAGCTTATAAACGAAGCCATCGATTTCAGCCACGAAGTTTTCAACCAACACGAGATAGTGATCGCGCTCTTCGCTATTCAAGACCTGTTTTAGCTCATGCCAACGGCCGATAATTAAATAGTAATCTTCTGTGATGTCTGTCGGAACATTCCAACTGACCAAATTGGTCATGGATGGCGAGTAAAGAGAACTTTCGAATTCACGAATATGAGATTCATAATCGACAGATTCTATTTGAATATCATGGGCTAAACGGTAGCTTTGCATTCGCATTGAACCGGCCACGTTAACCGCTTCCGCATCATTCAAACTTGAAGCCAAAGTAAAGATGGCAAAGCCAGTCGTAGCAACCGACAACAGCAGTATAGAGAGCAAAGATTTTGCTATCGTACTTGTTACAGATGAAACCGGTTTTATAAGCAAAAGTGCCTTCCTATTGATAAATGACTTGCCAGCGATATCGTATTGTCACACATCAAAAATCATAGCTCCATTCAATATGTGATCACTCGCTCCGTAATTTATTGATCTAAGACAATATATGCCCCCAATTAGCCCTTAGGGGGTATTTATACAATTGTTTCTAAAACTACACTACTTGTGAGGACTCATTACAAGATATTAATAGAATAATGACCTACAATTACAATATCTTAGTAACATCTATAGGTATCTAGTGGTAGATCTATCAAAACGCCGTCTTTTTTCAAGACGAAAAGTTGACTCAAGCCAGATTCGTTTGCCTTGGATTGACAGCCTAGAAAGCTTTACAGATGACTGTACTCGCTGCGGTAAATGCATCGAGAGTTGTGAGACTAAGATAATCATTGTAGGCGATGGTGGTTTTCCCACTGTAGATTTCTCTATTGATGAGTGTACGTTCTGCTATCAATGTGCAGATGTTTGTCCCGAACCCATTTTTAAGCCAAAGCAAGGAGAGCCTTGGCAAGCAAAAGCACAAATCTCTGATAAGTGTTTAGCGCAACAAAATGTTGAATGCCGAAGCTGTGGTGACATGTGTGAACCTATGGCCATTCAATTTGAACTTAGAGCAGGCAGTGTTGCTCTACCAAAAATCGAGTTAGATGAGTGTAGCGGTTGTGGGGCCTGCGTAGCAATTTGCCCTACTTCGGCTATTCTTGTGAGTAATGCATAAAACAAAAATAACGAGAGCAATTTATGGCACTAAATGAAGTGCATATATCAAGTTTAGTCGTGCATGTGAGCCCAGAGCATCTAGACGAGATCAAAGCACAAATCGAGCAATTCGATAATGCAGAGATTTACGGCAGCAGCCCTGAAGGCAAAATCATCGTGGTCCTAGAAACCGAGAACCAAGGTTTTGTAACGGACACCATCGAAGAAATTAATAATATTACGAACGTTTTAGGGACAGCTTTGGTTTATCACCAAATCGAGACTGGACTGGACGAAACGGATTTAGAAACTGGAAGCAACAATTCTCAACTTGAGGGTGAAGTATGAAAATGACAAGACGTGCGTTTGTGAAAGCAAACGCAGCTGCATCAGCGGCAGCCGTTGCAGGTGTAACTCTACCGGCAACAGCAACCAACCTGATTGCTAGCTCTGATCAAACAAAAATCACGTGGGATAAAGCGCCTTGTCGTTTTTGTGGTACGGGCTGTTCAGTACTAGTAGGTACTCAAAACGGTAAAGTGGTTGCGACTCAAGGCGATCCAGAAGCTCCTGTAAACAAAGGCCTTAACTGTATTAAAGGCTACTTCCTTTCAAAAATCATGTACGGTAAAGACCGTCTTGAGACTCCTCTACTTCGCATGAAAGACGGTGAGTTCCATAAAGATGGTGATTTCGCACCCGTATCTTGGGACAAAGCGTTCGACGTGATGGCTGAGAAATGGAAAGCTTCACTGAAGAAGAACGGTCCAACAGGTGTTGGTATGTTCGGTTCAGGCCAATGGACAGTAATGGAAGGCTACGCAGCCGTTAAGATGATGAAAGCGGGTTTCCGTTCAAACAACATAGATCCAAACGCTCGTCACTGTATGGCTTCTGCTGTAGTAGGCTTCATGCGCACTTTCGGTATTGATGAGCCAATGGGTTGTTACGATGACTTTGAACACGCAGACGCATTCGTACTGTGGGGTTCAAACATGGCAGAAATGCACCCAGTACTATGGACTCGTATTACAGACCGTCGTCTAAGCCACCCACACGTTAAAGTAAACGTACTGTCTACTTACTACCACCGTTCTTTCGAGCTTGCAGACACGGGTTACATCTTCGAACCTCAATCAGATCTAGCAATTGCTAACTTCATTGCTAACTACATCATTCAAAACGATGCCGTTAACTGGGACTTCGTGAACAAGCACACGAACTTCAAGCAAGCAACGACAGACATCGGTTACGGTCTGCGTGACGATGATCCACTACAGAAAGCAGCCGCAAACCCTAACTCAGGCGAAATGACTGCTATCTCTTTCGAAGACTACAAAGCGTCTGTTGCTGAATACACAGTTGAGAAAGCGTCTGAAATGTCAGGTGTATCTCAAGAAGACCTTATCAAGCTGGCTAAGCAATATGCCGATCCAAACATCAAAGTAATGTCACTTTGGACTATGGGTATGAACCAACATACTCGTGGCGTATGGATGAACAGCCTTGTGTACAACATCCACCTTCTTACAGGTAAGATTTCTACTCCAGGTAACAGCCCATTCTCACTAACTGGCCAACCGTCAGCGTGTGGTACAGCGCGTGAAGTTGGTACATTCGCTCACCGTTTACCTGCCGATATGGTGGTTGCTAACCCTAAACACCGTAAAATTGCAGAAGATATCTGGAAACTTCCAGAAGGCACCATTCCACCGGTACCCGGCGCTCACGCTGTTCTTCAAGACCGTATGTTGAAAGACGGTAAAATCAACGCTTACTGGGTAATGTGTAACAACAACATGCAAGCGGGTCCAAACATCAACACTGAACGTCTGCCAGGTTACCGTAACCCAGATAACTTCATTGTATGTTCTGACCCGTACCCAACGGCAACAGCTCAAGCGGCTGACCTCATCCTTCCAACAGCAATGTGGATTGAGAAAGAAGGCGCTTACGGTAACGCAGAGCGTCGTACACAAGCATGGTACCAACAAGTGAAAACTGTAGGTGAAGCTAAGTCTGACCTATGGCAAATCATGGAATTCTCTAAGCGCTTCACTATTGAAGAAGTTTGGGGTGAAGAACTGGTTGCGAAAATGCCTGAGTACCGTGGCAAAACCATGTACGACGTGCTTTACAAAAACGGCAACGTTGATGCATTCCCACTGTCTGAAGCTCAAGAGCTTAACGACGATGCACAAGCTCAAGGTTTCTACGTTCAAAAAGGTCTATTCGAAGAATACGCAGCCTTTGGTCGCGGCCACGGTCACGATTTAGCACCATACGATCGCTACCACCAAGTTCGTGGTCTACGTTGGCCTGTTGTTGACGGTAAAGAGACACTATGGCGCTTTAAAGAAGGTTCAGATCCATATGCTAAGAAAGGTTCTGATTGGGACTTCTACGGCAAACCAGATGGTAAAGCACTGATCATCAATGCACCATACGAAGCGCCACCTGAAGTACCAAACGATGAATACGATATGTGGCTATGTACAGGTCGTGTTCTTGAGCACTGGCACACAGGTACTATGACTCGTCGTGTACCAGAACTTTACAAAGCAGTACCGGATGCACTTTGTTACATCCACCCTGCTGATGCTAAAGCTCGTGGTCTTCGCCGTGGTGATGAAGTTCTTATCGAAAACAAACGTGGTGAAGTACGCGTTCGTGTTGAAACTCGTGGTCGTAACCGTCCACCACAAGGCTTGGTATTCGTACCATTCTTTGATGCAAGAATTCTGATCAACAAGTTGATCTTGGATGCAACGGATCCTCTGTCTAAACAGACGGATTACAAGAAGTGTCCAGTTAAGATCACTAAGGTCGCTTAAGGACAATATGTTCTTACCACTTAGCTCGTAGATCTGACGTTTTTAATATTGCGACTGCTTTTTTCGTTACTTTTTGAAAGAAGTAGTCCACTCAAAGAATTAGCCTTTAGGCGGAGAAATTAACCATGAAAAAACTGATTACTGCCCTACTATCAGCTGGTCTTTTGCTAGCTGGTGCAGTTCAAGCTGAAGCTGAACTGGATAACCCAGGCGGCATTGGTGGCGTAGAATCTCTACGTGGTGCAAGTGAACTTGAAGCAACTCGCGCAGCAGATGACTTCAAAAAGTTCCCTCGTGACCAAGTACTTGAGAGTGACTACGTATACCAACCACCTCTAGTGCCTCATACTATTCGTAGCTATGAAGTTTCTCTTAACGCTAACAAGTGTCTTTCTTGCCACAGCTGGAAAAACGCAAAAGAAATGGGTGCTACTAAAGTGAGTGTAACTCACTACATGAACCGTGAAGATGCGGTACTTGCAGACGTATCACCTCGTCGTTACTTCTGTCTACAGTGTCACGTACCTCAAGCTAATGCTAAGCCACTAGTTGAGAACGAGTTCAAACCTGTAGATTCACTGCGTTAATCGTAGCCGGACTGTAAGAGAGGCTATATATGATAAAATTACTTAAAGCGTTTTGGAAAAGACTTGCGACACCAAGCAAAGCAGCCGTAGGCGTTGTTTTGTTCTTGGGTTTCTCGGGTGGTCTTTTGTTCTGGGGTGCATTCAATACGGGTATGGAGGCAACCAACACGGAAGAATTCTGTTCTGGCTGTCACGCACCTATCGTTGCTGAAATCCAAGAGACAATTCACTACTCTAACCGTTCTGGTGTTCGTGCTATCTGTTCAGACTGTCACGTTCCTCATGAATGGACAGATAAAATTGTTCGTAAGGTTCAAGCATCTAAAGAGCTATACGCACACTTTATTGCGAAAACCATCAATACTGAAGAAAAGTTCAAAGCACGTCGTGCTCACCTAGCGGAACGCGAATGGGCTCGATTGAAGAAGAACGATTCACTTGAGTGTCGTAACTGTCACCAGTTCGATTACATGGACTTCTCAGAGCAGAGCCCCCGTAGTGCGAAACAACACTCGACTGCGCTAGCTTCTGGTGAAAAAACGTGTGTAGACTGTCACAAAGGTATTGCACACAAACTACCAGACATGCACGGCGTTGAAGGCTGGCAATAAGGAGCGTTTGAATGAGTACTTTAGAAAGCGTAATTTGGCACATCCTAGGTTACAGCGCTATGCCAGTTATCATTCTTGGTGGCTTTGCAGGTGTTGCAGCCGTATCTCTTTGGATTTTATCTATGGGTAAAGACAAAGAAATCGATTAACAATCGAGATTCCATCAACTTCTACCAGATAATTCTGATATGAGTTGATACGAAAAAGCCACTGATTTCAGTGGCTTTTTTATTATCTGACGTTGTGTATCTTTATAATTGAATGTGACTTAACGCCCTAAGCTTCGTTTTCTGGCGCTTCTTTCTCTGCGGTCTCTTTATCAACCTGCTCTTGATCGACAATCGGCAGCACCTGTTTTACATAGTTGCCTGGCGCTTTGCCAATCACAGGATTAAGCTCTGAGCCTTGATTGAAAGGTTCGATTTTTTCGTCAGTTTCAAAACCTTGTAGCCACTGATTCCAGTGTGTCCACCAAGACCCCTCATTATGAGTCGCATTAGTTAGCCACTCATCCGCCGAGTCGTCTAGGTTGTCATTCAGCCAGAACCCGTACTTCTTCTTATCTGGATGGTTAACAATACCCGCGATATGACCAGATTCACCAAGCACGAACGTCTTGTTGCCACCGGTATTCAAGGCACCACGGTAAGTCCCCTGCCAAAGCGCGATATGATCTTCTTTCGCTGAAATGAAGTAGCTTGGTATTTTTATCTTATTGAGATCAATCCAGACACCGCCTACTTTCACGCCTTTGTCTTGAACAAGTTTATTCTCAAGGTAAAGCTCACGCAGCAAGAAATTATGGCACTTAGCAGCAACGTTAGTGCTGTCACTGTTCCAGTACAACAGATCAAACTCCATTGGGCTGCTGCCTTTTAGGTAGTTATCAATGTAGTAGTTCCAGTACAGGCTGTTTTCACGAAGCAAACTGAATGTCACGCTTAATGAACGACCATCCATGAATCCTTTAGCATCGTTCTGTTTCTCAATGGCGTTAATGATCGTTTCATTGATATATGCGCCAACCTCTCCCGGCTGAGAGAAGTCTAATAGAGTCGTAAAAAAGGTCGCAGTTTTAATGCGTTTCTTCATTCTTTTAGCAGCATAGTAAGCGACCGTTGAAGCGAGAACAGTACCACCAATGCAGTAACCTGCAGCATTGATTTGCTCTTTACCCGTGATATCTTCAATTGCCGTCACGGCTTTCGCTACGCCTTCCGTGACATAGTCACCGAACTCTAAGTCTTTTTGCGCTTCACCTGGGTTGCGCCAAGACATCATGAAGACGCTGTGCCCTTGCTCAAGCAACCAACGAACCATTGAGTTCTTTTCACGAAGGTCGAGAATGTAGTACTTATTGATGAATGGAGGAACGATCAACAAAGGCGTGGCGTTCACCTGAGGTGTTTTTGGGTAGTATTGAATAAGCTCGAACAGATCATTTTGAAAAACGACATCACCTTCCGTGTTCGCAACATCAACACCTAATCGGAAGGCATTATTGTTGGTCATACGGATCTTGAGGATATCCGCGCTCGCTTCAACGTCAGCTTGTAGCTGCTCTAGCCCATCTAGCAAGTTCTCACCATTGCGCTCAAGCGTTAGCTTCATCAACTCTGGGTTAGTCGCAATGAAGTTACTAGGAGAAAGAGCATTGATAGCCTGACGTGAAAAGAACGCCACACGTTCCTTGGTTTTCTCGTCTATGCCTTCGATTGAATTAATGGTGTCTATATAGCTTTTGCTGAATAACAAATAAGACTGCTTGATAAAGCTGTAAAACGGGTCATTTTTCCACGCTTCATCAATAAAGCGTTTATCACTGCGCTCTTCAGTAATGACGCTTTCGGTATTACCCATCAGTGCGGCATTTTGCCAAATCTTAAGTTGCTGTTCCCACCACTGGGATTGTAACTGAAGGAGAACGGCGGGTTGGTTAGCGGCTTGCTCGAAGATTTTTGACGCATCATCAAAATTCAACTCTTGCATCGCTTGATTTAGGGGAGATTGCGCGGCTTCCTTGTTTTGTTCAAAGTTTTCCCACCATTGCTGGTTTGTTTGTTGAAGTTTAACAAGGTAGTCCGAAAAGAAGTGTTGAAACATAACATGACTCCAATAATCGGAAAATCGCCACCGAGCCTCACAGTAAACACTGTGCTGACTCGATGGCGATTTTATTTATGCAGGTGTAACTGTTTTCAAGTTTTCAGTTGTTAGTGTTTCAACATCTTCTTTGAACTCTTTTGCAGCAGCTTGCATTTTTGAGCTATCACTCATCATCTGTTGAGACAATTGAGTTAGCGCTGCTAGTTGCTGGCTGTTGAACGCCGTTAGGCTAGTCACGTCTTTGATTTCAGTCACTGCTTTCATTTGCGCAAGACCCATGTTCGTGTAAGTCTGCATTGCATTCATTTGCAGTTCTGTCATCGTTTGGACGTTCTTTGCAACCAACTTGTTGAACTTTAAGTACGGTTCAAATTGCTTTTCAGTTTGGTCAGTAATTGTTTTGAAAATATCCGTGTACATAAGTAACTCCTGATGAATACATAGTTTAATAAATTTGTGTCACTATCGTTTCAGCCAACGCTCATCGATTAACTCGCGATGCTTTGAAAAGCTGATCCGATATTTAAGCTTGCTACCGATATATCAGGCTCTAACCTTCAATACCTTTTAGCAAAACAGCGGTTCCCATTCCCCCACCCACACAGAGTGAAGCAACGCCATAAGTCGTTTTCTGTTCAAGCATTTCATGGATGAGTGAAACAATAATTCGATTGCCTGAAGCACCTAAAGGATGGCCAAGCGCGATTGCACCACCATTCACATTGACCTTTGGCTTGAACTCATCAAGCGGTAAGTCATGCTGCTCTGACAATTGGTACATTACGCCAAGAGCTTGTGCTGCAAACGCTTCATTCAATTCAAACAAATCTACTTCTTCTAGAGTGAGATTCGCCTTATCAAGCGTTTTAGAAACGGCTTCTACTGGGCCTAAACCCATAATCTTTGGATCTAATCCAGACTGTGCGTAGCTCGTTAGCTCTACCAGTGGTGTCAGTCCGTATTTCGCTACTGCACTCTCTGAGGCTAAGATGATTGCACTCGCGCCATCATTGATGCCCGAAGCGTTACCTGCCGTAACAGACCCTTCACGGTCAAAAGCTGGACGAAGCTTTTGCAGACCTTCGAATGTCGCGTCTGACTTCGGATACTCATCGGTATCAAAAGTGACGGTTTGTCTGCGCTGCTTAACTTCTACAGGCACGATTTGCTCGTTAAACTTACCCGCCTCAATCGCAGCAACGGCTTTTTGTTGGCTTTCTAAGGCATAGTTATCTTGAGCTAGGCGCGAAATATTCAACGTGTTCGCGATATTTTCAGCGGTCATGCCCATGTGGTAGTGATTAAACGCATCGGTTAAGCCATCACCAACCAGTAAGTCTTTCATTGAGATGTCACCCATTTTGTGACCATTACGAACGCTCGCTGGTACCACAAAAGGAATTTGTGACATCACTTCAACGCCAGCAGCAATAACCACTTCAGCATCTTGTGCTTTGATGTGCGCCGCTGCGTCCATCACTGATTTCATTCCGCTGCCGCAAATCATGTTCACGCCGTATGCTGGTGTTTCCTCAGGAAGCCCTGCATAGATGGAAGCCTGACGAGCAACCCCCATGCCTTGACCTGCCGAAATCACGTTGCCGACGATTACTTCATCAATCGCATCTAACGAAAGATCGACAGACTCAAGTGCACCTTTGATCGCAACGCCAGCCAGTTCACCCGCAGATACGTTTTTTAGCGACCCGGTAAATGCACCAATAGGAGTGCGCTTAGCCGCAACAATAAATACTTTTTCCATCATTCCAACCCCTTCAGTTTCGCCAATTACTGCATGTACAAGCCGCCATTCACAGACAATGTTTCGCCTGTAATGTACGCGCCAGATTCACTCGCTAAAAAGCCCACTGCGTCTGCAATTTCAACAGGTGTTGCTAAGCGTTTCATCGGAATTTGGTTCTTGATTGAATCCAGTACTTCAGGCTTCATTTGCTCAACCATAGGAGTTGCTGTGTAGCCAGGGGCAATCACGTTCACGGTTACGCCGCTACGAGCGCCTTCTGCAGCCAAAGCTTTAGAAAAACCAATCATTCCAGCTTTCGCTGCTGAGTAGTTAGTCTGTCCAAATTGACCTTTAAGACCATTGACGGAAGAGATGTTGATGACACGGCAGTTACCTTTCTCACACATAGGAGCGAACAAAGGTTGAGTCACGTTGAACAAACTGTTTAAGTTCGTTTCGATAACCTCTTTCCACGCTTCGGCATCCATCTTTTTAAAGACGCTATCACGTGTAATACCTGCGTTATTGACTAGTACATCCACCGTGCCTTCTTCTTCTAACAACTTGCTTAAGCTCAGCGCACATTCCGCAGTATTGGTAACATCTAATTCAAACAATCTCACTTGATCTTCGGTGAATTGTTTTTCGTTAAACCAATCCAAGGCACATTGGTAATTTCCAGTAAAATAAGTCGCGATAACACGATAGCCGTCTGCAACTAATTTAGAGGAAATTGCTGAGCCGATACCGCCTTTTGACCCTGTAATTAAAGCAAGCTTTTTCATTAATGGTTCCATCCCTTACAAGCAATTAAATAACAATGATGTTAATAAGATAATGTCTTAGCTGATAATTAAACTTTACGTTTTGCTTTAATTAAACCCTACAACTCAAAATCAAAAAGTATTATTACAAATATAAAATATTTTCGTATTATGATTAAAAACTAGACTTGCATCCCAAAATTAATGAAATGTTACGAACATGTAAATTAACGCAAAGCTATGATATTAATAAGGTTTATTTAATTTTACTTTTATCAACAAGCAGATAAGCCTTTGTTAATACGAGATAAATCTATATCTCCCAGCTTGTTTCAAGAATAATGCAATGTGGGAATTTGAAATGATTGATCACGAGAATAATAACAAAACTATTATTAGAAATTAATAAATGGTTCCTAATGATTCTATATGAGCTTCAATATAATTAACGTTCTAAATGGGGACGATGAGCATTATGAATAGACAAAAAAGCCCACTCAATCTATGAGTGGGCTTAAGTAAATAGCATTAATAAATTGAGCGTGGGATCTTACTTCGTAAATATTTCATTTGTATTTACATCAAGATAAATTTTGTTTTCAAGGGACAACCCACCACAATAAATAAAATAGACATCTCGATTGCTGTACTTAACAGATTTCACCCATCCGCCTAATTCTTCAAAATCACTTGGGGCACACTCCCCCTCAGAGATCAGTTTAGCCACCGAATTACGGAATTTTTCTTGATGGATCTTGAGGTCATCAGACTTAACCAAATAGGAATCCAATATCTCTTTGCTTTCTTTTTCCGAAATAATGACTTCATCATTCGATAAGCCTGACATAGAGACCCATTCCGCCGTCTGTGGGCCGCCTTCTTTAAGGACTATATAGTCTGAGATACGTGCCCATTCGCCTTGTTTCTCGAGTACCACCACCTTTTCCCCTTTATAGAGGTAATCTGTTATCAAGCCATCAATTTCAGGTTGCTCGACCACTTCAAGCTTTCTCTCCAAAACGTAAAATTCCGTCTGCTCGGGTTCAGGCTGAAGATCCATGGTAGGTACAAGGTCAGATTCAGATTGCTCGGTAGCTTCTAACGCCGGCTCTTCCGTTTTCTCTTGTGGGATTGGGTCTTTATTCATGACTAAGAAGTAGTATGCCGCTCCTCCCCCTCCGCCCAATATCAACAACACAAGTAAAGCGATCAGCGCTTTTTTCATCAAATCCACCAGCTCTTCCGTTATAGGTATGTCTCAAGTGTACATCAACTCATGCTGCTGCTCATCTATACTCTCAATAGAGCGCACGGTAAGTAGAGGAAAGTCATGAGTTTTTGGGGGAAAGTTATCATTGTAAGCGTAACTTTGAGTGCCAATGTCGCTCTAGCGAATCATTGTGACCGTGAAAACTGGCAAACACTGTTGGATCGTCAGCTCTCTTTTGAAGGTCGCTATAGTCAGTACACCAAAGAGTTCAACCAAGTTCTTTCAACCTATGAGTCACAGACATTGTTATCTAAACACTTTAATGAAAAGCAGATCATTGAGCTTTGGGCAAAGTACGAAGAAAGGTTTAATGTGCAGCTCAATAGTCATATTAATACCGCGTATGACGTCTCCGAGGTTTTGCTACAACAGGCGTATTTTGTGTCTAGTGAACTTGAAGGCGCTGACTCTCTAGCGTATTCATGGCAAGCCGTCGCCAAACACTGCACCAAAGCAAAACTCCCACGCCAGGCAGAAAGCGCGCAGGTGCACGTCCAAAGCTCACAATCACTCTCCCGAGATCTCCATACACTCAGTGAAAAATTCCGTCAGCTGTCTTCAAAATACCGCAGAGAAGCGACGATGATTGACGAAGCCCGCCACATAAACCAACCAGCAAACGGTGCATCAAACTGAAATCACCATTAGATTCTCTCACTCGTTCGACTGGACTTTTCCGATAAATATGCTCAATCCCATTCATAATATTCTAAGAACTCGTTAATCAAAGCTTTATCAATAGGTTGTAAAAGTAATGTGCTATCTATCAACAATGACGTTCAATTTCCGACCAATGCAAGCGAGTATGTGAGATATTCATCACAAAATAGATTTACAAACGCCAGAAAATTGTTATCATGAATCTTCATATAACTTAATAACAAGAAACATTTTGGCTAGGTAATATGCAAAAGACTATGGCTTTCAACTGCTTGAGTAACACGGAATGGACTGCAGAGATAAGAGGTAAACTTTTATCTGTAGCTAAACACATGGAAGAGTTCGGTTCAGTAAGTGAGCTAGAGCTATGTAAGATATTTGGAGAGACAATTTGGAATGACGGCGTGGATTATCATTCACATGCTTTTTCATTCAGAATTAATGCACAAACTGGGGATTGTTCAATCTCTAACTTTAAGTATCACTAAGTTTTGCACCTATCATATACGGAGTACCTTTCACGAGGTGCTCCGTTTTTTATTGCCTGAAGCCTGACACTTAATGGATGATTTTTGATATTGACCGCGCTTCTACTTCAGGAGTAAACCATTTCGTTTTCAGCTCATTCTGCCTTCGTGTTACTGCTCAGAGTTTGGCTTAATCGGTATAAATTGGCAGTGGTGCATTGCCTTTTACTTGTCTTATCGCAAGGTGGGTATGAATATCTTTCACGTTAGAGAGCCTTTGAAGTTTTCTTGTAAATGCCTCGTAGGCCATCAAGTTCGGGCTAACCACTTCTAGCAAATAGTCATAAGCCCCAGATACAACGTGGCAACTGATCACCTCTTCCATCTCTACAACAGCCGCCTCAAACTTATCTATCGACACTTCTTGGTGGTTGTTTAGGCTCACCTCAACAAACACACTCATTGCGATGCCGACTTGTTCTCGTGACAAGCTCACACGATAACCGTCAATAATGCCCTTTTCTTCTAGCCTTTTGACTCGTCTTGCACAAGGCGAAGGTGATAAACCCACTTCATCAGCAAGTTCAGCCGTGGTTAACCTGCCATCTTTTTGTAGCAGTTCGAGAAGATGTCTATCAATTCTATCCATAGTAAATGCCAAACATTAGTTAAATCCGTTAATTATTTGGTGAATATTAGCAGAAATCATCAACGATAGTTCAAGTTAGGCCAAAACTTGCCAACCTGTGGCACAACAACTGTTCCATAATGAGTCATCACCCACTCTCCTTCAATATTATGAATCTTGGCTACTTATCTATTACTGTCACCCTACTCATTTGGGCGAGCTTTTTCCTGTCTCTTAAAGGCGGCGCAAATTCAGATTTAACACCTGCAGATATCGCCCTCACAAGATTTCTCATACCGGCTTTGGTGTTATTGCCTTTGATGTGGAAAGCACGCAGCGCGATTGCCGTCGTCCCTAAACGGTATCTAACGGGTATGTTTGTCGGTAGCGGATTGCCTTATCTGCTTGTTGCGGGAACGGCCATGCAGTTTGTTCCGGTCTCACATGGCAGTGCTCTTGTTCCGGGCACGCTCCCTCTGTTCGTCACAGGAATTGCGGTACTCTTTTTTAAGCAACCACTCAGCCGACACCGTGTTGTTGGTTTAGGTTTGGTTTTACTCGGTATACTGTTGTTTTTAGGAATTAGCTTAAGCAGCTTCAACTTTGAATACACCAAAGGTCATTTATTGTTTTTATGCGGAAGCTTAATGTGGGCGATGTTCACCATCTCAGCCCGTGTCGCTAATCTTAATGCGTTAGTCAGTGCCGGTTTTATTTCTCTCTGTTCTACTTTGCTTTTACTCGTCCTAATTCTGACTGGAACCCTCCCAAGCCACCTAATGGACACACCAATCGCTAATTGGCCCTTCACGGAGCTTGCCGTTCATTCAACAGTGCAAGGCGTTGGGGCGGGTTTAATCGCTGCGTTCACTTACCTTTATGCGGTTAATACCTTAGGGGCTGAACGCTCTGCCGCTTTTGGCAGTGCAACACCCGCAGTGGCGACCTTGTTGGCGATCCCACTATTCAACGAGATTCCTGATGCGATGACTTGGCTCGCCCTTGGTTCTATTTGCATCGGCAGTTTGGTCGCGAGCAACATATTCATGAGAAACGACCAGTCGATGCAGTACCAACCGCCAAGCCACAGCAAAGCCTGATACTGCGTTCAAACCTAAATACAGTTCCCCTAAGCATCGATTTTAGGGCTTGTAGTACACAGATAAGCCCACAAACGTAGGCTTATCTAAAATCTGCTTTTTCTGAGCTCGCTTCTCCATTAAACTGTCCGACCTTTTTGCAGATCCAAGAGAACACCATGCAACGCGACTACACCTTAAATTGCTTAATCACCATGCCTCGCCATGAACTAGAAGAATTTAGTTTAAGAATGATTCATCGCCTTGTTCCTGAAGATGCAATGACGGAATTGTTTACGTTCGAGCAAGAAGAAGTCACCAGCGAAGAGCGCATGCAATCAGCAAAATTTGACGCAATGCTTCGAATGACCGCTATCGCGCTTGGTGAAGTGAACCTCGCCTTCTCAGAGTCGGATAACTCGCAACAGAACATCGAGCGAATGACTCGCCTACTGCTTTGGCACTTCTACTCAATTTCTTTCAACCTTGAAGAAGCAATCGCAATCGAAGTGCACTGTGAGAAAGTAGAAAAGATCTTAAAGAACGCACCTAAAGATGCGTTTGGCTGGGTTAAAGAATTAACTGAGCTACTTCACTTCTACGCGAAAGTGAACGAAGGCAACGAAGACAGTAAAGACGCTTAACGTTAGTTCTACGTAAGTATACATCGAGCTAAACGAAGGCAGACAGAGCTATACCGAAGGCAAGTAAAAGCTTTGCTGAAAGGAGTTCTCTGCCTTTGTTGTTTCTAGCACGCTGTGATGTAACATCAGTATCGACTGCGCGATCTTGGTTCCTATTCCCAAAGAACCATTCGGCGCTTCCAGTTCAACCTCATTATGAATCACCACCTTCACCCGTTTGGAATCCGCTTCAAAACCAACATCTAACGACACCACAGTGCCACTTGGGCTATGCCTCAATGCATTATCTAACAGATTCAAAATCAACCTCTCAAGCAGATCACTGTCACCCACAGCCTTGATTCCAATAGGCATATTAATGTTCAACTCAACATTTTTATGGCGATATTTGCTTTGTATCGTTTCTAAGCATTCGCTCATCAGCCCATTGAAATCGATTGAAGCGTATTGATATGTGGGTACCGGGTTATCTTTCTTGGCGCTATCTAACAGCGAATGGAGCTGTTCAGATAACTTGTTGCCATTGCGATATGCCACATCTATGAGTGGATCCGAATGTGGGTTTTGAATCCTCCACGTTTCTAGATACCCCAATACACTCGACAATGGCGTTTTCAAATCATGACTGAGCTGTAGTAAGCTTTGTCTTCGATGTGACGACTGATATTCAAGTTGCAAAAATTGCTGTTGAATGTGCTTCGCCATCAACTGATACGAGCGTGCAATCGGCACCAATTCTGGTACTTGATGAATGAAGTTCGGGTCCAATCGAAAATCTTGCTCTGCTTGTTGTTGCAACTTGTTAGTTACTGCTTCTATTGGGTTTAACAGGCTACGTTTGACCAACAGATAAGCTCCAACCGCAAAACCCAAGATAGAGATCAGCATGAGCCCCGCGAGCGCAATGTATGGCGTATCGACCTGCGAATTGGCAATCACCGTGTGACGATTACTGCCAATCAAAACGTACAGATACCCGACGGTCGAACCTAGCTCTTCAATCGCTGCTACGGAAAACACCTTACGAGCCCCGGGATTGATCGGATCTTCCCCCAGAATGGGATAAGGCTCGTCGTTTAAAAACTGTTGAATGGGTGCTAAGTCTATCTGGTTGGCTAACACAGTGCCTTCTGGCGCAGCATGAGTCGTAATCTTGCCCTGACTGTCGAGGAAATAGATATCAAAATCTGGCCCTATCAACATCAAGGTGTGGAAAATGGATTTGAGCGCTTTAGGGTTGTAGTCGGTACCAATCATCAGAGGATTATCATCGCGCATATGAACCGCGAGCTCTTTGTGTAAGCTCTGCTTAGTTCTTTGTTCTATGGTCTCTTTTTGCCAATTATAGGTATAAGCAATCACCACACTCACGAGCAGAAACCACAAACTGGTGAACAACACTAAACGCGATTTGAAACTCATGTTCTCTCCTCGATGGCTCTTAGGTCTTACTGGCCTTTTAGTAAACTTCGGACGCGACACATAGGCCTAAGCTTTCGACTCAAACTTATAACCAACACCCCAAACGGTTTTAATGAAATCATCATCACTATTCGGCATCGCAAGCTTGGTTCTTAGCCGGTTGACTGTGCTACACACGGTATGGTGATAGCCAGAGTGATGAGTATTCCAAACATGATCGAGCAGCTCGTCTTTGCTATACACACGCCCCGGGCGGGTTGCTAAGAAATGAAGTAAGGTAAACTCGGTAGCTGTCAGCGGTACGTCTTGGTTATTGAGTGACACCTGATGGCGTTCAGGTTGAATAGTGAGCACACCAAAATTCATAATCGATTCTGCTGTCACAACCTCTTGAGTCGCTGATTCGACATGGCTTAAACGGCGAAGCACGTTCCTCACTCTTGCTTGAAACTCGAGAACGCTGAAAGGTTTCGTTATGTAGTCATCAACACCGGCTTCTAAGCCTGACACCTTATCTAACTCAGCGTCTCTTGCGGTTAGCATGAGTACTGGCGTCCAATCCTCTTGCTGACGCAACATTCGACAGAAATCGAGTCCGTCACCGTCTGGTAAGCCACGATCCAGTACGATCAAATCGAAATGACCCTCTTTATAGAGCGCCTGAGCCTTTTCAATCACATTAGCTCTGATTACGTTATGCCCTTGGAACTTAAGATGCATCTGCACCAGTTCAGCCAAGTCATCATCGTCTTCAACCAACAATATGTTTGCCATCAAATTTACCGCAGCACTATTCATGATCCCTGCTCTATTCTGAGTCCGCCCACCTTTCAATTGACCGGAACAGAGCAGGAATTCTTTCATCGTGCTTTCAACCTGTTACTGAGTTCGAGTAATGGTGATTCTTGCACCGGGGTTAAGGAAACGATGATTTGCACTTAAAGTAGAAGTCGTAAGGCCATCATCTTGGCTGATTACGCCAGAGTGAAAACTCACTATATCGGTGTCGTCTCGTGTGGTATTAAAACCTTCACCACCGCCTGCTGGTCCCGGAATGGTTGCAGCAAGCTCATCGTTCAGCTCAGTTCCCGAATCCCAAACATTCATGTTCATGGTAAAGGTATCACCCACCGCTAATGACTTGAGCGATAATCCGGATTCGCCGACAAACGCATCATTGGTGTTCACCAACATGGAAGCAACTGAGATATACCCTTCTTGATTTGGGTCGACACGAATCGACACCGTGTCTTGCTCACCTGAAAGAATCAGTCCATTGCCTGAGATGCCTTGATAAACATTGGCGTCACTGTCACTGAGCGCAAGCAATTGTGCATTACTACCCCCTTCCGCCAAGTATTCCAGATCGACAGAGGCACTTTGCCCAACTTCAAACAGATCAAAATTCGTATTGTGAGTCAACACCGCGAGTGGTGACATTGGTTGATTGGGGGTGAGGTTAGTAACACTCACATCATAGCGATAGTAATCGTCGTCATCGTCCGGACAACCCGCTAACACAGCTACTGATGCAGCGATAAATAGAATTCTAGCTTTCATACATCCCCCTTACTTCACAACAATGGTGATAGTTGCAACAGGGTTTAACCATCGATGGCTACTGCTATCGAGGTCACTGATGCCGCCCGCCGCATCACCATCACCAATGTTACCTGGATGAATATGAACCTTAGCGTTTGATACTGCCGTTTCTACACCTGTGCCACCAGCGCCAAAGGTAATGAATGGAGGGTTCGGCATACTGCCCGCCAGCTCATCATTGGCTTCTGTGCCTGCGTCATAACCATTTAGAGTCGCTTTGTAGGTGCCCGCTTGAGTTGGGATCTTCCAGCTATCTAGACCAACAAAGCCGTCGTTTGTCGGCAGCAACATTGCACCCAATGATAGGTACTCTAAATCACCAGTACTGATATCAAACGTAGTTGCGACGCCTGGATTGAGGATGCCGGCCGCTGGGTTCTCAACCACCACGCCTCCCGCGTTGGCAATGACACCAGATAAACCTGAAATATCGCCACCTTCGGCCATGGACTCTAGTTCCGAAGAAGCCGTTTCACCCGTTCTAAACATGAACAAGCTTGAGTCATGAGCCGCCGCTAAGATAGGCGTAAAGTAGATCCCTTTCGTTGCATTAGTGACAGTGACTTCAAGCTCAGCAGCCTGAACTTGAGCCGCTCCGAAGGCCAACATAGCCGAGCTGATCACTAAGCTGATTTGAGTACGTTTATTCATTTTGATTCCATCCTTTATCGAGTCCTATCGTTGCCAACAAAACGAATAACAGCGATATACCGTTACCTTTGCCAGAACGAACTGTGGTGTTGTTGACTCTAAGAATGACGATCAAATCTATCAGCAACTTCATTGAATTCTCATAAAACTCTCACAAGTTTATCCAAACTTATTACTGCAAATAAAAATAGCGATAAAGTACTAATATTTAATCGAAAAATATCAATTTATCATTTACGTCAGAAGGGATAGAAAAGAAGATAAAGAATAGAAATGGAACGAATAAAACGCAAAAAGGCCGAATCGATTTAACGATTCGGCCTTTATTCTAGCGTACTGTTGTTACTCTTTCCTAAGCCGTATTTGGCCTTTCAATCGAGCTAACAACACAACATCAAATTAGAACGCGTAGTTTGCGTCAATCAGTTCGCTAACTTCCACTTTGCTTACTTCAGCGCGAGCTTCAAGCCATTGAGCAACTTGCAGTTGTTCTGCTTCTGTTACTGAACGGTAGCGCTCAATTGAGCATAAGAAACCTTCAAACAGCTCAAGGCCGCCGCCACCAAAGCACAGACCGATGCTGTCGATGAAATCAATGAACTCATCAATGAACACATCGTATTGATCAAAATCAGTAATCGATGTCTTGCAGCTTACTTCAAAACCCAGAATCGCGAATTCACCTAGGTATAGCTTTTTGCGTAGGCGACGATTTTTGTTTTCGATTTTATCTAATTTCATAACTGCCTCTCTTTTCGTTTGATAAAGCATTTATACACAGTTCCACATCAATCCCCAAGAGTTTTGTATTACACAAGGGTGTTAATGGCAAAAATCGTGCTACAGAAACAAAACCTTAATCAAATCTATAAAAATCTGTCACTTAACTGCTTCACGATTAGTCACACATTGACCCAACTTATTAACCAATTAGTTAGTAGGTGGGTAAGTCATGAATAACGAATAATAAAATCAGCCAATAGGAAGCAGTAAAGATGAGCAAGGAAACATTTGATAGCACTCGTTTTAATAAGAGCAAAAACAAACCCTTCGAAGAAGTTTTAGATGCGAACCTTTCAAGAAGAAATGTTCTCAAAGGCGGTTTAGGCATCAGTGCAATGACGGCGTTTGGTGCTTTTGGTTTAGCAGGCCACAGCACAGCGCACGCGGCGACAGCATCATCTAGCGCACCGCAAAAAAGCACTGCTACACTTGCATTCGAATCGGTTAAAGGCTCACTGACAGACAGTGTCGTTGTGCCAAAAGGCTATACAGCACAAGTATTGGTTCCTTGGGGTACTCCACTTAACAAGCAAGGCAATGCTTGGTTAAAAGATGGAACCAACAACGCACAAGATCAAGCAAACTCACTGGGCATGCACCACGACGGCATGCACTTCTTCCCGCTTAATGGCAACAGCAACGACGGTTTGTTGGTGATTAATCACGAATACATCGACCAAAAAGCACTGCACGCTAATGGTCCTACATACGATGAAGGCAACCGCCCTAGCCTTGATGAAGTACGTAAAGAGATCAACGCACACGGCGTGAGTGTGGTTCGTGTAAAACTTGAAGGCAACCAATGGGTGATGGTCGATAACGATCCTCTGAACCGCCGCTACACAGGCGCGACCGTAATGGATCTGTCTGGTCCTGTTGCACACAGTGAATTTACCAAAACCAAGTTCTCACAAGACGGCAGCCAAGCTCGTGGCACGTTGAACAACTGTGGTAATGGCTACACACCATGGGGCACTTACCTAACGTGTGAAGAAAACTGGCCGGGTTATTTCGTTAACAAAGGCGAGACAACACCAGCGCAAGAACGTATTGGTATCGCTACCGACAAAACACGTTACGGTTGGGACACGCTTTCTGGTGACAAACAAGAACGCCTAGACGAATTTGCTCGCTTTGACGTAACACCAACAGGTGAGTCAGCAATGGACGATTACCGTAACGAAGCACACGGTCACGGCTACATTGTTGAAATCGACCCATACACAGCAAACTCTCGCGCTAAGAAACGTTCTGCACTGGGTTGTTTCCGTCACGAAGGCTGTACGTTTGGTAAGTTGACCGAAGGCGAGCCGATCGTATTCTACTCTGGTCACGATTCTCGTTTTGAATACCTATACAAATTCGTTTCTGAAGAGAAATGGGACCCGCGTGACGCAGAGCCGAGTAATCGCCTAAGTGCGGGTGACAAGTACATGGATAAAGGCACGCTGTATGTGGCTAAGTTCAACGATGACGGTTCAGGTACGTGGCTACCACTAACGTTGGGCAGCAAGACTACAAACGGCGGCAAGCTAGGTGATTCATTTGACTCTCAAGCAGCGCTTATCATCAATACAGCGGGCGCTGCCGACCTTGTTGGTGCAACGCCAATGGATCGCCCTGAATGGTGCTCTGTTGACCCAATGACGGGTACGGCTTACCTAACGCTGACTAATAACAACAAGCGTAAAGAAGCGAACTCTGCGAACCCTCGCGTAGACAACAAGTTCGGTCATGTTATCCGTTGGGATGAAGGCAAAACGGCAGGCGAGTTCGATTGGGATATCTTCGTATTTGGTTCACCAGCAGTGGAAGACAAGTCTATTAACCGCTCTGGTCTAACAGACATGAACCAGTTCGCGAGCCCTGACGGCTTAGCGTTTGATGCTCGTGGCATCTTGTGGATTCAGACAGATAACGGCGCAGACGAAGTAACTGGCTACGCCAATGACCAAATGCTGGCAGTGGTTCCATCTCAGTTAACGGATGACAACGGCAACAGTGCGGTGATTGATGCAAACAACCAAGCACAGCTTAAACGCTTCTTTGTGGGTCCAAACGGTTGTGAAGTGACTGGCTTTACCATCAGCCCAGATTTCAAGTCACTGTTTGTGAACATTCAACACCCGGCAAACTGGCCATCGTCTGAAGATGCAACCGCACAAACTCAAGGCAAAGTCCGCCCAAGAGCATCTACGGTTGTGATTCGTCGAGAAGACGGCGGTGAAATCGCGGTTTAAATATACAACGCAGGCTAAGATCAGAAACATTTCTGTTATCTAGTCTCTGTTCGCTAGCTAAGTAAAATCAAAAAGAGCGATAAGGCCAAATGCCCTATCGCTCTTTTTATATTCTATGCATTCTTCGGTTTAAGTAAGAATCCGAATTTTCAAAACTCACCGTAATCCTAAGTCGTCATCATCCCACGTACGCGTCACCCTCGAGAAGGAGGAACGACTGAGTCGGGGATCTCTGCTCGTTGTAGGCTAACCAGAATTAGCTCACGAACAACCAAACACCAACGCCCATCATCAACGTACCTGCAATGCGGTTCATCAACTTAACATTGTCGGCTTTGCCCAGCATATGCTTTAAGCTCTTTCCGCCTGTCGCGTATAAGGTCATGCAAACAAACTCAGAAACCAGAATGATTGACACGAGAATGAACAACTGCGGTGCTAAGTCTTTATTGCTGTTAATAAAAGGAGGCAGCAAAGAAATCATAAACGCCCAGCCTTTTGGGTTCGCAATTGCAGTGACAAAACCTTGAACCACCAAGTCCCAATCATTGCTGACTTTTGTTGTTTGGTTGTCAGTACTGATCGCCAGTTTGCCTCTCGAACGCCACATCTGAACGCCTAAATAAAACAGGTAACCCGCACCAACAAATTTAAAGCCCGTAAATAGCCATGGGTAATTCAACATGATCGAAGCGATACCCAATACCGCGGCAATAGAAACCACAGCGACACCAGCCAGTTCACCGATCATCATCCATAATGTACGCTTGTATCCAACACTCATTCCAAGTGTCAACGCCAAAGTCATACACATACCGGGCGTGATTGACACGAAGAAAAACGTGGGAATAAAAGCCCAAAGTAGTGCGCTATCCATATTATTACCTTATCGACTTGTTTTTATTTATTAGTTCTTGTTTCTTGATCGGGCTTGAAATGATACCAATTAAAGTAAAAATGTGATCTAATTAAGATTGATGAATTATTGTGAAATTTAGCCATGGATAGCCTTAATAACACTGACTTCAAAAAGCTTGCGAGCCAGCAAAAAACCATTCAGATGAAGATGCGTTTACTTGCGCTCGCACACTTTAAAGACGGCCTAGAAGGACTTCAAGA
>NZ_JBFRVD010000043.1:0-79949 GCF_041474985.1 Vibrio sp. 10N.222.49.C9 | reverse complement strand
AGCAATAAAATCGAATGGGCTACCAGTTATATATCAAGGAACGCTCAAAAGTCCGCGCAGAGGAAGTCTAAAGAAAACATTACGTTAGACGGAATTTACGCTGAGCTTAGTGCTTAAGGTTCTGTCTATGAGTGGTTTCGTGAATGATTCAAAAATTAAAAGATGCTTTCGGGCATCTTTTTTGATCTTAATCGAATAAAAAGTAAATTAGTGGTTAAAAAGTATCATTCTGTATCTGTTGTGTTATTATCCACGCGAATTATATGTTTAATGTTAATTTTCTTTGGAGTTAATCATGGAACTAGGCCTAATCATCACTTTCATCGTTGCTGCTGCAGTAATGGTTAAAAAAGAGATGGCAGAGAAGTAATTTCACTTATTACCTTTTTTATACAATTTTTTAGTGAAATAAATTAAAAGCCAGCAATTAAGCTGGCTTTTTAGTTTCTGCTGTATCAGATTCTGTCGTTAAGTTTTCTAACGAGTTAGAATTCGTATTTAGCTGAAATACCGTAGTTTCTTTCCGCTTGAGTGTTCTCTTTGTAAAGTTCATCATCACCGCGAATATCATTCCAACGGTAGTACTCTTCGTTAGTTAAGTTGAACACACCACCACGAATCGTCAGATCCTTCATTGGTTTGTAGTAAGCTGTTAAATCAACAACTGTTGCGCTTGGAAGCTCAGCCTGGCCTGCGTTACCGCCACTTTCGTCATCGAAGTTGATGTCTGAACCAGATTTGTCAGCTGTGTAGTTTAACTTAACGCTAGTACCCCAATTTTGGTTTGGCGCATCATAGTTAAGACCTAACACCGCATTCCAAGGGTTAACACTATTTAGTGCATTTCCGTTTCCGTCCTCACCCTCTGTGTATGAAGCTACGAAGTGAGTTGAAATACCCTTAGGCGCACCAACCAAGACATCCCAAAGTAACGTGTTCGAGAATTCAATCCCCTTTATCGTTGCCGAATCCAAGTTAACGTTAGAATAGTGCGTTGTTCCACCAACCTTTTTCGTAACCACTGTCTCGATAAAGTCATCGTAGTCACTGTAGTAGGCCGCGATTTCAGATGATGAAGCTTGAGTGTTGTGACGATAGCCTAGCTCGTATGAAATACTGGTTTCTGATTTAAGATCTGGATTTGGATCATTTACGTACCCATGTCCAGGGTTATCATATGTATAGTAAAGTTCATCAAAAGAAGGGGCTCTAAAGCCTTGGCTAATTTGGCCAAAAATAGTGCCTGTATCTGTAAGTTTGTATGTTGAACCTAAACGACCAGTTACCGCAGAATCTGAGAAATCACTCAACGTCTCAGTGGTGTTGTTACCAGGATCAGTTGAGAAATAGTCAAAGCGTACACCAGGGGTAACAATAAGTTTGTCATTCACTAAGCTAATTTCGTCTTGAATAAACAAGCCAAATTTTTGCTCCTTAGCATCTGGAGTATATACATAAAGTTGGTTATCAGTAGCAGGATCAGAGTTATACTCCATATTGGTGTTGCTGATGTCACTATGTGTATAAGTTGCACCATACACTAGGTAATGGTTGTTAATTTCTTTATCTAGCTGAGTCTCGATTTCAAGCTTATCTTCAGTGTACTCGTAGTCTTTTGTTTGTAAGTTGTCGTTGTTAGCTGGTACCCAAGGTGGCATACCTGGGCCTGCAGGTTTAAAGCGCTTAGTTACACCATTCTCTTCTTTAGAAATGTACGATACTTTACTCGTTACAGTATCGGCAATTGTGCCATCAGCGAACCAAATGTGCTTAATAGCGAATCGATTTTGCGTTGTGTCATCAGCACCTGTATAGCTATCGTAGCTTGAGTGGTAGATGTCAGAGTCTGAAGTATCTTTGATTAGCTCAGCTAAAAACTCGATACGATGACTTTCGTTTAACTGATATTGCAACTTAACCAAAAGATTATCTGCTGAAGTATCTTGACCTTCTACAGCGTAGTTCTCTAAGTCGTTAGGGTTACGGAAGTTTTGCAACTCTTCACCATCTCGACGAGTGTAGGCTACCAATGTTTCTAGGTCATCGAATCGATTAGCTAATGCAACGTGCTCACTGAAAGAGTTATCTTCTGAAGAGTAAGACAGTTTCGCTTGACCGCCAAAGTCTTCTCCATCTTTTAAGAAATCAGAAGGGTCTTTAGTTTCAAAGGCGACAACACCACCAATAGCGTCGCTTCCGTGTAAACTTGAAGCCGCACCTTTGATAATTTCGACACTTTTCAGCATATCGGGATCGATTGAAATACCGCTAGAGTTAATAAATGCGTAAGGGCCACCATCAAATGAACCTGGTTGCGATGAGCCATCCACTAAAATCTTTACGCGCTTACCTTCCATGCCACGAATGTTGATGGTTTGTGCACCTTGTCGAGAGCTCGAGTTCATCGTTACACCTGGAGTGTATTCGAAGATTTCGTTAACATTTTTTGCCATGTTCTCTTCGATTTGCTCATCGGAGATGACTGCAACAGAAGCCGCTGTATTGATAAGTGTTTGATTCGTGCGCGTCGAGGATACAACAACCTCATCAAATAGGGCATAATCTTCAGCAAAGGCTGACGTTGATGAAAGCGCTAAAACGATTGAAGCAGAGAGCAGGGATTGCTTATACATCTGATAGTTACCTTAGTTCCATAGTATTATCTTGATTTGCGAAATATAATATTGGATCTAAATGATAATTACTATTATTTGCATTTAAATAATTTTCAATTTTATCAACTAACTCATAATTAATACTCTTAAATATCTGTATTAAAAAGACTTTTACAGTTCCATTCACAGCCTGAATGCTTCTGTTTTTGTGATTCAAGTCTCATTTATAAAGTAGGAAAGCTATGCATAGCCCAATAACACTTGAAGCATTACACATACTAGATGCTATCGATCGTCGTGGAAGTTTCGCCGCAGCAGCGAATGAAATGGACCGAGCGCCATCATCATTGAGTTACCAAATTCAGAAGTTGGAGCAAGAGCTAGACATCATGATTTTTGATCGGTCTGGGCATCGTGCAAATTTCACGGAAGCGGGGCAGTTAATACTAGAACAAGGCAGGATAATTCTTGGTGCGACTGAACAACTCGTTAACGATGCGAGTATTCTTGCTAATGGTTGGGAGCTAGATCTAACTATCGCCTTTGATGGCATTATCCCGATTGCTAACTTTTTCCCACTGGTAGATGAACTAGGAAAAATCAGTAAAACACGCGTTCGTTTGCAAGAGGAAATCTTAGCGGGTTGTTGGGAATCTCTCACAGATGGTCGTGCTGACTTATTGATATGCCCTAAGCTCGAGACAATTCCAAACGATATGAAAAGTGACGTAATTGGTAAAATGGAGATGGTGTGGGTCGCGGCATCAAGCCACTATGTTCACAAGCGTTCTGGTGAATTCGATCAGAAGGCGAGAGAAAGTTACAGGGTTATTGCCATTGCAGACACCGCACGCGATCAGCCAGCACTAAGCATCAATATTCTAGAGAAACAGCCTCGTTTAACCGTGACAAGCTTTCCTGCGAAAGTAGAGGCTTTGACATCAGGACTAGGGATTGGCACCTTACCGAATAGTGTCGCTAAACCTTTGATTGAATCTGGCGTACTACAGCAGATCTCCGGTACAGAACCACAACCGATCGATATTGTTATGGCTTGGCGACGCAACAAAATGGGCGACGCCAAGTCTTGGTGTATCCAACATCTTAAAAAGACATGGGCGTTAAAGTAACGGTAACACCATATCTGCAGTACCATCTTCAAAACTGATATCTAGCTTAAAACCGAGCTTTTGAGCTAGTGTCAGCATCCCTCTATTGGTTGGCATCGTCATACCCGACATCTGCTTGGTCTGCTTCGCACGGCAGTAATCGATAACCTTGGTCATAAGAATGCGACCTAGACCAACACCTTTAAGGTCAGAACGAATCAATATTGCGAATTCGGCGTCTGTGTTCTCAGGGTTAATCAGCGCACGGGACACGCCGATGATCGCTGGAACGCCTTGTTCCTCGCGAACGACCACAAAGGCGATTTCTCTATCGAAATCAATCTGAGTGAAATTCGCCAACGCCTCATGATTGAATTCACCGACATCACTAAAGAAACGCTTATAGAGATCTTCCTTAGACACACGGTTAATGAAGTCAGCATGAAGCGGTTCATCTTCGGGAAGAATAGGGCGTAACAACACTTCGGTTCCATCTTTTAGCTGGATACGTTCTTCAAGCTCGACCGGATAAGGGCGAATCGCAAGACGTTCCTGAGGATCGCCTTCGTACGCTTTCAAGATGATATCGGCATCTAATATCGTGAACTTGTCACCATTGGCCAGTACTGGATGGATATCCAAATCATGTATTTCAGGGCAATCCACTACCATTTGCGATATACGTACCAATAACTCAGACAAACCTTCTATATCGATGGGGTTAGGGAGTTTTTGTAGACGAATCTTGCCGCTTTTTATCGCTCGAATAATCAAGTAACGCGCCAGTGTCATGTTGAGCGGTGGAAAAGCAGCTGCGGCATCAATCGACTCATCCCACTCCGAACCACCTTGTCCAAGTAATATGATTGGGCCGAAGGTTTCGTCTGTTGTAACCTTAATACGCAACTCTTGGCCGCCCGCGAGCTTAGCCATACCTTGAATTAACAAGCCGTGGATGTTTGCTGTAGGGAAGGATAATTGAGAACGATCGAGAATTGCCTGAGCCGCATTGGCAACTTCACTGCTGTTTCGCAAATTGAGCATCACGCCTTGTACGTCTGACTTATGTGCAATATCCGGCGAACGTAATTTTACTGCGACGGGATAACCGATCGTTTCAGCGATGTGTACCGCTTCACTTGGGTCAGAAGCGATCCAAGTTGGTAACACATCGAGGTTGAAGCTCTTGAAAAACTGACTGTTTTGGTGAGTATCAAGGCTAACTGTATCTTTATCCAGTAGTTTTCTTTCTATCCAACCTTTCGCATCTGCTAGATCTTCAATGTGTACTTTTTCTGCAGTGGTCGGCGTTTCCATTAACTGACGTTGGTTACGTCTGTACTCGACTAGGTGCATGAATGCGACCACAGAGCTTTCAGGGGTCCGATAAGTTGGGAAACCCGCTTCGGTAAACAGCTTTCGTGCGGGCCTTGCTGTTAGCTCACCAGACCAATTCGTCAGGATGTTAAAGCGCTTGTGGCGAGGGTGCTTCTTAATCGCTTCAATAATTCGTTCTGCCGTTTTAGCGGAATGTGCGACCGCTGAAGGGCTGTGCATGATAAGAATCGCGTCTGCTTCATCGCCATCGAGTAAGATGTTTATAGTGTCGATATAACGTTGATCACCAGCGTCGCCGACAATATCGATAGGATTGCTATGAGACCAACTCGATGGCAAAACCTTGTTCAACTTATCAAGTGTCTCTTCTGAAAACTCTGCGAGCTTACCACCGCGGTCAAATAGGGTGTCCACAGCCATAATCGCAGGGCCGCCACCATTAGTAACAATAGCCAAGCGCTCGCCTCGCAATGGTACTGAATGAGTCAGTGTTTCTACCGCAGCAAACAGTTCATGTAAGTTCTTAACTCGTAGCATGCCGCTGCGTCGGATTGCGGAATCATAAATAATATCTAATGTGTCGGCACCGCCAGTGTGAGCCATTGCTGCGGCTCTGCCTTTCGCCGTTCGACCGCCTTTCAACACCAAAATTCGTCGGTTACGCGAAGCCGCACGCGCTGCAGAAATAAAGCGCCTCGCATCAGTAATGCTGTCTACATAAAGCAATATCGCTTCGGTGTGAGAGTCGGTACTGAGATAATCCAATAACTCCGAGAATTCGATATCGCTACCATTGCCTATAGAGATAAACGCCGAAAAACCGATCTCTTTGTCATTAGCCCAATCGAGAATAGTGGTACACACAGCTGCCGACTGAGAAACAAAGGCGATCTTACCGGGTAATGCTGTCACTGGAGAGAATGAGGCGTTCAAATTTAACCAAGGAACAATCACCCCCAAACTATTGGAACCCAACACTCGAATGTTGTGCTTTTTGGCAATCGCTAGGCATCGTTCATCATACGTCTCACCATTATCGCTTTCTTGCTGCATGTCTGAAGAAAGGACAATGACAGAGGCTATACCTTTCTCAGCCAGTTCTTCAAAAATAGCGACATTACGGGTCGCATTGGTACACAAGATTGCGAGGTCAGGAACAATCGGTAACGACAAAATGTTCTTGTAAGAAAGCACACCGGCCACTGAATCATATTTCGGCGTAACCGGCATCACCGCACCTTTAAAATCCCCATGCAACAAATTGTTCATAACAATATATCCTGCGCGTGTTTCTCGTTGAGAAGCACCAACAACAGCGATTGAACGGGGTTTAAGTAGGGGATCAAGATGATTCATAGACATATCCTAGCAATGCACGTAAGTTCATCGTAACTTACTTTGCACTCACAGGTTGATGGCAAATTCACCGAATTCAGATGAATAAGCAAACCCTGCATAAAGTTTGTGAAATAGGTCACCCACTAATGGTATATAATCCCAAAGTTAACTTGATTCTAAACCGACGTATCGGCATGATTTATAGTAATTATTATTAAGGATATAGAGCTTTCCATGAAAAAATTTGCAATTGTGACTTTGCCACTGCTCTTGGCTGCATGTGTATCTGACGACTACGTTACCAATGTCACTTCAGATAGTTATCAAGAAGAGTACAAAACGGCAAAAGTTGAAGCTCCAGTTGTATCTCAATCTGAGCAAACAAGCGTTGTTGAAGAAAATGTTGTCAACGTTATCAGAACCGAACCTGTTGAACAGAAAGTCGCTCAAACGACTCAAGCTAAGCCAGTTGCAGTAGTGACAGGCCCAACCAAGAAACAACAAGACATGAACCAACGTTTTGGTTACACAGTTCAAGTTGTTGCTGTTGGCAGCCAAAGTAAAGTCGATTCTTTCGTGAAAATGCTACCTACGACTTCTCAACCAGTTTGGGAAAACTACAAAATGGTTAACGGCACTAAGTGGTTCACGGTACTTTATGGTGACTACGCAACACGCTTAGAAGCTAAAAAGGCAATCTCAACACTGCCGAACACTTTCCAAAACTTGAAGCCGTTCGTTAAGAGCATTGATGACATCAAGAACTCTGAATACCCAACGCTTAACAAGTTGAACTAAGTTTTGATTCATAAAGAAGGGGCAAATGCTCCTTCTTTTGTTTTAAGACTCGCTGTTTTGTTTAATAGTTAATCGCTCGATCTTTCGAACGCAATTTTAACAATCAAAACACTGTACCTATCTCGACTTTTGTTTATCATTGAAGTCAGTACTCCTAGTTTCAAGGACCGAATTTACCCATGAACACCACAAACATCCTTCTACTTTGCGGCGGTGGATCTTCAGAGCATGAAGTATCTTTAGTTTCAGCCAATTACCTTTTTGATCAACTTAATAGCGTTGCAGATTTTAACGTTGTAAGAGTTGAAATTAAGAACGAAGGCTGGTGTCTTGATTCAGGTGAATTGGTTTATCTTGATATTAACGACCAAACCTTACGCGGTGACAATTTAGCATCTAAAGTCGATTTCATTGTGCCTTGCATACACGGTTTCCCTGGTGAAACAGGTGACATTCAATCACTGTTTGAAATGGCTAAAATTCCATACCTAGGTTGTGGTCCAGAAGCAAGCAACAACAGCTTTAACAAAATCACGTCAAAGCTTTGGTACGACGCACTTGGTATTCCAAACACGCCGTACCTGTTCTTATCAGACAACAATGATCAAGCTCACTCACAAGCAACTCAAGCATTTGAAAACTGGGGTAAAGTGTTTGTGAAAGCGGCTCGTCAAGGTTCTTCTGTAGGTTGTTACCAAGTTAACCAAGTAGAAGATTTAAGCGAGGCTATCAACAAGGCGTTCACTTTCTCGGACCAAGTATTGGTTGAGAAATCAGTGGTGCCTAGAGAGCTAGAAATTGCTGCTTATGAAATCGATGGCGAGCTACACATCAGCAAGCCGGGTGAGGTGATTGCACCGAATGGCGCATTTTACTCTTACGAAGAGAAGTACAGTGCAGACAGCCACTCGATCACTGAAGTTGAAGCAAGTAATTTAACTGACGAACAGCGTGAATTGATTGCAGACAGCGCACGAAAAGTCTTCACCCAGATGAAGCTTCGTCACTTGTCTCGTATCGACTTCTTTTTAACGCAAGACAACGAGATCTACCTGAACGAAGTCAACACCTTCCCAGGTATGACGCCAATCTCCATGTTCCCTAAAATGGTTGAGCATGACGGCCACAAATTCAGCCAGTTCTTAGAAAACTGCGTGAGAACAAGCCTTTCTTAGGTTTCTAACTCGTTTTCGTTCACTTAGAGCTGAACCCAAAAGTGCCTTAAGCTTTCGCCAAGGCACTTTTTGTTTTTAAAGCTAGCCGTTTTTTACGAATCTATCATTTAGCCACAACTTATATCCAAGTAATTACGAACCGTTTATTGCCAAGGTATTAGCGCCTTAAACTTCATCTTCTCACTCTCAGCCGTTCCCGTGAAACCCACATATTGGGCTGGCATGGCAGGGCTAAGCCAGCGACCAAAGTCCTGAATCTCTCTAACCTTAAGACCTTGTTTCGACAACTCTTGTGCAGCACCAACACGAATCGAATTTCCAGAGAAATGGTGATTTTCTGGCAGTTGAAGTAAGTCGCTAGCTCTTCTCAATATCCTATAGATGGACGAATCATCTAAAGGCTGCAAACCAATATTCTCATGCTTGTCTATCGCACGAAATACTGGCAAGTCATCTTGTATACCAGTAAACGAAAGCCAACGTTGAAGTGCAACACTGGCTATTTGTGACAACTGATAAGCCGAATCTTTGACTGTTACTTGGTAATGATCTTCAACGTACTCAACATCACTCATCGATAACAACTTAAGCTCTGAGCGCTTTAAAGCACACTCGAACATCACGTTATAAATAGCAATGTCTCTGATCTCTTTCAGGTTTGCTTTCTCATGGGAGAGTAACGTATTCAAATCAGTGAGATGCACAGATGTCATAGCATTGGTTTGTTTAGCGTCACCGGCCATTTGAGATTGTAAGTGGAGTAGGGTAAAGCGAACTTGCCTGTGCTTGATCGGGTTAGCAAAGCTCAACACAGTATGTAACATGCTAAGCGTTGCAGTGTAACGTTTTAGCGATGCGTATTTTCTATCGTTAGACTCCGTTTCAAGAAAACGACGAACAGCGGTTATAGATGCGGGAAGTGTGTTAATACGATGTTTGGTACAGAACGCATGATAGCGATTCCAATCACTGTAAATGCCCAACAGTGAATTGCGAGAGTATTGAAATCCTGTCAACTCATCTATAATTTCTATTGTCGCGTTGCTGTTTAATTTTTCAACAAATGAATTAATTATCACAGAGTCAGTTAAAATAGGGACTTTTTTTCTCAAATTACCATACCTCGACAGGTGTTTTTACCATATTATGCTTGATATCATTATTAGTATACTTATGATTAATGCAGTGAAAACAGAAAGATGATTAATAGATATGGCTAATTCAATTTACCGAAGCGTCCATCTTCAATCGATAGATGCTAACAACACAGTTTGGCGTGCTAAGTTAAAAAACAACGTTATTCAGGGCAACCTAGCTGCCGTGAAAAAGAGTATTGATTGGTGGATTGATACCGCATCTATTATTGATCCAAAAGAATTCATGTCATTAAATAAGTCGAGAGGAACTGGTGGCTCGACTGAAAACTTCAACGGCTACCAAATCAAGAATGACACCGGTGAGCCTAATGCGTGGTATTGCATGTTTAACGGTCGCTTAATCAAAGGCGGCAAGGTTGCAATCCAACGCCATATAGAAGCTTACTTACTCGCAAAACAAAAAGCAGAGCAACAAAAGAAGTAAATTATGAGCCTAGTATATTCAACAGAAACAGGTCGCATTAAGCCTGAAGAAGAGAAAGTCCAACGTCCTAAAGGCGATGGTATCGTTCGAATCCAAAAAGAAACCAAAGGCCGTAAAGGCAAAGGCGTTTCTGTCGTAACTGGCTTAGACCTAGATGACGCACCATTAAAACTAATGGCAGCAGAACTCAAGAAAGTTTGCGGCTGCGGTGGCTCAGTAAAAGATGGCAACATCGAAATTCAAGGTGACGCGCGCGACAAGATCAAAGCGCACCTTGAAAAGAAAGGCTACAAAGTTAAATTTGCTGGCGGTTAATCTCTAACTAATACCAGGGTTAAAATCGAAGATTATTATCACTGGTTATTAGGTATTTTATGGTAAATAGCTAGTATGGTTAAATACACAGTATAAATTAGAGAATATCGGCACAATACAAAGGCAGGGCATCACACAAAGATACCTGCCTTATAAACATCAAAATCCATTTAACATAACGTACATAATACGCAGTTAATAATACGTGTAGTTAATTCTAAAGGTAGTATTCTCATCTTTTGTCCTTAAAATCTTTGTTCCAACTGACTCTCACGCTTCTTGCGCCGTTCAGAGTTTTCTTATCGCATTTGAAATCTAATAATTATATGTACGGCCAGCGTCTACACAATTCAATCTTCATTCAGAAAATCTAATTGACGCGAAACTTTGTCCGTCTGGTTTAACTTATATGCCACTTCTCTGTTTGCACTAACGGTTCGCTGCGCTGTGTGCAATTCTTGTAAGCATTGCTGTTGTTTCTATTCCAGATTTCACACACGCGACCAATGTTTCTTATCAACTGCACATGCTTAGCTCTCGTTTAAATCCATCAACTAATAAAGTTCGTGTGTCTTATGTAGACCCGCACACAGATTTTTCAAACCTTCTTAACGATTCTCTCTAGAGTTAGTACTTTGTGTTCAGTTTGCATAGATTCATTACACTTATTGCTGGTACACAACACCGATACTTGGGAGATCCATAATCACGGTTTGCCCTGAAATTACGTTCAATTGGACTTAGGTAGCTTTGGTAATAAACCTAAGAGTTACTTTAAACCCATTGCGCTTAGTTTTTCTTTACTTGTTTTCTCTAACTGATATGCCTGCTTTGAAGTCGCAATGGTGTTACCGCCTGAGATTAGAAAGCTTATAATGTTTATCGACACATGTAATCAATAAGTAAAGTGACACTGTAGCTAGCTGTACAGGTAAAGCTTGGTCCTATGGAAACACAAAATAAAGAACCCAAATAACAACTGTATATTTACACAGTTAAATTATTATCCCCTTAAAACGTTACCTTTCGTATAAATACCGAACAAAAACAACGCTATTTAGGCATATATCTGTCGCTGGGCGCGTATTTTTGCCTAGCAATCACGCTAGTGTCGTTGATCTCTTTTAATACGCTCATGGATAAGAACTACATCATCACACCTGACAGATAACCTACGCGCGTAAATACAGACAGAGACTACGATGGTGGCACCGTAGGCTCATTACATAAGTCAGAAGATGGAATTGAGTTACAGTGTGACTTTGAACAAACCTATAGCTTACCCTTCTGTGAAATTGAGTTCGTTATATCGACCCAAAATAAAGGGCTCGATCTCTCAACGTTCGATTCGGTCACCATCAATATAGAATATGAAGGTCAAGAGGAGCCAAGGTTTCGATTCTACATACGTAACCACGACGACAACTACAGCGCTCAAAGCGACCCTATTTCTAACAAGTCCTATCGCTTAGACTTATCATTCCCCAATAGAAAACACATCAATTTAGCATTCTCAAATTGATACGCGCCGCATTCCTTAATCGACTTCTACACAACACCTTACGCCTCGTAAGCTTTTTAAATACTTATTCTGTAAAGCACATATGTGGCAACGAAGCTTGCTCTAAGCGGTGGTAAGCCATTCGCGGTATCGGTTTTGAATATTACCGTCGCTACTTATCTCGCACTGTTTTTAGATAAAATCCTCATTTGTCTGCTTCTGAACATTCATGGATTCTCATCCGTTCAAAATACAAGTCACAACGTCACTAGCCGTAAAAACACCATATATTTAGCCATTTAGACATGGTGACACAAATACTGACACCTAAAGTGGCGATTGTTTTACTTTCAGATCTTGCTGTAATTTAATTACAACTCAAAGCCAAGTAAAGCCTGATAAGTTAATTACTCTGACGTAACTTGTTGAATAAAAAGTATTTAAGAGTTTGGACAGGTCGGGATTTAGAGAAACTAAAGAGTAGGTATGTACGAGATAATATACTAGAGGGTAATATATTTAGTTATAGTGCACTACCGTATTAAAAAAGAAGGGCTGATGCCCTACTCTTCTTTATTACTCATTTCTTCACGGATTTGCTCAGCAACGATTTTGATAGCTTGCGCTGTGCTGATGCCTTGGGTCATCATTTCTTGAATTCGTTCAACAGCTTTCTGTTGTTCTTCGTGAGAAAGGGTTGGTAAGTCGTTTAGCATGCTCTGCTCCTTTATTTAGGAGCAGAACTATATAAGGACTGTTAGTAACTAGCAAGGAAATTGATTGATGCACCCATTGCATTTTCATTTGTGTAGTTAGCACTTAGATCTAGCTGAAACAAGTTCAATGGCGAGATACCAACACCAGCTGTCACTGTTCCTTCTGAATCAGAGTAAGCCAGGTTCTTGTAATACCCTCCCCTTAGCTTAAGCTGACGTAACAGGTCGACTTCAGTACCAACACGAATCATCTGTTCGTTGTCTTCGAACGAAGTAAACTTCTCTGCTTCATTCAAATCATAATCAACACTCAACGTAAAGTAATCAGAAACGATCCCCGCACCAACAGTGTAGACAGGCCCCAGGTTATAAGAATGACTCGATGTTACTGTTCTTGTAGCCCCTGTGCTGCTTGTTAGCTGTTGGCTAACGGATTTAGTTTCAATCTCACGGTCTATAATATTCGTTGCAGAAAAACCCACTCTAAATGGGCCGTAAAACCAAAGCGCACCTGCATCAATATTAAATGTAGTTTCCGCGGTGTCGTTTTCTCGAACATCACTTAGATCGTAGTTTTGTGCCGAGGCAATGTAGTTATACGTATAGATTCTTTGGAGTTTTGGAGAAATACCAAACGACAAATGTTGTCCCATGAACGTTTGATATTTTGCTAATGATATACCAGCTTCCATAATGCCAATAGAAACAGCTTTAACAGCAGTTAACTCAGCATTAACCAAGTCACTATTAGCAGCGTCACTAGATGTATCAGGGGTTACAAATGATTCAGTGTATGCTTTTGCAAATACGTTTGCTGCAATATACTGATTTGGTAGAGCGAATGCTACAACACCACCTAAATCAACATTCAGGCTATCACCATTAAGAGCATCTAGATCAGAACCAGTCACAGTACCTGACTCAATGCTGTCAACTAAATTATCGATATCATCAACTAAGTTATTAGGGTCATTATAATTACCGCCAAAACTTGGCGTGATCATTCCCATGTCATCATTACGACGATAAATCGCAACAAGTGCTGGGTTATAGAATGGAGCAGTTAGGAAGTTTGCTGAAACAACACCAACACCACCCATCGCATCACCACGCGCTTCAATGGCGTAGTTTGCTGCTGAAAGAGGAAGACTGGCGAATGCAATTGACGCTGCGAGTAGTTTTGTAGTTTTTTTCATGCCGTTTATCTTTGTTAGATCCCTTACATAGTTAACGGCACAATTTTAAATTACTTTAACTCTTCTTCGCTAGAAATATCATAAGTTTTACTGATAGTTTGTGCTTGTTCTATCGCTATGTCGCCTTGCCAGCGTGAATGCACCATTGAAACCGCTAAAACATAGCGATCATTAGGAAGTTCTTCACCAGTAAGGTTCATTGGATAATCAGATTCGTAGCTCTTGCCCCAGACCTGTTCATAGTGTTCATCAACGTAATCGTACAAACCGATTTCGAGCTTAGGGAGCGGACAATAAGGATTGAGTAGTTCTTTTTTATCGATTCGCCACGTGTCTTTTGATGCCCAGCGAACTTGTTGACGCATGGCAACTTCACCCAAAACAACCCAAGTGCTCCAAGACTTTCCGCCATCACCTTTAACGCTTAAACGGTATAAACCGGATTCAAGTTGAGAGGCTAAATTGTAACGCTTGCGGTATAGACTCACCGATGCGTTGTTAACCACTTCACTGTCTTTGGTTAACTCACTGTCCGAAGAAACGATCTTATCGACCCACTTCTCGAAGGTAATGTCTTGAATGTTGTTTTCGGATTCAACATTAATCGATACACGAAAGGTATCTCGGCCAGGGCTTTGAATGATGTGTCTTTTAACGACGACTGAACTAATCCAATCTGGGAGTGTTTTTCTGGTGAGAGTTTTACCACAATCTTTGTTCAATGCTTGATCGAACAGTTCATTGAGGTGATCTTCTCGTGATTGAGACGAGTTGATTTGCCAAACTTCCACTAATGAGTCAAACATCTGAGGTAAATCATTATCTAGCAGATGTTTATGAACTTGAGTCAGAGCATCGCTGCTCTTAAACCAATCCGTTGCTTGCGCGGTATTCGCTACGCAAGAAAACATTAATAGTGGAAGTAAGGCTATTCTCATTACGCTTTCATCTTGTAACCAACGCCACGCAGCGTTTCAATTTCTAGACCCGGCAGTTTCTGTCTTAGTTGCAGAACGTGCGTGTCTACCGTACGTGTTGTTGGGAAATGGTTGTAACCCCATACATGGTCAAGCAGTTCATCACGTGTAAACACACGTCCAAGGTTACTTGCCAAGAACAGTAGAAGGTCAAATTCAGTGCGCGTTAACGTTACTTCCTGTTCATTGAAAAACACTTCACGTGTCGCTTTATCGATAACAAGATTCTGAGCGATAACTTTTGATGCATCTTGTTCTTCAGAATCTGGCAGGCGAAGTTGAGCACGAATTCGAGCAAATAGCTCAGCCTCTGCGAATGGCTTTGTTAAGTAGTCGTTTGCACCTGAATCTAGGCCCGCTACTTTGTCTTTTACTGTCACGAGAGCCGTCAGCAAAATAACTGGGATATCTTTCTTTTTCTTCCAACCTGGAAGTGAATCTACTGAGTCGCCATCAGGAAGTTGACGGTCTAGAATCACTAGATCCGCTTGTTCCCAGTAGCCTTCAACTTCAGAGATCAGTTCTGCATGCAAACATTCATATCCAGCTTGCTCAAGGCTAACTAATAAACCGTCAGCTAAATTTTTATCATCTTCAACGAGAAGCAATGTCTGTTTCACAAGGTATCTCCAAAATAAATGTTGTTGGGGGGCCGATAAGCGTCATGTGACCGCCCATTTTTCCAACCATAGATTCCACTATCGTCAGACCTAAACCGAGTCCACTCTTACTTACGAATGGCTTTCTTAGTTGCCCCCAATCTTTGCGAGACAAGTCTCCATTATCTATAACTTTGAATGTCAGCTTCTTGTCAGAAGTATTCAGTTCTAGAATTACTGGAGCCACACCGTATTTCACGGCATTTCTGATTAGGTTATCGATGCACGTTCCCAACCAATATACGTTCACTTTTGCAGCTATATCTTTGTTTACACGGAGTTCAATCCCCGGCGCAAAGTCTTCTTCAACTTTGTATTGGAGCCACTCTTCAACACTTGGCACCCACTCTGTTGCGAGCGGTTGATTATCTGATTGCAGGTAATCTTTACTTGCTTCCGCCAACTGTCTTAAACGGCGTGTATCTTCACACAGCCTACGGAACTCATCATATACCGATTCTGGTAAGTGTTCGAACTCACGCCTGAACCCTTCCACCGTCAATGACAAACTCGCAATCGGCGTTCTTAATTCGTGCGTTAGGATTTGAAGAACCAGCATGCGACTCTTCATCTCTTGTTTCTTGCTGTTCCAGCGGTAAATCGCCCAACCTAAGACAAGCATGATGTTGGCAATAACCAAGATAAACATGGCGACTTGCAGAAGCTCTGAATGATCTTCTATTTCCCAACACACATTACCACGCTGGACAAAACAGCTTTTACCTTCTGAAGACAAGCTAAACGATAACCCAGCAAGCGTGGCATTTTCGTTCCAGACTGATTTTTTATACAGGTAATATCTGTCGCCGCGTTTTACCCACATCTCATCAAGCTCAACAAACATACTGGCACCCGCTAACAGCGCGGTGATTGCTTCGCTATCCATTTGTTGCAAGCGAGACAGTAGTTCATCGTGTTCGGTGTTTGGTCGCTCTTGAATATGCATAAAGCGCTTCAGAGAGTCGAATTTTTCTGGGTACTTCTCAACGTATCGTGCCGCATAAGAACCGCCGCCAGGGTGAATCAAACCACTACGGCTAAACCAACGGTCAGAAAGCTTGGTGCCTTTACACATTGCACGAGTAAAAACTAAAGGCTCAGTAATCAAAGGGCTTAACGGCAGTTTACCACTACAGGTTTTTGATAACTGGTACAAGCGCTGAATGTCTTTTAACGGGTACTCTGCTGTTTGTGGCAGCATAGAAGACGGCATGATCAAACGTGTTGGATAATCAGCCTGTAGCACTCGAATATCGTAAGATTCGATTGCCGTTTCATGATCAAAGAGTTTGGTGAAATTATCGATACGCTCAGGTAAAGAGTCAGCAAATGCGTTTGCAGACACAGACAACGTAGCGATAAGAAGAGTAAATGTTCTTTTGATGATCACAAACCAACGCAAATTCATATAGATCAACCAAATATATACCATTCGCTATCAAAGATAAATTTTTAACCGCATGAAAAACTTTGAGAATGGCGAGCTACAGAGATAAAGGCCAATATATTACGGCCACATTGTACATACGTACTAGTAGGCTGATTGGCAAGCCAAACCTCAATTGCGACAAGTTTTGCATCAGGCTTCGTCAACTTCGTATCAACTGAGATCACACATAGAGTCGCTTTCGTAAGATAAAAAAGGAGCTCAAATGAGCTCCTTATCGAGTTGTTACATATTGTTTAGAGGTGATCTCTATAGATGTTCTAAGATACTTAGACAACTCTTTTTAGCATCGCCAAACAGCATCTGCGTGTTCTCTTTGAAGAACAGTGGGTTTTGCACACCGGCGTAACCTGTGTTCATCGAACGCTTGAATACGATAACATTCTGAGCGTTCCAAACTTCAAGTACTGGCATACCAGCAATTGGGCTGTTTGGATCTTCAAGTGCTGCAGGGTTTACGGTGTCATTCGCACCAATTACCAATACAGTATCTGTCTCATCGAAGTCATCGTTGATTTCGTCCATTTCTAGAACGATATCGTAAGGCACTTTCGCTTCAGCAAGCAGTACGTTCATGTGACCCGGTAACCTACCAGCAACTGGGTGGATACCAAATCGAACATTAATGCCCTGCGCTCGTAGCTTCTCAGTGATTTCATGCACTGGGTATTGTGCTTGAGCTACTGCCATGCCGTATCCAGGAGTGATGATTACTGACTTAGAGTTTTTCAGCATATCAGCCACATCTTCAGCTGATGTTTCGCGGTGTTCACCTTGCTCTTCATCGCCATCAGACACAACCACTTCTTGGCCGAATCCACCAGCAATAACGCTGATGAAAGAGCGGTTCATCGCCTTACACATAATGTAAGACAGAATCGCACCCGACGAACCAACCAATGCACCAGTTACGATAAGCAGATCGTTTGCAAGCATGAAACCTGCCGCTGCTGCTGCCCAACCAGAGTACGAGTTCAGCATAGAGACAACTACTGGCATATCTGCACCGCCAATCGATGCCACTAGGTGGTAACCGAATGCGAATGCGATAAGTGTCATCACCATTAGTGCGAACATGCTGCCGTCTGCTTTAACGAACATGATCATCAGCAGTGTAGAAACTACGATAGCCGCTAGATTCCACTTGTGCTTATGAGGGATGTTCAATGCAGACGAAGAGATCACGCCACGAAGCTTACCAAACGCAACAATAGAACCCGTGAACGTCACCGCACCGATAAACACGCCAAGGAACACTTCCACTAGATGGATAACGTGCTCTGCATGAATATCTGCAGGGTTGATAGAAACAGCAGCAGGTGGATCGATGTAGCTGTTGTAACCTACAAGTACTGCAGCCATACCTACGAAGCTGTGCAGAATTGCAACCAGCTCTGGCATTTCAGTCATTTCTACTTTTCTTGCGTAGTGGATACCAATACCACCACCGATCACCATAGCAATGATGATCCACACAATACCAGCAGAGTGAGGGCCAAAGATCGTTGCGATCAACGCGATTGCCATACCCGTGATACCGTAATAGTTACCTGCACGCGCAGATTCCTGTTTCGATAACCCAGCCAAGCTCATAATAAAAAATACAGCAGCAACAATATAAGCTGCTTGTACTAATCCTTCAGACATCTGTTACTCCTTAGTCTTTACGGAACATTTCAAGCATACGTTTGGTCACGGTAAAGCCACCAAAGATATTGATACTTGCAATTAATACGGCAATAAATGATAAGAACGTGACGACGCCACTTCCTTGTCCGATCTGTAACAGTGCACCTACTACAATGATGCCTGAAATCGCGTTAGTCACGGACATCAAAGGCGTATGCAGAGAATGGCTTACATTCCAAACTACGTAATAACCCACCACACAAGCGAGAACAAAAACGGTAAAGTGAGATAAGAACGCAGCTGGAGCAACCGAAGCTACCCAAGCGAATGCACCAACAGCTACCGCCATACCCGCCACTTTCTTAATTGGAGAAACAGGTTCTTCAACTTTAGGCTCTGGTTTGGCCGCTTTTGGCTTAGCTTGTTGTGGTTGAGCTGAAACTTGAATTGGTGGAGCTGGCCAAGTGACCTCGCCCTCTTTAACCACAGTAACACCACGCAGAACAACATCTTCAAAGTCGATTTTGATGTTGCCATCTTTCTCTTTGCAAAGCAGTTTCAGAAGGTTAACTAGGTTCGTTGCATACAGTTGAGATGATTGAGTCGGCAGTCGACCAACCATATCAGTGTAACCAACCACCTTCACACCATTAGCCGTTGTAATGACTTGATCCGCAACCGTGTATTCACAGTTACCGCCATTGGCCGCCGCAAGGTCTACAATCACACTACCTGCACTCATGCTGTCTACCATCTCTTTGGTAATCAGCTTCGGAGCCGGGCGACCTGGAATCAGCGCCGTAGTAATGATGATATCAACGTCTTTTGCTTGAGCTGCATAAAGCTCTTCCGCTTTCTTATTGAATGCTTCAGACATCTCTTTTGCGTAGCCGTCACCAGCACTGGTGTCTTCCTTGAAATCCACTTCCAAGAATTCAGCGCCCATCGACTCAACTTGTTCTTTAACTTCAGGACGAACATCGAATGAACGAACGATCGCACCTAAGCTACCCGCAGCGCCGATTGCCGCTAGTCCAGCAACACCAGCACCTGCAACCAGTACTTTTGCTGGTGGAACTTTACCCGCAGCCGTAATCTGGCCCGTGAAGAATCGACCAAACTCATGCGCCGCTTCAACAACAGCACGATAACCCGCGATGTTTGCCATAGAACTCAATGCATCTAACGCCTGAGCTCTTGAAATTCGTGGTACAGAATCCATCGCCATCACGTTGATGTTACGACTGGACAATTGTTCCATTAACTCTGGATTTTGAGCAGGCCAAATAAAGCTGACCAATGTTGCGCCATCTTTAAGAAGATCGATTTCATTTTTAGACTCGTCAACGATCGGAGCGTTAACTTTAAAGATAATATCGGATTTCCAAGCTTCATCTGCGGTGACAACTTTTGCTCCAGCTTGTTCATAAGCTGCATCTTCAAAACTTGCTAACGCACCTGCTTGTGATTCAACACAAACTTCAAATCCTAATTTTAGAAGCTGTTCTACCGATTTCGGCGAAGCAGCGACTCGCGTTTCACCTGCGAGCGTTTCTCTTGGTACACCAATTTGCATAGCTATTCCTTGACTATTGGCACGAATGACTTATTCGTTTGTATCTAACGACAACTAATACTTCAAGCGTTTTGTTCAAAGAACAGGAAAAGTTATTACTTATAACGATTTGGACGGAATTTGAGCGCTTCATTCGGATAAATGACGACCGTCTCGAACCAAGAGGTCAAACCACTTGCAAATAATCCTTTTAATAACAACTCACTAGCTGTTCTTTATCCATAAAACTAAAAAGAGCTTTCAGCATATACACTGAAAGCTCTCTAAATTATGACCAACATCAATTCTAACCCTAATTGGTTAGCTAAATATATTGTCGCCCATTTGGTCGATGAACATCTGCGATTTTTTGAGCATCAATTCATCGGCATCTTGTTTGTTTGAAACAACATCTGAACGAATAAAACGGTGAGTTTTGATTTCACCATCGAATTCTTTCTCGATTCGCCCAGCAACACGGTATTGACCAGATTCTGCAATGGCATCTTGATAGATATTGAAACCCTTATATTCGACTGGCTCAATCTCTACTTTTTGTTCGGTTTTTTCTTTGCCACCAAATAATCTAGAAAAGAATCCCACGTTTTTTTACTCCTTAAATGACCGTATTCACCCTAAACTATCATGACTGTTTACGGTTCAACAACGGCTTTTCATACCATTGCAATTCTACGTCATCGTCAAAATTGTGTTGACTAAATATAACAGGCACATTGTCGTCACGTTCACGTCTTCGATCGTCAATAATCATACTTTCTGCATTTTTGACCGCGATCTCACTATTGCGTTTATAGAGCACCAATTTGTCTTCTGGCAATGCTGACAGAAAATCGATATCAAAACGAATATAGATAGGTTTTAGCTGGCCCAAAGCCAAGCACGCGAGATCGGCCAACTGTTCGTTGGTATAACTAGACACATATTCCTCGGTAGCCAATACATGACCGACCAGAGTTTCCATATAGTTATGTACATCAACACTAATTTGCATACCACACCTCCATTTGTAGCGGTTTTTCTAGTCGCAGTCGTTTCTAAAGTCACTTGAAACCATGCAATTCCTAATAGCTTTCTATAACTCAGTTATAGGTTTTACTGTCCATAGTTGAAACTTAGGCATTATTTAATCTTACTCTGACTTCATTACAGATCTTCGTCGCTTAATGAAAAGGTCACTCAATGATAACTGATCATCAAGCCCTTTAAGTGACAGCGCCAACGTAAGAGCAGCAGAGCAGATTTTGTTAAGTATCTATAACGACTAATTAATTTCTCATATATACTGTGTAGTTCGTTCTAAGGTTAATAGCAACTCAAAATACATATAAAAATGATTGCACCAATAGCGACCTATGACTATGTTTTTGCTCTAATTTAGGCAAAAAGCTTGGCAATCGCTTGTTTAACCGTATCCTACGCATAGTATTAAATAATAAGATCATCAATATAGTTAGGCTCACCACATAAATGGCATCATCTTTTGTAACGTCGAGCATGTTTCGATTTTGCTTCCCTTTAGTCCTGTTAACAATTTTGCTCGTTGGTATGGACAACGTCATTCTCGTGACGGACTCAAATTTAGGGTTTGCTAGCAACCTCCCTTACATTTTATTGAGCGTTGCGGTTCTGCTATGCCATACGTTCAGACAAGGTCGAATGGCGATGGTATCGGTGACCATGCTTGTCGCTTATCTGATCATCCAAGTTCGCTTACAAACGCCTCTCAATACTGGCACAACGCTATTAGAGCTCTCGTTACTTGCGGCATTAGTACCTGTCACTTGCTTACTTGTTTATGCCTTCCCTGATAACGGCGTAAACTCAAAGTCGATGCTGCTCTACGCCATCGTTCTTGTTCTGTTTATGGTGTGGGCACAATTGATCGTCTCTCACTTCCATGCCGGCGGTTTTGAATCATGGAGTGATGGTCTTCTATTTATTGTCAGAGACTTCTCCAAACTGCCTTTTGTTTTAGTGCTGTATAGCCTTTGCTTGCTTGGCCTTACTGCCATTCTCGTGTTGGTGTATAACCGCTCTATCGATGTTGTGGTTTATAGCGCTATCCTGCTTTCTTCTTGTACGTTCATCTTCTTCGATATTCAGTACATCTCGAGCACCATGTTCTCGCTGTCAGGCACACTGATCATCGTCTATGTGGTGTCTGCTAGTCATGATATGGCCTTTAACGACCAACTGACTAACATTCCCGGTCGACACGCCTTAGAAGTCGATATGAAGCACTTGGGGCGTAAGTATTCGATGGCGATGGTCGATATTGATCACTTTAAACAATTCAACGATACCTACGGACATGACATTGGCGACGATGTGTTAAAACTGGTGGCACGCATTCTGAGGGAAACCACAGGCGGCGCTAAAGCTTATCGCTATGGTGGAGAAGAGTTCACGATTATCTTCAAAGGCAAACATTCGGAACAAGTTAAAGAGCACCTTCAAGCTCTGATTTCCGAAGTTCAAAACTACGACATGACGATTCGGAATAGCCATGAGCGCCCCGACGATCATGAAGTGGGTATGAAAAAGCGTGGCAAGAACGGTAAACCATCGGAAGTGGTGAATGTGACGGTGAGTATTGGATTGTCTGATAGCACAACCACCAGACATCCTGAAGAGGTGTTGAAGCTTGCTGACCAAGCGCTGTATAAAGCGAAAGAAACCGGTCGAAACAAACTGTGTATTGACCGTTAACAATAGTTGATAGCGAAAGATATTGAGTGCTAGAGATCTAAATAGCTTAAGCCATTAATAGCGATCTGCTTCAATAACTATCACTTCCAAGTTCAACGAGCCTCATTGATTTGAGGCCGTATGGGCTTAACTGGAAAAAAGAGCTTAATCTTGGTTGAAGAATATAACCAAGCTGCCACCTTTTAAGCTACTTCCGTAGTTAATCGTAAAACCTATTCCCACGTTATCGACCCACTCATTAAACAGGTTTGGGTTAAGCAACCAACCAACACTGCCCTCGTAGTAAGATGTGGTGCCCATAGATGCCACGGTGTCACCACCAATATCAATTCGTCTTATACTCGAGTACATCGAAGTGATGTTCTTATCCCAACGCACGAGATCATAGAAAACCTTGGCTTCATTGGCGATATACCACCCTTCAGGATGACCGACATTGCCATTATTCGCCTCGCCCCAGCCGATGCCATTAAAGTAATGCCAACTGGTGCTCAATTTATACTTTCCCCAGTCATTCTTATCTTCGTACATCAGCTTGATTTTAGGCTCGATGATGTAAGCCCAAGCATCAGTATTGAGATATACGCCATCCAGTTGGTCTTGAATAGGCTTTAGCAACGAAGCGCGATATTCATAATCATTGCGGTAGTAAGAGATGTGGTTACCGATTGCAGAGCTGAAGCTCCAATATTCGTCTAGCTTGGACACATTCGCGAATTCGACGTAGCCAGACACTACCGACTCTTTTTGAAAATCGTTTCTGTTTGCTGCCGCGTACTCGACATCGTTCTCGATTCGCAATGCAGACAAGCGTAGCGTCACCTCTTGATGGTTGTCTTCGATGTAACTTGGTAATTCAAATGTGTAAGGCAAACTCAGGGAGGTGATGTTTTGGCGACGACTTACCGAATCATTCGAACCGATGTCTTCATTGTCCAAACTAAACACTTTATTGGGGTCAAAGTTATTGATACCAAAAGTGAAAACATCGGTGTCGTTGAGCAATACACTGGTGGCAAAGCTCTGCTCTAGATCCTTTCGAAAAAGATCAGATAGCGTATTGGCATTAACAGTGGTCGCCAAAGCGGTAAAAAATAGAGGAACCGCAAGCGTCCAAGATGTGTTAGTCATAGAAAATGACTTCGAATGTGGCATTTCTTTTATCACTTAAAGCACTTCCTAGCTCAAACGCTATTAGAAGTATAAATTCAAATATCTAAAAGAGCTCGCCAACTAACGCGCAAGCTCCAAAATGTTACGTTGTACAAAGGTATTTCTACCACTTTGCTTCGCTTGATAAAGCGCTTGATCGACCTTTTCGTAAATAGACGCAATAGATTCGCCACCTTCTGGCACAAATGACAACACACCTTGTGACGCTGTCACTCTATCCGATACCGTTGAGTGTTCATGAGCGTAGTTCATCTCATGCAATGCCTCTTTAACTCGAGTCGCGTGTACCTTAGCGCCTTCACTGTCTGTATCGCTAAGAATCAGAACAAACTCTTCACCGCCATAACGACCTACAAATTCTCCCGCACGAACAAACAGCTGTTTCAAGGTATTAGCAAGCCCTTGTAAGCACTTATCCCCTTGAATATGACCATAATTATCGTTGTAAGGCTTAAAGAAGTCTACATCTAGAAGTATGACTGTCATGGATATATTACGTCTTCCGTGCCACGCTATGCTCTCTTCAAGCTTAGTATCCATATATCGACGGTTATACAATTTGGTCAGGCCATCTTCGTTGGCTTGTTGCTGCAGAAGGATGTTCAGTTCTTCGAGTTTGGCTGTGCTTTGTTTTAGCTCTCGTCTCATGTGCGCGATACGTTGCATCGCAATCAGCTTAGAATTCAAAACAACCTTGTTTACTGGCTTGATCAGGTAATCATCGCCACCAGCGTCAATCGCTTTTGCGATCATCTCAGGTTCTTCGTGACCACTAAGAAAGATGATGGGAACCCATTCTGGGAATCGGCTTCGAACCTCATTCGCCACTTCAAAACCATCCATATCAGGCATGCTGATATCAAGTAACACGAGTTCAGGATCAAAATCAGAATAAACACTCAGGGCTTCTTTTCCGCTACCGACAGCTTCTACAATATGACCCAGTTGCTTGAGTCGGATAGCAAGTTGCATCCTGTCTAGTTGAACGTCATCAACCAGCAATATGCGCATTGAAGATCCCTTTTCTATCATCACATCACCTTTATCTAGTGTTGAATATTCAAAGTAGCTCAAATTTGGGCTTAAATCATGCCCTAATCTCTATATTATATTGACTTTTTTACAGATCTTTTTAGCATTGTTTCTTTTTAAAGAGAAATACTATGTCAGACGCTACAAACAACGAACAACAAGAAATCGATTTAACCACCATCTCACCAGAACTTCGTCAAGTTATCGAATTTGATGGCGTACCAAAAGAGATGCACTTTATGGTTACTTCTATTCACGAAGTGTCTGAAGAAGCAGTACGCGAAGCTTGGGATAGTCTTCCAGCAAGCGCACAAAATGTTTTAGACAACTTCGAGCAGTTCCACGCTCTAATCTCAGTTAGCCAAGCTTTCGCTGGTGTTAACGTGATGGAAGAGTTCCCTACTCTTAAACTTCCAGAAGACATGTCTGACGAAGAAAAAGAAGAGTACCGTGCTCAACTGCTAGACCAAGTTCTACACAACTGTGTAAAAGACATGGTTAAACAAATCAAGAAAGCTCGTCGTGATGCAATCTTGAAGCGTGATTTCAAAGAAGTTTTTACTAAGTAAGTCGCTAGTCGCCTAAACTAGGCTAAGCGCTAACAGTACTACTTAGAATTAAGCCGCATGTTTCTTTAAACACGCGGCTTTTTTATATCCGCTATTTTCTGTTCGTCGATCGTTACGTCTGTATGTTCTTGTTGCTAATGTTCATATGATTCGACAAATCATATGCTTTAACACTCATATAGTGTGGCGCAAAACTGGCAGTTATACCGTATAAAAATGACGCATGTATCCATTCATGGAATCAAGATCGAATTTTCAGAACCTATAACAGGCAGTATCGCGGCAATATCGAAAAACTGACCTTGTCAGGTTTAATGCGTTACCGCGATATCTCTTTGAGCGACACTCACACCTTTAATTTGAGCGTAAACACGCTGCCCGATTTCTAGATTTAACTCATCCAGCGCCCACAATGTAATGGTTGCCCATAGGTAGCACCCAGACTCTAACTCTAGCTCGACCGCGACACTCTGCTTATTTGTGCCTTGTTGGTGCGTCTCTACGCTTTTAATGGTGACAGGAAGGATGTTACGTATAGAAGTCCCTTTCGGCCGTTCTAGCGTGATAGAGACATCATTTGCCCTAACTTGCAGCCTCACTGTCGTACCAAGCTCACTCGATACTTTCTGAACCCATAACGACGTCGACTTTCCTAGCATCAGGCGAGACAGCGCATAATCGTCATTGTGTTCCGCTAATGTCGCTTCAAACAACGAGCTTTGCTCTGAGAAAGATTGCCAAGGTTGCATGGCTCTCGATGCCCAAACCTCTTCCGTCACACCCGACGAAATCACTTTGCCTTGGTCAATAATCACAAGGTGATTTGCCAAGCGTAAAATTTCATTGAGGCTATGAGTGACATAGATGATCGGTATTTGGACGGTTTCGGATAAGTTTTCCAGAAATGGCATCACTTCGCGCTTACGAGGCAAGTCGAGAGACGCTAAAGGCTCATCCATCAACAAAATGCTCGGCTTTGATAACAAAGCGCGGCCAATCGCCACACGTTGCTTCTCACCGCCAGACAAACGAGCTGGGTATCGGTCAAGCAATGAACCCAAAGACAACAGCGAGACTATTTGCTCAAAGTGCGCTTGATCGACGCTTTTCATACCGTATTTAAGGTTCGCTGCCACCTTCATATGTGGAAACAATCGCGACTCTTGGAACACATAACCGACGTTGCGTTTGTGAGTCGGCAAATTAATGCCATTTTCACTATCGAACAGTGTGGTTCCAGATACGCTGATCAGACCTTTATCGGGCTGTTTAAGGCCACTGATTGCATTGATAAGTGAGGTTTTACCCGCGCCAGAACGACCAAAAATTGCCGTAATGCCGCTACTTGGTAATTCCAAGTCGATATCAAAGAACGTTTCACCAAGTTGTTGTTGATATTGGAGGATCAAAGCACTCATGCATTGCCTCCCAAGCGTTGTGCTGACTTTTTGTTGAGCCACTCAGATAGCATCAATGAACCCAGCGCTATCACAATAGAAATGACACACAAACGCGCGGCTTCCATTTCAGCGCCAGGGGTTTCAATAAAGGTATACATAGCCAAAGGAATGGTTTGAGTTTCACCGGGAATATTTGAAACGAAGCTGATGGTCGCGCCAAACTCCCCTAGGCTTCTTGCGAATGAAAGCATGGTGCCGGTAATGACCCCTGGGATCATCAAGGGTAAAGTGATCGTGAAAAACACACGAAGAGGTGAAGCGCCTAATGTAGCAGCCGCCTCTTCAAGCTTACTGTCTACGGTTTCTAGGCTCAATCTAATAGAGCGAACCATCAGCGGCAACGCCACAACCACACAAGCGAGTGCCGCGCCCTTCCAGCTAAAGCTGAATACAATACCAAACACGTCATTGAGCCACGAACCTATGATACCTTGCCTGCCCATCATCACTAGCAGTAAATAGCCAATAACCACAGGTGGAAGTACCAAAGGTAAATGGACAATACTCTCAACAATGCTCTTACCTACAAATTGTTTCTTAGCAAGTAGCCATGCTAAGCCAATACCGATAGGGATAAGCCATAAGATTGCAAACCCAGCGACTTTTAAGCTCAGCATTAAGGCTTGGTATTCGTATTCCGATAAATACATCATTTAACGCACTTCAAATCCAAAACTGTTCAAGGTGTCTTTCGCTTTTTCGCTCTTTAGGAAAGTATAGAACTCTTCTGCCACAACTTTATCACTCAACTTCGCTACAGGGTAACGTATTGGTGTGTGCAGATCTGATGGGAAGGTCGACACTAGGTTTACTTCTTTAGAAAGCAACGCATCCGTTTTGTAGACAATGCCAAGCTTAGCTTCACTGCGCTCGACTAAGGCTAAGGCCATACGAACATTGTTACTTGGTGCCAATCGAGTTTTCACATCGTCCCATACACCTAACGTTTCTAACGCTTCTTTTGCATAGATACCAGCAGGAACCGACATGGTGTTACCCACTGCAAGCCTTTCATTAGTAAGAAGTTTAGCCCATTGTTCACCTTTTGATAGGTCTAACGTTACCGATGTCTCTTTAGGAGCAATCAGCACCAGTTCGTTTTCACATAGGTTTGTGACATTGTCACTATAAACCAATTTACGATCGACTAAATGCGTCATCCATTTCTCATTTGCCGAGATAAAAATGTCTGCTGGTGCTCCTCTTTCGATTTGTCGCACCAAAGACGATGTACTCGCGTACACAGGAATCACATCGACAGAATGGTCTTTCTCAAACTCTTCAACCAACAGATTAACCGCATTGGTCATCGACGATGCAGCGTAAACTCGTAGCTTTTCCGCAGCAAAAAGATGACTAGAACTCAATGCCGAAGTTAAAGCCATGGTTAAAAGGAAGACTCGCTTTTTCATTGTTATCACTTATCTATTGTTCGTTTAAGTTCTTTAGCTAACTTCTAAATGGCGGCTTAAGCTGTTAACTCTGGCCAAAGCAGATCAAGATTTAAGTACTCTTCGATGGCATCAGCGATTCGATTAATACCCAGCTCTTTAAGCTGTTCGTGGTCAATCGCGGTCACATCGTTGGCTCCTGCCCATTCGCAAATAAGCGACAACGCATCACTGTTGTCGAATACGCCATGCAAGTAAGTACCAAAAATCGAGTTATCTTGATTCACAGCGCCATCTAGGCTGCCAGATTCTAACTGAACCGGTAAGGCTGTTTCTTTGACATCAGTCCTACCTACGTGGATTTCATACCCTTTTACTTGTGCTGTTTTGCCATCCAGCGTCATGGTGCCGCGTACGTTGGTTAAGGTTTTCTGCTGTGTAAGGGTCGTTTCAGTATCCAGATACCCTAACCCTTCGCTGCTGCCGGGTTCCCCTTCAACGCCATCAGGATCGTGGATGATGCTACCTAACATTTGGTAGCCACCGCAGATACCCATCACTTTGCCGCCTAAGCGCAGGTGGCGTTGAATATCTTTATCCCAGCCTTGTTCTTTTAGGTAATCCAAATCTGCTCTTACCGACTTTGTACCCGGCAAGATAATTAAATCAGCATTGTTTACACGTTCGCCTTTACCGACATAACGTAAATCAATCGAAGGATTCAATCTTAACGCGTCAAAGTCTGTATGGTTGCTGATTCGGGTTAGCACTGGCACCGCCACCTTAAGCTTAGCTTCTCCGTAAGACTCTTGAGCAGAGGTAATGGCATCTTCCGCTTCTAAGTTAAAACCATGCAGATATGGCAACACACCAATCACAGGCTTGCCGGTTTTTTCCTCTAGCCAATCTAGGCCAGATTGAAGCAGTGCGATATCGCCTCTAAAACGATTTATCACAAAGCCTTTTACACGAGCTTGTTCAGATTCAGACAATAGAGCTAATGTCCCGTAGAGATGCGCAAAAACGCCACCACGGTCAATATCAGCAACGATGATCACAGGGATGTCCGCTTTCTCAGCAAATCCCATGTTAGCGATATCATTTTCACGAAGATTGATTTCGGCTGGGCTCCCCGCACCTTCAATCATCACGCTTTCATATTCTTCAGAAAGTCGGTCAAACGAATCGATAACTGTATCCATCGCCACTTTCTTGTAATCATGATAACCCGTCGCTTCCATGTTGCTCAGCGCTCGGCCTTGCAAAATCACTTGCGCGCCGGTATCTGAGTTGGGCTTTAGCAATACAGGGTTCATGTGAACGGTTGGCTCTATATTACAAGCTTGCGCCTGAACCGCTTGAGCACGGCCAATTTCGCCACCATCTTTTGTCACAGCACTGTTCAACGCCATGTTTTGTGGCTTAAAAGGTGCCACTTTGATTCCTTTCCTTGCCAAAACACGGCATAAACCTGCCACCAAAACACTTTTTCCGGCATCTGACGTTGTCCCTTGAACCATAAGGGCACTTAATGGTGCTCGCATTTGTACTTAAATCCTTAATTTCTTAATTTCTTAATTTTCAATTTATAGCTGTGGGCAATATTTCTCTGCGACCATCTTAACGTCATTGCCGAGTAGATGCTCAATAAAATGAATGGAAAATGAATGTGTTACTCACTCTGGATTCAACCCCAGTGTTGTTTAATAGCTCCATCGAAACGAAGCTTGTGAACGATAACAGGCGCTTCAACAAAAAACGTACTAACGAAAAGAAACGTTTCAAATTCAGAAAAACGTTTCTACTAAAAACAACATTAAGGGATTCACCATGAAAAAAACTGTATTAGCTATCGCATCTACTATTATCCTTGCTCCTACTTTCGCAATGGCTAGTGACCACAACAGCAACAAGCACGAAAGCGCTATTGCTTATACTGGCCCAATTGAAACCGTTTCTGTTGCGACACTACTTGCCGACACAAGCATGTTCGCAGAGCAAGAAGCAATTGTGGATGGCAAGATCGTTCGTCAACTTAAGAATGACACGTTTGTCTTCTCTGATGGCCAGAGTGAAATTCAAATCGAACTTGATGATGATATCCGCCTAGCACAACCACTGACCGCTGATACAAAAGTTCGTATCTTCGGTGAATATGAAGGTGGTAAGACACCTGAAATCGAAGTGGACCACATCCAGGTTCTATAAGCGATTAATATAAAAATACCGACTTCAAATAATTGGCCTGCATATTGCAGGCTTTTTTGTATTATACTGCCGCAAAATACAATTTATATGGAGTCACCATGCTAGGTTGCACGAATAAGACTGTCCTTTTAGGACTCGCTGCACTGTGTTCATTCTCTGCGTCTGCAAACAACTTTAACTACAACACATTCGAGCTGCGCATGGGTACTAGCCCAAGTACTTTCGGTGGTGAAGTCACAACAATGTTCACTCAGAACTCTCATTTTGTTGCTCGTATCGATTCAGAATTTGAAAGTGATTGGGATGCAGCGGTAGGTATGGGATTCAACGGCCCAATCAGTCAATTTGCTGACGTTACTGGCCAAATGTTACTGCACAACATTGAACGGAATGACGATAACCACATCAAAACAGAAATTAACCTTGGCTTGAGAGCTTGGTTAATGGCAAACGTTGAAGTTAACGCACGCCTTGGTCAACTGATCGACAACGATGACACTCGTTCAATTTTGGGTATCGGTGCTCGTTTCCATTCAACTGATCAACTGTCTGTTGGTCTTGATATGCGCAATAACGGCACATATGGCCACCAAATCTTAATGTCGGCTCGATTCGGATTCTAATCTAGATTTCAATTACTGAGTAATAAATAGCTAAACGTATTACATAGAAAAGCCCCGAACATATTAATGTTCGGGGCTTTTTTGTTTGTTAGTTTCGCTGGCTTTTAGTCGTTCACGACCTGAGCCAGCGACTTGCTTTATAAGCTAACCATCAGCATCTTTTTCTGGTGATCTAAGTACTCTTCATAAGTACCTTGGAAGCTCACTAGCTGTTGATCTTTTACATCGATGATGTGTGTTGCTAATGAAGAAACGAACTCTCGGTCATGGCTTACGAAGATAAGCGTGCCAGTGTAAACCTTCAACGCGTCGTTCAGGGCTTGGATTGCTTCCATGTCCATGTGGTTGGTTGGTTCGTCCATTACAAGCACGTTGATGTCTTGCATCATTAGCTTGCCGAATAACAGACGGTTCTTCTCACCACCAGAACAGTTACGCGCTTTTTTGTTCGCATCGTCAGCAGTAAACAATAGGCGACCTAGAATGCCACGTACCATAAGGTCATCGTGCTTCACTGTGCGCCATTGTGAGATCCAATCGAAGATGCTCAGGTCGTTATCAAAGTCAGACGTACTATCTTGTGGGCAGTAGCCTACAGATGCGTTTTCAGACCATTTTACGATACCTTCGTTTTGCTCTAGCTCTTGAACTAGGCAACGTAGCAGCGTGGTTTTACCTACACCGTTCTCACCGATAACCGCAAGACGAGTACCCGCTTCAAGCAGCAAGTTACCACCGGCAAACAATGTTTCGCCATCGAAGCCGTGACCAAGGTCTTGAAGTTCAAGCGCTTGACGGTGTAGTTTCTTACCTTCGCCAAAATCAATAGATGGGCTCATACGGCTCGATGATTTCACTTCATCAAGCGTGATCTTATCCATTTTCTTGGCACGAGAGCTTGCTTGTTTTGCTTTAGATGCGTTAGCACCAAAACGGTTTACGAAATCTTGAAGCTCGCTGATTTCAGCCGCTTTCTTAGCGTTGCTTGCTAAAAGCTGTTCACGAATCAAGCCAGATGCTTCTAGGAAGTACTCGTAGTTACCAGGGTAGACACGTAGCTCACCGTAGTCGATGTCTGCCATGTGTGTACACACAGAGTTCAGGAAGTGTCTATCGTGCGAAATGATGATCATTGTACATTTACGCTGGTTTAGCTCTTCAGCAAGCCAGTTGATCGTGTGAATGTCCAAGTTGTTGGTTGGTTCATCAAGAAGCAGGATATCTGGGTTTGCAAACAGAGCTTGTGCCAATAGCACACGCAGTTTCCAACCTGGAGCTACTTGCTGCATCAAGCCGAAATGGAACTCTTCTTCAATACCCGCTTGAATTAGGATGTCGCCAGCACGGCTTTCTGCTGTGTAGCCATCCATTTCCGCGAATTCGCTTTCAAGCTCAGCGACTTTCATGCCATCGTCTTCGCTCATTTCTGGCAAAGAGTAAATGCGGTCACGTTCTTGTTTTACTTCCCACAGCTTTCTGTCACCCATGATCACAACGTCGATAACGCTGTACTGTTCGAAAGCGAACTGATCTTGGCTTAGCACACCCAGCTTTTCTCCTGGAGTGATAGAAACGTTGCCCGAGCTTGGCGTTAATGCGCCACTTAGGATTTTCATGAACGTTGATTTGCCGCAACCATTAGCGCCGATCAAACCATAACGGTTGCCGTTACCAAATTTAGCAGAGATGTTTTCAAACAGCGGCTCTGCGCCAAATTGCATTGTGATGTTCGCGGTAGATATCAAAGAACTAATTCCTAAGCGTGTACTGACAGATAATTATTAGGCTATTTCAAGAACCTAAATAAGAAGTACGAAAGTATGGATTAAACAAAAATCGAAGCGCGGATTATATAGAGATCTCGATCACGTTGTCGAGGCTAAACAGTAAACGAATAGTAAACATAGACCATTTAGATGCTTTTCATACGTTATGGGGTGTAAATAAAAAAATCCCCACCAGCAGAACTGGTAGGGATTTCATTTATCAACACTAAAAGTCTTTTAAGCCCGTCACCTTTGAAACTATAGCTCTTCAAAACGAAAAGCTTTGATGACGAGCAGAACTTGTTATTTAGTAATTTTCTTCTGAACGTATTTTTTGCTCACGTCGACAACCGCAACATCTCTAAAGAAGCTTCTACCCAACAGAAGTGGGAAAGAAAGATGCGTTCGGTCGGCTAGCGTAAATTCAGTTTTGTCTTTTAGATCGCCAATTTGAATCGAAGCTACAACCACAGCGCGTCGTTGTGTGCCTTCTGCGCTTGATTGCTTGATCTTAACCCAGCGTTCTACTGGTAAGCTGATCTCTTCAGTTGTAATTCCGTCGTGTTCAATCTTGAACTTAACCCAGTCTTTGCCGTCACGTTCAAAATCAACAATATCAACTGCACTGATTGAAGAGGTTGTTGCACCGGTATCGACACGTGCTTTAAACGCTTCTTTTAAACCAGGAACAAACACCCACTCTTCTTCACCAAGAATCAGTTTGCCGTCACTTGTTTTTCTAACCTTCTCTACTGGTTTTTCAACAGGTGCAGGTTTTACTTCCGGCTCAGTTGGTTTTACTTCTTCAGGCTTCTCAGTAGGTTCCGTTACTTTCTCGCCTTCTGTTGCGTCAGTTTTTGAAGAGTCATCCACAACAGGTTGTTCGATTTGAGGCTTTTGCTCTGGCTCAACAGGAGCTTGAGTTGTAGCCGAACAAGCAAACAGGCCACCACTTAGCATTAAAACTACAATCGCTTTCCAATTATACATTCAGTCACCTTCTATTTTGAAACGTTTGCTATCGCTTTTGCTACATAAGGAATATGAGATTCGGAAAGGCCTGCGATATTGATGCGTCCATCACCAACACCATAGACTCCATATTCTTCACGTAATTGATTCATTTGAGTTTCTTTAAAGCCTAGTACACTAAACATGCCTTTATGGCTTTCAATGAAGTCAAATTGTGACGTGTTATAAGTATTTCGCAATTCATCACATAAACTTTGGCGCAGATTTAACAAACGTTGCTGCATTTCACTCAATTCTTGCTTCCAAATCGAGGTTAGCTCTTGATTCTGAAGAATTGTTTTAACCAAAGCTGCACCATGATCTGGCGGCATTGTGTAAGTTGAACGAGCAAGCGTTAGAAGCTTACCTTTAGCATTGCCAACGTGTTCGCTGTTTTTGCCAATCACGATAGCGGCACCCGTTCTTTCACGGTATAAACCGAAGTTCTTCGAGCAAGATGTCGTAATCAACATCTCTTCGACGTTGTTAGCCATGTGTTGAAGACCTTTTGCGTCTTCTTCTAAGCCATCACCAAAGCCTTGGTAAGCAATATCAACGAACGGCAAGAAGCCATTTTTCTGCGATAGTTTGGTAATTTCCTGCCACGCCTCAAAGTCGATATCCGCACCCGTTGGGTTATGACAGCAACCGTGCAGTAGTACCACATCTGATGGACCCGCTTTTGAAAGGTCATCCAACATTCTTGCAGTATCAACTTGCTTCGTTTCAGGACTGAAGTAATTGTAATATCGAACTTTTAAGCCTGCCGCTTCCATCACCGGTTTGTGGTTAACGTAGCTTGGGTTTGAAATCCAAACCGTGGTGTCTGGTTGAGAAACTTTCATTAAGTCACCCAACATGCGAAGTGCACCACTTGCACCCGGTGTTTGAATCGCAGCAACGCGATCCATTGCAGAAGTCCCTTTAAGCAGCAGATCAACCATGCTCTGGTTGAACTCTTCACAGCCTGCCAGGCCAACGTAAGCTTTGGTTTTCTGCGTTTCAACAACGATATCTTGAGCCATAGAAACGGCTTTCATGATCGGAGTTTCGCCTTGATCGTTTTTGTAAACGCCAATGCCTAAGTCGACTTTATCAGTACGAGTATCGCCGCGGTAAGCAACAGAAAGAGATAGAATTGGATCTAAAGTTGGTTTTGGTAGATGTGAAAACATGAAAGTCACAACCCTTTGAAATTCAAGTAATGACCTCCAAGTTATCATTTTATTTACAATTTAAGAAACAGAAATTCATCAAAGTTTTGATTTTTAGGAGATAACTCTAGTTGAATCCAGTACATCCTAGCAATCCCTACTCCAGATAGTTCAATATTCCATCAATTTACAAATTTAACTACGTCATAAAATAAAAAAGCCTCAGCAGAGGGCTGAGGCTAACTATTTGTACTAGTGTAGTATGTCGTAAATTTACGTTAGTCCACTAAAGCTGGAACCGATGGATGATTTGGTTTGAGCTACCACGCCAATCTAACATTGGATCCGCTTTATCTTGTTCGAAACGACCGTCAATCAGGGTATCAACGTATTCCAATACTTGCTTCTGTTTATCATCCAGCTCATCGAGCTCATAGCCAGTCCACATCCAGATGTCTTTGCCTTCACATTCTGCTTTTACACGCTGAACAAGCTTAAGCACTTCAGATACATTTGCAGGATGAAGAGGATCACCACCTGAAAGCGACAAGCCACGACGCTTGATTCGTGGATCATTGAGATCAGCGATAATGTGGTCTTGCAGCTCTTGAGTAAACAAATGCCCGGAGTCCAACCTTTGCGTTGATTGGTTATAACACCCGCGACACTGGTGTACACAACCCGACACAAACAAAGTGCAGCGTGTTCCAGGGCCATTTACAACGTCGATTGGGTGATATTGGTGATAATTCATAAGGCAGTATTGAAAACTCGTGATGGCTTAATGGTTTAACTCGAAAAGTAGCGAGAGTTGAAACAAATGAATTGGTATCGACATAGCGCCGATACCAAACATATTTCTTGAAACGTAGCTCTTCTAAGTAAGCTAGCTAATAATCTTAGAGCTTACTAAAGATGCTTCACGCGGCGTTTAACTTCTTCTTGCTTACCGAAGTTAAATGGTCGTGCATCTGGGCTACCAAGGTAACCACAAACACGGCGCGTCACCGATACTTTGGTTGAGTCATGGTTGCCACATTTAGGACACGTAAAGCCCTTACTTGTACAGTCGAACTCACCGTTGTAACCACATTCGTAACACTCATCAATCGGCGTGTTGGTGCCGTAGTAAGGAACACGTGTGTAGCTGTAGTCCCAAACGTTTTCTAGCGCTTCGATGTTCTTCTGCATGTTCGGGAATTCGCCGTAACAGATGAAACCACCGCTAGAGATTTCTGGATAAGGCATCTCGAAATCGATCTTGTCGTATGGGTTCACTTTCTTCTGCACGTCTAAGTGGAAGCTGTTGGTGTAATAACCACGGTCTGTTACGCCATCAATCACACCAAACTCTTTGGTATCAATGCTGCAGAAACGGCTGCATAGGTTTTCACTTGGTGTGCCGTATAGGCTGAATGCGTAACCTGTCTCTTTCGTCCAAGATTCCACTTCACGCTTCATGTACTCCACCAACTCAAGCGCTTTAGCACGCATTTCGCCATCGTCGTACAGGTGAACGTCAGTACCGTAAAGTGCTGTCATCGCTTCGTGGATACCAATGTAACCAAGAGAAACAGACGCGCGGCCGTTCTTGAAGATATCGGCAATAGAGTCGTCTGCTTTCAAGCGAACGCCACATGCACCTTCCATGTATAGGATTGGAGCAACACGTGCTTTCACGTTTTCTAGACGAGAAATACGAGTTTCTAATGCACGACGAGCCAGCTTGAGTTTATCATCAAGCAGTTCGTAGAACTTAGCCATATCTTGTTTTGCGTTAATCGCAATACGTGGCAAGTTCAAGCTAACAACACCTAAGTTGTTACGGCCTTCGTGAATCAACTCACCATTTTCTTCATAAGTATTCAAGAAGCTACGACAACCCATAGGAGTTTTAAATGACCCTGTCACTTCTACTACTTTGTCGTAGTTAAGAATGTCTGGGTACATACGCTTAGACGCACACTCTAGCGCTAATTGCTTGATGTCGTAGTTTGGATCTTGCTTCTGGTGGTTCAAACCATCTTTGATCGCAAATACCAGTTTAGGGAACACGGCTGTTTTACGGTTCTTACCCAAACCTGCAATGCGGTTTTTCAAGATTGATTGCTGAATCAATTTCGAGCCCCAGCTTTCACCTAAACCAAAACCAAACGTCACGAATGGTGTTTGACCATTAGCGGTGTGCAGCGTGTTTACTTCGTACTCCAGAGATTGGAACGCGTCGTAACACTCTTTCTCTGTGCGAGAGATAGCAAAAGCTTCTGGGCTATGAATGTCCCACTCTTTCGCTAGCGATAAGTGCTTCTCGTAGCTCGCCATAACGTAAGGTTCAAGAACCTCATCGATGCGGTTAATCGTTGTGCCGCCGTAGATGTGACTCGCCACTTGCGCGATGATCTGCGCGGTTACCGCTGTCGCCGTAGAAATAGACTTAGGTGTGTCGATTTCCGCGTTACCCATCTTGAAGCCATGCGTTAACATGCCTTTCAGATCGATAAGCATGCAGTTAAACATTGGGAAGAACGGTGCGTAGTCTAGATCGTGGTAGTGAATATCACCACATTCGTGAGCATGTACGATATCACGTGGCAAAATGTGAGTTTTCGCATAGTGTTTAGCCACGATACCCGCCAGCAGGTCACGCTGAGTTGGGATTACTTTGCCATCTTTGTTCGCGTTTTCATTGATTAGATCAACGTTGCTTTCTTCGATCAAACCTTCGATCTCACGAGTTAAAGCGCTTTGCTTCTCACGGGCGATGTCGCGGTCATGACGATATTCAATGTAGGCACGAGCCAGAGACTTGTATGGTCCCTGCATTAGCTCGTTCTCGACCATGGTTTGAATTTCAGAGATATGAACTTCATCGTAGTCTTCGAGCTTCAACTCAACTGCTAATGCCACATTCAGTGCATAAATAGCAATTTCCTTATCGGCTTTGTCTGATGCTGCTTCCACTGCAGCTTGGATGCGATCTCTACTGAATGGAGCTCTTGAGCCATCACGCTTGATTACGATTGATTTCACCACTTCTCCTTACTCTTGAGGTATTCACAGACTTATCCACAAACACACTATATAGAGCGATTTATCGTTTAACTAACACTAGATATTGTGGCGTATTTAACGAGAACCACCAACTTTGAGTATTGATTTGGATCAATAAAAAGAGAACGCTGACTAAGATCAATTCAATATTATTACGCTAGTTCTCAAGTCGAAAAGAAACAATGTAACAATAAAAAAACTCCTAAAAAGAGTTGAATTTTTGGTAAGTGTTGTAGGATAACGGCTCATCAATATTGGCAGACAAAATTAGGGATATTTGGCATGAAACGACTTCAAAACTGGATAATGTTAGGCTGCTTACTCAGTAGCCAGACATTTGCTGAACCTTTGACCATATCCAGTTGGAATATCGAATGGTTATCAACCAACGAGGCTGTGAATAAGTTTTCTGACAAACGTGATCAAGCTGATTTCGACAAACTCGCAACTTATTTTCAATCCTTAGACGCAGACGTGGTTGCGTTTCAAGAAGTCGATAACGTAAATGCCATTCAGCGTGTGGCTGGTGATCAATACAAGATATTGATGTCTGACCGGGCGCTATCTAAGAACAGCAACCGCCAATTTAAAGAAGTGAACCAATACACGGGATTTGCAGTTCGTAAAGGAGTAGCCCTCACCGACTACGCTGACTTTCCGCTTGAAACCACATCCAACAGTAAACTTAGGTTTGCCAGCTATATCGTTGTAGAAACAAACTTTAAACCCATTCACATGTTGTCTGTGCATTTAAAGGCAGGTTGTAGCGGAGCGTATAAGTCCAACCGCGATTGCTCTCGTTTAAAAGAGCAAGCTCAGCAACTGAACAAGTGGATAAAGCAAAGAGAGCGCAATAACGAAGACTACGCCATTCTTGGCGACTTTAACCATAACCTCGCTTACTCACGAGATTGGATGTGGAAAGAGTTATCACAATATACTGATGCGCAGTTAGCGACACGAAAGACCCGTGCAGATTGTAAGGTACGCTCTAACCGCAACAATTATCGCACACATCAGTTCCGCTCTGTTATTGATCATATTGTGGTGAGTGAGTCGCTAAATGCTTCTCCTGCAAAGCAGAAGGTATTTGAAACACAAGATGTTCTGGACTACAAACTCAGCGACCACTGTCCAGTTTCAACGACTATTAAATAGTAGATTTTAGATAACAGCAGATTGTAGATAACTGAAAATAATAGAAACAGTAAATATAGAAAGAGGCTGACTGACTTTCGTGCTGAAAGCGAGTCAACCTCTATGCTTGGTCAGCTCAGAACGGATAACGTCAAAGCCAATGTAATCAGCTATAAGCTTGCTACTAACACGTTTTTTTCATACGATCCGCCAGCCACATTCCCACCAGCATGCTTATCATAAACACCCACACCGTCGGGTTGCCGCCACTTAGGCTGGTTACCGCAGGGCCTGGGCAAAAGCCTGCAATCCCCCAGCCTAAGCCAAACGCTGTAGATCCAAGAATCAGCTTTCTGTCTATCAACGGATTGTTACGGCTATCTAACGGCTCGCCATTGATGGCTTTAGCGCGCTTTTTAATGACCAGATGATAAAACGGTGCAAAGACCAATAGCGCGCCACCCATGACGAATGCCAAACTAATGTCCCAGTTACCGGTAATGTCTAAGAAGCCGAGTACCTTCTCAGGATCAACCATCCCTGAGATGATCATGCCAGAGCCAAAAAGAATACCTGCGACCAAACCGATAACGATAGTAAATGAAGCGTTTTTCATTATGCCCCCAAGCCAGTCAGATTCTTGATAAACACGGTTACGATTGCCACACCCATAAATACACAGGTCGCAACAATAGAACGTTTAGATAAACGCGCCATTCCGACAATGCCATGCCCGCTAGTACAACCGTTCGCTGTTTTAGTACCAAAGCCCACCAGAAGGCCAGCAATAATCACTAAAGCGAGATTCATCTCTTCTAACTGCGGAAGTTGGTAGCCCGTCGGAATTAATAGCCAACCACTTGCGACCATTCCCACAACAAAGGCGATACGCCAGTGTTTTTCGGTGTTTGCTGTATCCGCATCTTTACGTTCTTTGTTGCTGGTGCCAGTTGGCAATAATCGGCTGACAATGCCACTAATGCCAGCAACTCGACCAATCCCCAACATTAAAACAATGGCCGACACGCCTAACAACATGCCGCCGAAAAAAGCATCCCAAGGAATCAAACTAAGCACAAACCTCTCCTATCCACAAACATCATAAACTCATAACAACCTATAAATTAGAGTTTACTAATAAATATAAATTAGTCAATGCTAATGTACTGCGAGTATGTGTCGTTTTGTAAGTCTGGAATTAACAAGCGCCCTGCATGAAAAAAGCCCCTAGGTGTTAACCTAAGGGCTTAAGATTTATTCTGTCTTTGGTAAAGAACAGCTATTTGACCTTGTTCTTCTCAGCAATCCATTGCGACATGTACTTAGTGCTCGCCATACTATGGTGCTTAAGCATTGAACCAAAGAAATTATTCAGTCGATGCGCATCAAGCTCAGAACCTAGCGCAGTCAGTCGCTCGATCAATTTGTCGCCCAGTTGATTCTGTTCATAGTGCGCTTCAAGAATTGAATGACATTGGCTTTGAGCTTTAAGCCATTTCTTTTCATCTTTATAAAGAGCGACAGCTTGTTCAACAAACTCATCAATATCATCTGACACTGCGCCCGGCCATTGCAGTTCACCTTGCGGTAGCATGCCTTCACTGCCGATCTCGCTGGTTACATTCGGAGTTTGCAGCTTCATCGCATCAAGTAACTTGCCTTTAATGCCAGCGCCAAAACGTAATGGCGCAACACAAACACGTGCATCTTCCATCACTTCTTGAGCATCTTTAGCCCAACCTTTGATATGGAAACCGGTTTTTGGATTATGCAAAGCGGTTGCTTTCGGCGGCGGATAAGATCCGTAAATATGAAGTTCACTATCAGGCAACTGCTTACGAATCTTCGGCCAAATCTTCTGTAACTGAAGCACTGCATCCCAGTTAGGCGCATGTCTAAAATTACCTATCGTCATGAAATGCTTACGTTCTTCAAAGCTTTTCGTGCTTTCAGGCAACGTGTTGAGATCAACCATGAACGGCAGGTGATGTAATAGTTTTGGATCGATATTGAACTCAGATTGGAGCAATTCCATCTCGTAACTTGAGATGATCAACGAAAGATCACAGCGCAGGATTGCAGCGATTTCACGTTTCGCCAAGTCACTGTACAGGTGCTCTTTCGTTAACTCTGTCTCTTTCTTAACAGCTTCATGTCGAGCATTGCGTAGGAATTGTAAATCTTCAGTATCCAGTAGCTTAAAGGCATTGGGACATACCTTCTCGACGCGCCAGCCGAATTGCTCTTCCATCATAAAACGGTCAAACATCACAACATCGGGCTGCAGCTCTTCAATGTAATCGTCAAAGCTATCGCAATTTAACTGTATAGATTGGCTTGTGATGCCCTCTTCAGAGAGATCAATCATGTGCTCGGTTTCTTGAGCGGGTGTTGCAAATTCAACTGACCAACCTTGTCTCTTAAATAGACGTAAAAGAGACATCATATGGCTGCCAGCCGCCGATGAATTCGGTTCTGGCCAAACGTAGCCAATTGCTAAAACTTTCTTCAAAATACTTCCTAAGAAATAACAAAAGGGCCACAGAAGCCCCTAATAAAACGTTAATCGAGTTATGCCGCTGATAATAATGGTTCTAAGAACTCAGCGATCAGATTCGTTCACCTACATTGCGAGCTATCATAAGCACTTCATCGGCTGAGTAAAAGTTTGAAATCGTGGTTTCGACTTGAGCGCCCAATGTCGACTGATAGAGCTTTTGTGCAAAGTTATCTGCTCTGGTGGTCACTAATACATGTTTTAGTGTCGAGCCCTGCTCTGATAGCTTCTGCTTCACTTGAGGCAAAGAGTCTAGAATCAGCTTTTTGCCCAATCCTTGCCCCTGAGCACTCGGTAACACAGCAAGTTGTTCTAGCTCCAAAACAGCTTCAGGCCTAAACCCACTCTTTTGAACCCAAATAATGTAGCCGACAATCTCGCCATCGCTTTCAGCAACAAAGTTAAGAAAGCGTGGCGCAGCATTTAAGTTACATTGTAACCAATTTTTTGAGTTTTGCTGTCGAACAAAAGTAGCTTGGTGAACTAAAGCCGCTCCATCGAGGTCGGCTTCTGTCATAAAACGAACTTGCGCCATGCTGCTACTCATTCTCAGAATTAGGACGCGTTTTACAGTGTAAAATGGCTCTCTCTAGAAGTTCTAATGCCGAGCTATCTGCTTCTGGAAGCTTAGCGTCCGATTGACCTAACGGATCAACACGGCTACCCCACTTAATATGGCCTGCCCCCCAAGTTAAACCGGCACCGAATGCCGCCACAAGGATGTTTGAGTTCGGTTTAACAAAGCCTTGCTCTAACGTTTCACACAATGCAATTGGCACAGTCGCAGCCGACGTGTTGCCATAGTTTTGAATGTTCACAAACGCTTTCTCACGTTCAATGCCCGCCATATCACACAGAGTTTGAATAATTCGGATGTTCGCTTGGTGCGGAATCACAACATCGATGTTTTCAGTTGAGATGCCAGTGCGACTCAATACTGTATGTGCTGCAGCGCCCATTCCTTTCACTGCACGCTTGAAGATCTCTTTACCAACGAAATCAAAATCCCAGTAACCGTTATCAGCAGCAAAGCGGTCCATAGACGTACCGAATTTTGGTACTGCTAGAATGTCACGGCCCTCTGCGTCACAACCGATTTGAGCTTCTTGTAAACCCACTTGTTCTTCAGTACGCGATAAAACCACAGCGCCAGCGCCATCACCGAATAGAACCGCAGTATCACGCTTGGTCCAGTCGATGAAGAATGAAAGACGCTCTGCACCCACAACGATCGCATTGCGGTAGTTGCCCGCTTGAATCAATCGAGTTGCTGTTTCAACACCGTAGATAAAGCCTGTACACGCTGCATTAAGGTCAAAAGCTGCTGCGCTCTTGATGCCTAAGTTCTGTTGAACTTTAGACGCGGTATTTGGAATAAGAGAGTCTGGACTGCACGTCGCTACGATCACAAGATCGATATCTTCGGCTGTTAAACCAGCACACGCCATTGCATGTTGAGCAGCAACGGTCGCTAGCTCAGAGGTATTTACATGACTGATACGGCGATTTTCGATACCAGTTCGAGTACGAATCCACTCGTCAGACGTATCAATGAAAGTGCTTAAATCATCATTGGATAGCACGGCTGGTGGCAGACACTTTCCCCAGCCCGTAATTTCAGCGTAAAATTTTGTCATCATTTACCTGTTTATTGTTTGTTTTTATTTGAGTATCTTATTCTTGTTTTAAACAGTATAAGCGTTCCGTACATGATTCGTAAATCGCGTTAGGCACGGAGACGCAATAAAAAGAGAAAGTTATGTCTACATTCAACACACGTTGCCCTTCTTGCGGTGGCGTAAACCGAGTTCCTTCAGAAAGAATTTCAGAAAGCCCTACTTGTGGTAAGTGCAAAAACGCACTTCTAGACGGTGCACCAATCGAAGGTACGTCACTGAATTTCCAATCAATTTTGAACAGTTCACAGCCTGTCGTTGTCGATTTTTGGGCGACATGGTGCAACCCATGTGTAGGTTTCGCACCTGTATTTAGCGATGTCGCTAAAGAGCGCGCTGGCGATGTTCGATTTGTTAAAATTGATACCGAAGCTCAACAGCAACTGGCGGCTATGTATCAAATCAGAAGCATCCCAACGGTGATGGTGTTCAAGAACGGTCAACGTGTTGATACGATTAACGGTGCACTGCCAAAAGGTCAATTTGATCAGTGGCTTAATCAAGCACTAACTAAGTAATACTATTGGTTAAGCTATTGATTAAGCTATTGATTAAGCTATTGATTTAGCATTACTTAATTCTAAGTAAGCACACAAAAATAGGTTAGAGAGTCTTACCAAATCAAGACTATCTAACCTACTGTTTTATTTATGGTTATCACTTAACTTCTTGAATAAAACTACAGCTTCGCCTTTCGCTTGAATATTAGATTCTTGCTTGCCAAACCCGTATTGCTGTTTGATTTGATCTGCGACTTTCTCAGCAATCATAATGGTTGGTGCATTGGTGTTTGCCCCAATCAGTGTCGGCATCACAGAAGCATCAATGACTCTCAAATTATCCAATCCATAAACTTTGAGATCTTTATCTACCACAGCTAAAGAATCGCTACTAGGTCCCATTTTACAGGTCCCGATCGGGTGATACTGAGTGTCTGCACGATTGCGAATATCTTGCTCGATAGCCTTGTCATCACTGGCGTCCACAGGGTAGAAAGCATTGCCTCGGATATCATCAAACGCGGAACTCTCTAACATTTGATACTGCTTCTTCCAGCCCTTAATCATGATCTCCATGTCTTCAGGATGACTGAAAAACGCAGGATCGATCTTAGGCGGATCATAGGGATCATTACTATTGAGCGTTACGGTGCCGTAGCTCTTCGGTCGCAATAAGGTGACATGAGAGGTAAAGCCATGACTGGTATGAATTTTTCTAGCATGGTCATCTACAACAGCGACCACAAATACAAACTCTAAATCCGGTACAGCGATATGATCTTCGGAACAGAGAAAGCCTATTCCCTCTGCAAAATTACTGCTCATTTTACCGCGGCGTTCTTTGTGCCATAGTGGTAAGGCTTTGGTCATTTCAGAGGCCATTTACAGCGAGATACCAAAAGTTTCACGCTTTTCACTGCATTTATACGAATGTACTAAGTCGATATGATCTTGAAGGTTCTTGCCCACTCCAGGTAATTCATGAACCTGTTCGATTCCATGTGTCTCTAGTTCAGTTTGAGCACCGACACCAGACAGTAACAGCAATTGGGGAGAACCAAACGCGCCAGCGGAAAGAATCACTTCTTTGTTGCATCGTATCTGATAACGCTTTCCGCTAGAACCATATTCAACACCAATCGCCTTCTTGCCTTCAAACAAAACCTTATGTGTGGTGGCTTTAGTCACGACCTTGAGATTCGATCGTGAAAGGTTTGGCGTTAAGTAAGCCTTGGCAGCACTGCATCGTTCACCATTCAGCTGTGTTACCTGCGTCGGCATCGCCCCAAACTGAGCAGCGCCGTTAATATCCTCATTGCGAGGTACACCTATCGATTCACACGCCGTTAAATAACGTTCCAACATAGGGCTTGGCGATCTAAGATTGGCCACATTAAGAGGACCACCTTGGCCATGGAACTCATCTTGGTGGACTTCGTTGTTTTCTGCTTTCTTAAAGTAAGGCAAACAGGATTCATAGTTCCAGCCAGCATTGCCCAAGCTTTCCCATCTATCGTAGTCATAGCGATGTCCACGAGCGTACATCATGGCATTGATAGAGCTAGAACCGCCAAGTGTCTTACCTCTAGGCTGATAGCCTTTACGACCGTTCAAACCCGGCTGTTCAACCGTTTCGAATGCCCAATTATTGAGTTTGGTTGGCATCATCGCCACCACGCCAACGGGTGTGTGAATGAATGGGCTGGTGTCTTTACCACCCGCTTCTAACAAGCAAACCGTCACATCCGGATCTTCCGACAGCCGAGAAGCCATCACACACCCAGCTGAACCACCGCCAACAATAATAAAATCATAACTATCCATTTGCCATCTCCGCTATTTCTAGTGGGTGTAACTCACGCTTCAAGATTTTTCCGGTTGCTGTCATGGGTAAGGCTTTACGAATGAATACCTTACGCGGGTATTTGTAGTCGGCGAGTTGCTCACGACACCATGCTATCAAGGCGGCACTATCACATTGCGTATGTTCGTGAAGAACCACATGCGCGTGGATCTCCTCGCCTAAATGTTCATGATGCTCGCCTACCACCGCGACCATTTCGACATCGGGGTGACACATCAACACTTCTTCGACTTCACGTGGATAAACGTTGTACCCACCACGAATAATCATGTCTTTAACACGGTCAACAATGAACAAATTGCCATGCTCATCGACGCGACCGATATCTCCCGTTAAGAACCAACCATCACGAATAGATTCAGCTGTCGCCTCTGGCCTTTGATAATAGCCTTTCATCACACTTGGGCTTTTAATGCAGACTTCGCCGAGTTCACCCATAGCGACAGAGTTGCCTTGTATATCAGTAATCTTGATGAGGTGGCCACATAAAGGCTGACCGACACTACCCGATAAACGATCGCCATCAATATGATTAAAGGTCGCAACCGGCGCCGTTTCCGAGAGCCCATAACCTTCTAAGACTGGTAATTCAAAACGAGATTCAAACTGTCGTATAACCTCAAGCGGCATAGAAGCACCGCCAGAAACACCTAACCTCAAGCTGTGTTTAACCTGTTCAGAGCGTTTGCTTGTGTTTTCTAAACTATCAGAAGACTCTTCTCCCGCCTTTAATAGCGCGATATACATAGTAGGAACACCCGCAAACACGCTGACTTTATGGCTAATGATCTGTTCAATAACCAATGACGGTTCAAAACGAGAAATCAACACCATGGTGGACCCTGTTAGCACACTCGCGTTCATCATCACCGTCTGACCGAAGCTATGGAATAAAGGCAGTGTAGCCATTGTGGTGTCGCTGTACTCCAATCTCATTAGATACTGTGACGACATCGCATTGGTTTGCATGTTGGTGTGGGAAAGCTCAGCCCCTTTTGGTTGACCCGTCGTGCCAGAGGTATAAAGGATCACAGCGGTATCATCGCCATGACAAGCCACAGACTCAAAAGGAGTAAAAGGTTGTGCCAACCAATCAGCGATTGATTCATGCTCCTCATTACTTTCTAAAGTAGTGTCTGTGTTTGTTGGGATAGGCATCTCGACAAAGTGTTCACAGTGGTTTGCCTGCTCAAAACCTTGTAAACCATAGCGACCAATGGGAAGCTCTTCACTGCCGTCAAAACATAAATAGGCCTTCGCGTTAGAGTCATTAAGGTGATAAGCGATCTCTCTGGCCTTGAATAGCACGTTCAAAGGTACGACTACACAACCCGCTTTTAGAATCCCGTAATAGGCTATCGGAAAGTAAGTCACGTTCGGGCATGACAACGCTACCTTATCTCCGTTCTGCAACCCAAGTCTTTTCAAGTTAGCAGCCACGTTTCCAGAAAGTTGTTCTAACTGAGAAAAACTGATTTCATCCGATCCCATACGCAGAGCGGCTTTAGTTGGAAAAAGCGAAGCGCTACGCTCCAAATTAACAGCAAGATTGTGCATCCATGATCTCCTTGTGCGGCTTAGACTTGTTTGTGACGGTCACCGTAGACGTTCTAATCGTTGTAATAAGTCTCTTTCTTGTCATCACGAGCCTGCACATTGGTGTGTCATGTAGATAAGAGTCGTTATTGAGCAAAATGTTTGAGACGCTCCAATGTGCAGCCCAATAAATTACAACATTTCGATAACATTTCGAACGAGTTTCAAAAAGACAAAAACCGGTGATACTCGGACACAGCCTGCGCTAGCACAATAAAACCTTGCACACATAAACCAAAATTTGGAACAAGCTTGCGAAAGTGAGAACAAGCAACAGGCGTAAATGTTAAAAGTTCGGTTAAGATATCGATATTCAACAAGAGGCAGCTTATGGAATACACCGCAGTTTACGAACCCGACATGCAAGCATTCGGCATTCTGGATCTTCAGTTGCTGCATCGTTACCTGTCGCCTGTTCTCAGTATCGAAGAGTTGCTCGAAGGAAGTAACATCGATGCTCTCCAACTCAACACACCCGATACACACATCACTTTGGCGCAAAAGCTTGCTGTGTTCAGTAATGCGTTAGCGAATTCCAACGAAGACGGATTGGGGCTTAAAGTTGGCCAACAAGCGAGGTTCAGCGATTTCGGCGTGCTCGGTTATGCGGTGTTTAGCAGCGAAACACTACTCGATGCCTTTTTAATCGGGTTTAAGTATCTGCAACTTGCTGGCCCTGTCCTCAGGAAAACCATGTCTGTAGAAGACAACATTGGTTACTTTCGCGCAGAGCAACTTATCGAACTCGATTCTTTACTGCCCTTTTGTTGTGAATACTGGTTCTCGGCGATACACAGTTTGTGCGAAGAGGTCTTACAGCAGCCCTTTCCTTCTCAAGTGATCCGCTTCCCCTATCCAAAACCTGAATACGGCGATCTATACACAGAGATTTTCCGCTGCCCGGTTGAATTCAATAGTGACCGGCTTGAATGGGAGTTCGACGCAACCACCTTGTATTCATCTCTTCCTACCGCCAACCCCATCACTTTACAGATGTGCTTAAAATCGTGTGATGACATGTTGGCAAAAGTCAGTGCACCCAGTAGCCTCAAAGAGAAAGTCTCTCAGATGCTGATTGAAAGGCCAGGATGTTACCCTTCTATAGAATCCATTTCTTCAGAACTGGGCATGTCTTCTCGAACTCTGCGTCGTCACCTGAAAGCAGCCGATACCAGCTACCAGAAGATACTGGACCACGTTCGTTTTCACCTTTCTCGACACTACCTTTCTTCAACTCGAATGAGTATTGAAGAGATATCTGAACGAGTTGGCTTTTCTGATAGCGCTAACTTTCGTCATGCCTTTCGTAAGTGGAGTGGTAACTCGCCACGTCAATACCGTAAAGAAACGGTCTAACACTTAAAATCCCACTCAATCCAAATCATAAAAAGACAATCACGCTGCAATCTTTTTCTAAATTAAACCACCAATGAACAACGGCTTAACGACTTTTTGCCCGCATAAAATCTCGCCAAACCACCAAATATCGCAACCGTATTTTAGTTTAGTTGGTCGATAAATTTCTTTTATCTTAACGACCATTTTTATTTGTTTTACCCAATTCAGTTTCTCCCCCATAGTCGCGGAAAATTCATCGTTTCTTTTACTATCAGAGGCTCCTGCATTGGACAACATCCAACCAACAACTCGCATAACTGTTCCTGTTATTGCATTGTCTTTTTACGCGATCGCTTCAGGCTACTTAATGAGTTCATTACCATTAATGCTGTCTGAGTATGGCTTAGACAAAGATCTATCGAGTTGGTTAGCGAGTGCATTCTATGCAGGTCTACTGGCTGGTACATTATTGATTGAACGTGCCATTGCGCGTGTTGGCCACAAAGATGCGTTCGTCATCGCATTGAGTGTGTTCATCGCAACGATCCTTGTATTGCCATTGATCCCACACCAAGCAGTATGGCTACTAGCTCGCTTTGTGGCTGGTGTGGCGGTTGCAGGTATCTTCGTGATTGTAGAGTCTTGGCTAATGAGCGGTGACGAGTCACAACGCGCAAAACGTCTCGCTATCTACATGTGTTCACTGTACGGCGGTTCTGCAGTTGGTCAGCTTGGTATCGGTTACCTAGGTATTACTGGTGGCGTACCTTTCATCGCAATGTTCACCCTTCTGTTTGGTGCGATCATTGTGCTGATGTACGGACAAGCAACTCCACCACAGATCCACGATGCGCAATCTTTGTCTTTAAAGCAGATCAGCAAATTAAGCCACAGCGCGCTAATTGGCTGCATTGTTTCCGGATTAACGCTAGGTGCGATTTACGGCTTGATGCCAGTTGAACTTGCTCAACGTAACATTGCACACGAAGACATTGGTGGTTTGATGGCTTTGGTTATCATGGGTGGTATGGCTGTACAGCCGATGGTGACTTGGTTATCTCACCACGTAGGACAAGTGTTATTAATGGCTTTGTTCTGCCTGTTAGGGGTTGCAAGCATTGGTGTGCTGACTATCAATCACGATTTCTACGTACTAGGCATGAGCTTGTTCGTATTAGGCATGGCCACATTTGCGCTATACCCAATCGCGATTAACTTAGGTTGCCGTAACCTTGACCCAAGCTACTTGGTGTCAGTGACTCAAATCATGCTACTTTGCTACAGCATCGGTTCTGTTGCGGGACCAATCGTTGCAGACAGCTTTATGGATTCACAAGCAGGATTGTTCACTTACCTGTTCGCGTCTCTACTTGCTACAACGATCTACATGTTGATTGCTAGCCTAAAGCGCTCTCACCTACAGATTGCAGGCGAGTAAGCTTAAATAGACAGACACTAGATGCGTGTCATTAGGGCTCCGAGTTCAGACTTTATGTCTAAGCGAAGGGCTCTTTTCAACTCATGCCTATATGTAACCTTCTTCTCCCACACTTCTCATTTCATCGTGCAAGGCTAACCAAGAAGTCGATGGCTCTTTCGATATTGACTGGGTGACAAACCGAAATGCTTTTTGAAACGATGCGAAAAGTTATAAGGATCTTTGTAGCCTAAGCGATTAGCAATCATAGAAACTGACCAATCTTGATATTTCAGTAGACTGGTGGCTTTGTCCATACGTAATTGAATCAATTTACTGCGTGGTGAGAGGTTGAATAGCGTCTTGGTGACTCTATTGAGTTGCTCTTCACTGATAAACACTCTTTCAGCCATCCCTGCCACTGTCCATGGCTGATGCAGACTACTTTCAATTTCGTTATAGAGCGCTTGAACACGTGCAGTGGTGCTGGTCGACTTAGGCTCAAACCCCGTCAATGTTCGGATAATTTCACTCAAGAGTAACTTACGGTAACTGGCTCTACCGCCTATCTCAAAGTAAACCAAGTTCATTAATGACCAGATCTGCTCACACTCTCCAAAAGGCACAATCCCCTGTCCTAAACTTGCTATGTGCTGCCATTGCTTGGTGTCAGGCGTCAGCATCCACGCCATTTTCCAATAATTATATTGAGGATCGAGTTCAAAACGAAATGGGGTTTCAGCAGGAAGCACCACGAGTGTATAAGGTGTAATCGCTTGGACCGATTTTGCGGTTGTTAGAATGCCGCCACCTTCCATAGTGAAAATCAACGTATGAACATTAACGGATTCGCGCTCAACCCAGTAGCCATCATATAGCTTCGCCATGCCGCCCATATAGACACCAAAGCTTTTCATCTCTGGAATATCTTCAACGGTCAAAAAACGTTCTTTGCACTGTTCAGCGAGAAAAACATCATCATGCCAAGTTGATTTTGGTCTCATTGAATCAATGACGGATTCGCACAGGTTTTGTTGTTTTTTAAACATGTTGTTACTTCGCTCAAATCACTATAGTTCTGCCATAAATCGGAGAGCTTATGACAACTAACATCAACCCTAACTCATCTATGAATAACAAGCCAGAGAGCATCTTACCTCGTATCGTTAAACTGGGTTTACCTGTTGCTTTACAAAGTGCGCTTGTCGCTATTCTTGCCCTTGCTGACGTATTAATGGTCAGTGATTATGGTATGGAAGCAGCTGCGGCTGTGGGAATTGCATCAAAATGGCACTTCGTTGCTATTATGATTATGGCAGGGTTGGCCTCAGCAAACGGAACATTAGTCGCTCAATACTGGGGAAAGAACGACCGAAAAAGCGCGCGAACGGTATCATCTATCGCAATGGTGTTTGGCTTAAAAGTTCTGCTGCCTGTTACTGCAATCATCACTCTTGGTTCTCAGTTTTTAATGATGTTGCAAACCAGCGATCAAACCGTGATTGAACTTGGCGCGACTTACCTATGGTATGGCTTCCCCGTTCTACTGCTGACTCACATTGTCGTCGTGGTAGAAGCAAGCATGCGCTCATCAGGTGACACCGTAACCCCGCTGCTATTAGGCGCGGTGACCATTGCACTCAACATTGCGCTTAACTTCGTTCTAATCAAAGGTGCCTTTGGTATTCCCGCTATGGGCGTAGCAGGTGCAGCACTAGCGACGACACTCGCTCGCGCAATTCAAGTCGGCTTGATGTATAGCTACATGCGCATGCGTAAACATTGGTTGTTAACCACGCCTAGCTCACCACATCGTCCATCATTGTGGCTATCTTACCGTCGTATTGCTTTGCCACTAACGATGAATGCCGTGTTATGGGCAATGGGTACTATGGCATACCAAATGATCTTCGGTCACATGGGCACAACGGAACTTGCTGTGTTCTCTATGCTCGCGCCTTTTGAGTCGCTGTGTTACTCGATATTCTTTGGTATTTCTGTAGCGTGTTCCGTGTTGCTTGGTCACTCACTCGGTCGTGATGAGTTTGATGACGCTATGAGTATGGGTCTGACGTTCATCAAAGCCGTGGTTGGTTTTGGTGCGGTTGTAGGCTTGCTATTGTTTATGGGTAAAGAGCACGTTCTGTCATGGCTAAACCTGACCAAAGACGCTTTATACCCGCTTGCTTCACCTGCGATGATGATCATGTGCTTTGCGGTCGTGATTCGCATGCTCAACATGGTGATCATTAACGGTATTATTCGTGCTGGTGGTGATAATGCGTTCTGCCTTCGCATGGATTTCATCGCGATGTGGATGGTGGGCATTCCAGTATGTGTTTACGGCGCGTTTGTCGCTGAATGGGACTTTAAATACATCTATGGTCTAATGTTGGTAGAAGAAGTCGTGAAATTGACCATCTGTTCACACCGTTACTTGAGCCGACGCTGGATCAACAACCTAACGGTGACCTACGAAGAGCCTCAAGCGGCGTAAGTTTCAGTTACCTGGCTATATTCAAACTTAGATAAAACGTATCTACATAAAAAAGGTCTGAGAAATCAGACCTTTTGCATTTCTTTAGAAATTACTTTAAAGCGCCACTTACTTCTTGTTCATTCGGATATGGCGGTTCGACACATTCGGCAACGGCTTTTCAGGCACTTTCCGTTTCTCATGAATCAGATGTCGAATCGCTAATATCGGATGCTTAAGTAGCATTCTTGGCCCGGCATAGCGCATCACCAATCGCATTTGCTCTTTCGGGTCTGGTTTATAGCAATGAATCGGACACTTATTACAGGTCGGTTTTGCTTCGCCATAAGGACATCTATCCAGTCGTGTTTCGGCGTAACGCAACAGTTGCTCACACTCCTCACATAACGCGTTATTCTGACGAACTTCACCGTGGTGATCTTTGCAATAGATGTGCACCATCGCAATAACGGTTTTGTACTCCGTTGCGAGCTCACCTTGTAGAATATTGTTATGTTGGAACATGTTTTAATTACCTAATGAGAAACCGTACAGGTTGAGATTAACGCTTTCGCTTATCACATCTTCAACTCGCTCGAACACAAAGCCTAACTTAGTCAGTAGTGTGATACTTCGAATGTTATCAGAGGTAGTGATGGCAACTAAATGATCGATATCAGCATTCTGCTTAGCTTGTTCAATTATCGCCTCCGCGGCTTCTTGGGCAAAGCCTTGACCATAAAACTCAGGAGCAAACCCGTAGCCAATATCATGCGACGCTAAGGTGTCTCTTTTTATTAATCCGCAGATACCAATTGGCGTTGAAGTTTCTTTGATTTCAACCATCAACAAACAGACACCCTTCTCTTCATGCATCTTAAGAATGTTGTTTTCAATGTACTCGACAGCCTTTTCAGTGTCGTTGATTTCCATATCACCAATGTAACGCAGGAAATCTTCTGAGCTGTATAGTCGTTGAATAAACGCCGCATCTTGAGGTGTGATCATTCTTAATCTTAAACGTTCGGTCTCGACTGACTGCATAGTGATATTTTCCTTGCTGAATACCATGTAAATATTGAGTTCTAGAGCTAAAATGATTATCCTCCACCGCCTAAACTAAATACAAGGCTATGCAGCAATGAACCGTAAGAAAAAAATCAATCAAATTCTAAAAAAGAAGCAGAAACAGGCGAATTCTAAACTGCATAGTAGCAACAAGCCTCGCTACATCTCTAAAGCTGACCGTGCAAAAATGGAAGCTGAAGAACAAGCGAAAGCAGCTCAAGAGCAAGCTGAAGGTTCAGTAGAAGCAACTGTTGAAGCTGAAGAGACAAAAGCTGCAGAGTAAGTTTATACTCGCAGTCCTCTTGTCTGACACTCTTTTCAGAGCCAACAGACAAGAACAAAAAAGCAGCCTCAAATTGGGCTGCTTTTTTGATCCTACCATTTTTAATCGCGCTGGTTAGCCTTTGAATGGCTGCACTTCCCAACGGGCAAACGGTGCTTTTGCGTTGATTCCCGCTCTGCCCCAACGATCAACAGAATCCACTACCAAGATACGCTCATTCGGTACCAATGATTTAATCAAGTTGCTTGGCTTTTTCGCTGTAACTAACCATAGAGCATCATCTTCCGAAAACATCTCTTTAAGCTTGGCTTTGTCCTGCTCTGTCCATTCCAGTTCAGCTTTGAACATGCGTTCTTCAACAAACAGTTGGCTGCCAGAGGCGAAATCTTCCAAGCTTTCTGAAAGCAACAATACTGAATCTACGTCATTGTCGAGCAATACTGCTTGCTGCTTGTTGATCAGTTCACGAACATCTAACATCACACGTTGTAAGTTGCTATCAATCGTTTCAGCTTGCGCAGGCCACAACAACTTAAAGTCATCAGCCACAATTGCCGCCATACGCGTTAGATTGGTTGGGTTTAACCACGCGTATTTAGACACTTCACCATTTGATAACGTCAGCGCAGCTACACCTTGCGCGCGCGGTGTAATCGCTTGAGCCGCATCCACTTCAACCAAACGGATATTGCCCTGTCTTGCGTATACAAATGTAGGATCAGCTTGCCAAATAGATGACAGCGTTAATGCTACGGTCGCCTTTTCGCCGGATTGAAGGACTTTGCTTGCGCCTTTAGTACCAAACCAGTTTGGCAGACGATCAATGCCGTAGCGCTTTGGTGGCAGATATTCGGTGGTAATGTCTGTGCCTTTGGTTAGCTCTGTCGCCAAAGCATAAGTCACAGGCGTACTGGTAAGGATATCCTCGGCATTAGCACTGATAGACACCATTGAGCCGGCCAACCATAGGCTGCTAACGGCACCAACTTTAGTAATAGCCTTCACTGTTCTTGAGATACGATTAATTAAAGAGGTCATGATTATGCCTTTCTTATAATCCGGTATAGCGTTGCCGCTAGGAAAAATGTCGCTGAAACGATGATGATCGAAGCGCCCGAAGGTACTGGTAGTTTCAATTCCATAGGTAAGACGGTTCCAACTAAACACGCGACTGTTGCCAGTAATGCCGACAGCAATACAAAGCTGCCCATGCGTTTAGTTAACAAGCGAGCTGTCGCACCTGGGATCAGCAATAATGCACCAACCAGAACAGCACCTACGATCTTCACCGCTGCAATCGTCACTAAGGTGATCATCATGACAAACAAGTAGTCGTAGAAACTGGTGTTATAACCACGAACCTTGGCAATATCAGGGCTGATACAGGTTAGAAGAATACGGTTGAACGTCGGTATCAAGAGCAAAATAATGATCGCGCAGCTGCCTGCGAGAATCGCTAAGTCTTGGTCTGTTACCGTCAAAATCGAACCAAATAGTACGTTCTCAAGCATGTGGATGTTGATCTTACGCGCCACGTACATCAGCAATGCCGCACCCACTGCCAGTGCTAAAGCAAGGAAAACGCCAACTAAAGTATCGTATGGCACATTGGTTCTGTTTCTTACAAAGTGAAGAAGCAGCGCGAAGATCATACAGAAGCTAAACAGACCAATAATTGGGTTTTCTGGTGGCTCGCCAAGCAACACACCTATAGCGATACCGGTTAATGCCGCGTGGCCTACCGCTTCAGAGAAGAAAGCCAAACGCTTAGCAATCACCAAAGTACCCAGGCCACCTAGTAACGGGCCCAGTAACAATGCAGCAACCAGTGCATTGACCATGAACGCATACATGAAGCTGTCAGATAACCAACCCGCTTCAACACCACTTACGGCAAGTTGTCGTAGCCAATCCATTACGCAACCTCCTTCGATTTGGTCATCGCAGAGCCACTGCTGTAGTGCTGGAACAGGCTCTCGATTTTACTTGGGTGTAAGACTTGTTCGTGTGGGCCACTATCAACCAAGAATCGATTCACAACATGTACGTTCGCTTCGAGTCGACGCACTGCCGTGACATCGTGGTGTACCGCAAGGATCGTACGACCTTCACTAACACATTCACGAATTAACGATTCAAGATAACGAACGCCCTGCTCGTCCATACCCGTGGTTGGTTCATCCAACACCAGTAGACTTGGGTTATCTAATAGCGCTTGGGAAAACAGCACGCGTTGCTGCTCACCACCCGATAACTGTCCCATGCGGCGGTCGCTACGAGTAGCCATACCAACGCGATCTAATTGTGCGAGTGCAAGATCCAATTGCTTAGACTTACGACGCCAAAATAGCGGAATTCGAGTTTGGTTAAGCAACACGAAATCCATGACCGTCAAAGGCAAGCTCGATTCGAAGGTCGCTTTTTGTGGAACATAACCGATACTTGGCTTTTCTGGCCAATGAATATTGATTTGCCCAGAGAAAGGCGTCAAACCAAGAACAGAGCGTAGCAGAGAGGTTTTACCACCGCCGTTTGGCCCCATGATTACATGGCACTCACCCGCTTTAAGTTCTAGTGAGATATCGTCAAGAATGACGTTGTTGTCATATTGCAGACCGAGTTGATTGATTGAAATCGATGGACCTAACATTATGCGTTCCCGCTTTTAGCTTGGTTCGCCGCCGCAAATTTCATTGCTTCGATTAATGTCTCGAGATTCTTCTGCATCTCAACTTCGACTTTGTCGTCTTCATATTCGCCATGCGTCATGTGAGAGAAACGGTAAAGCTGAACACCCGTTTCCGCTTCAATCGTGTCAACAAAACGGTTTGGCATGTTTAGCTCGTAGAACAACACGTCAATGCCCGATGCGCGGATCTTTTCGATCGTTTCTTGCAACTGGCTCGCACTTGGTTCAACACCGTGTGCAGGCTCAATCACCGCCGCAACATCCACACCAAATTCTTGAAGGATGTAGCCATACGCATTGTGCGTGGTCGCCACCTTCATACCTGAAGTATCTAACTCACCTAATGACAACATCGCATCGCGCTTCATAAAGCGAAATTGCTTTGCGTATTTACGTGCATTCTTACGATAAAAAGCCGCGTTGTCAGGGTCGAGCTTAGAGACCTCACTCGCGATGGTGTAAACCTTTTGAATTGTTGTCGAAAGCCCAACAAAGGTATGTGGGTTAACGGCACCTTGACCAACAGACTGACCAAGAGCAGGAAGTAGAGGCACTTCTTTGTTTGCTTCGATCACGACTAGGTCATCACGTTGCGCGGCTGAAATCACTTTAAGCGCGAAGTCATCGTGACCAATACCGTTTACCACGATGGCGTCCATCTGGCTCAATCTCTTCAAGTCGTTCGGTTGTGGCAAGTAGTTATGCGGATTAAAGCCGGCATCAACCAAAGGAAGGATGTTCACTTTGTCGCCTACTACTGCTTTTACGTAGCTGTAGTAAGGTTGAAGCGTGATACCAATCGTCAGCTTGTTGCTGTCGATCTTATATTCTTTTGCCAATGCATTGGGTGCCATGAACACCGCTAATAACGACATGAACAGAGTCATAATTCGCATAGTAATTCTCTTATTATTAGTGAGCATCGCTTTAATGATGCTGTTCAATTTCTGATTCGTTCACGACCATTTTCCAACCCGTAGACTCTAGCGTGTGTTGGTCAAAAGTAGCGGGCTGTTTCGCTACACCGCCCAAGAAGATCCAGATTTCAGGAGAAACGCTGTTCGCATTTAAAATAAAGGAATCCGCAAAACCATGATCGGTAGGCGTAGCTTGTTCACTTGGAGTAGAAAAGTAATAACCACGCTCGTCCAGTACCCAAGCATGAGAACCTTTGCGCTTCCAACTCTGATCTTCTACAAACGGGGCAACCCATTCATCTTTAAGTGATGCAACACTCGGCCATTCACCATCTGAGTCCATGCGCAGGTCACGGATTTCTTCATGCGCTAAACGCAGCTCTGATAGCATCGCCAAGTTTTCTTGTTCAACATCAGTCACTAGAATTTGATGATCAAGCACTGCTTTAACGTGGGATTCAGCCTGATGAAATGGGATTGCGACAGTTGCAAAGCAAAGGATGAACACAATGATCAGTCCTACCCATTTGCCCTCTCTGCCGCCCGTATCAGCACGTACGCTTTGAATCATCATTTTTCACTGATCTCTACAACATCAACTTCAACTGGAAACTCATGACCTGAATCGAACACAAGGTAGAACTCAGTGTCAGGATGTGGGAATTCAACGATAGAACGTTTATCTGTCATCTCTTTTGCAATCAAGTTGTCTTCGTAATCGTACATCTCAACTGCGTAATCAATCGCTTTGCTGCCATCCGAATAACCCGCTTCACAAGCAACAGTCTTACCTTCAAACCAGCAGCTCATCAGTGGAAAGTGTGCTTGCGCAGGTAATGCAGCGAAACCAAGTCTCAATGCTAAGCAAGGAGTCATTAAAGCGTTAAGTTTTGTTTTTATTGTCATGGTTCGTACCCTAGCCACAGTGCAAATTCTCAGAAGTAAACTGAGCGATAAAGGGCTCAAATGAGCCCTTAAGTTTTTTTGATTCTTAATCAGGGATCTAGCCCCGATATCACAGACTATTGAAGCAGCGCTTCGAACGTTAGGTGAACATTCGCGCTTGCTTTGTCTGCCAGTGGGTTGTCAATCAACTCACCTTTGTAGTTCGCTTTCATTACGTAACGACCTGCTACGTCTGGAGTAAACGTGATTTCACCGTTCTCATCACTCACCACATCAATCTGCTCTTGGTGGTTGCGGTAAAGCGTACCTTCACGAGTAATCTCCGCTTTCACGTCTTTCTGGATTTCACCGTTGTAGAAGAACTGGAATGTCACAGGTTCGCCTTCAACGATATCTGAAGGGTGTGTCACAGGCTTCATTTCTAGAAGCTTGCCTTCAATTTTGAACACTGAATCCGTTGGCTTACCTACCGTGATGTAGCTTTCTGCACGAGTGAAGCTGATCTGCGTTACCACGTCACGTGATTTTTCAGGTAGAACTGAGTCACGCTCAGCTTTGTTTGCTTTAATCCACTTCACCGTGTCACGGCGACCCGCTTTGTATTGCGTGTAGTAAGACGGCTGGTTGTTGATCGCCACTTTGTGTGTACCTTCTTCTTCAAAATAGAAGTCGAAGATTGAACGACGCTTGCCACGAATAACGAAGTTAGGACGCTCGCTGCGGCCATCTGGCATGATGACATGAGCATTTTCGCTGCCAGCAGGCTTATCAAAAACAAACGTACCGTGAGACGCAGTAACATCGAACGTTAGCCAATCACCACCTTCTTTAGATACAGTAAAGTGAGATGGCAAAATCCAACGTGGGTGAGCTTGTGCCGTTGTCGTTGCTGCTAGGCCGAATGCCATCACACCCGCTAGAGCAAGTGCTTTGATTTTTGTCTGTTTCATCATGTTCAATTCCATTATTCATAATTGTTAGCCGTGTCGCTCTATCTGAGCCTACGATGACCACTGTCTATTCTGTTCAGCTTGGTTTTAGTTCGTACTTACTAGTTACTGTTCGCACTTACTATTTAGCGATGTAGTTCAGGGTGATTTCACCCGTCTCTTCCGTTGCTTTTAATTCGTAAGATATGTTTGAATCTGCGAGTGATACTTTTTGGCGAAGGTAATTACGGCCACCGTGTTCACGAACCACTTCGATATGAACCGTGTACTCGCCTTGTTCTAACGTTTCACCGCTGTCGCTCTTACCATCCCACACGAAACGGTACTGGCCAGCAGGACGTGTTGCAGACGTCACAGCATCAACCAGTTCACGATCGTAACGGCCAACCTTTCTCCACCAGCTGCGCAGATCCTTAAGCCATTCGTCTTTACCGACCCAAAGCTCGATGGTTTTCACTGACTTTCGTTCGCTATTCTCTACCCACACCGCCACATAAGGACGTGCATACATAGAGGTATCAATCTTTGGAAGCTCAAAGCTGACATCCAGTTTTGCCGTATCAGGAATCGCTTGTGCCATACCTAGGCTTGGCAAAAGAGATAAAGCAAGAAGCGCCTTGCTCCAGTTCATTTTTTTCATTTTTAACAACCTTTTAAATCCGTTTAACCTTAAGTTCGCTCTTCAATCCGATTCATCAATCGAATCAAGCGTTAAGGCACGGCGACAAAATAGATAACCAATGAGATTGCAGACCCAAACACCGTCCATTTGATGGAAGTATTAAGCGTCTTTTTCTTAGGTAACAGTAAGCACACGCCAGTAAGCACAAAGAAGATCATCAATAGCGCAGTGATATCGATAAACCATTTCCATACTTCACCGCTGTTACGACCTTTATGCAGATCGTTCAACAATGCGATAACGCCGTAATTAGTGGTTTCGACTTCTACAAACTCAGACGTAACGTCAACAAAAACGGAAGCGTTGTAGCCGGGTCCTTTGAAGTCCATAGATACCTCACCGATGAGCAACTCACCATCTTCAATCTCTGCATAGATGTCCAAACCAGAAGGAACGCCGGAGAGGTTGGCTTCTTCGAACAGAAACGTTTCAAAGGCTGTCTCGTCAGCTTTTAAACGTCCGTCTTGAACCGTAAATAAACTTGTAGGAAGCGTTAGCGTAGAGCGTTGGATATTGGGTTGGCTTGATTCAAATAACTCAGGTCGGTTCAGGGTGATACCGGTTACTGAGAAAAAAAGAACCACGAACAGAAGCGCCATAGAAATATAAACATGAAGTCGACGAGCCCATGACTGAACCGCCCTACTTTTTAACGACATACAAACCAATACCTATAAATTTTATGGCGACAATTTAGTTGATAATCATTCGTATTGGCATTCAATTTACATTGTTTACGTTTGCCGAGTGGCGTAAGGAAATTTACATAACATTACATGGGAAGTAATCGAACTGTATGCATATTCTTGCTAACGTGTACTAAAGGGATTTGATTCGTTTTATTAGAGGTTATTGATAACAGGGTCAAAGCTCAAAAAAGCTCAATCTCAACATGCTTGATTGAGATGGGTTTAAGGTAACAGTCGTAGCTTTAAGGATAGAAAGTTGGGACTATTTGATCACTGGTTTGATGATAGCTAATGAAGCTTAAAAGGATTTGAAATGCGTATTTTTGTTTTGGCTTTTGCTGCGCTAGTGACGGCGTGCACCAGCCAAATAATCAGCACGGAAGAACATATTCAAGAATACATCGGTTCAGACATAACCGATGTACAAGAACGTTATCTCACCGAACGGTCACGCCCTATCAGTTTTTGGGCGTCTCGAAACTATGCTTGGATTGAAACCAAGAAACCGTTAGACAATGGTTATACAGTACACGCATTCAAAAACCCTTATCGTGACTGCACCATTAATTGGGTTGCTGATACCAGCGGCGTGATTCAAAGTGCTACGTCCAGCGGCACGATGTGCGAGCCTTAACTGCCGCATTGGAACGATAAAGTTCAAAAAGCTTTAACCGCCAAAATTAAAAAGGGTGTCATTTGAACCATCAAATGACACCCTTTTCTCTATATTACTTTCTCTTGTCTTCTGTTGTGCTATTCGCAGTTAGACGTTGCCGTTATCACTCACTGTTCTTAGCTGAGTCAGATATTTAATCCAACCTTTTGCCTCAGAAGAAGGCTCAATGTTGTTCGCACGTTTCGCTTGAGCAAGAGCATTATCAAGATTCTTTAGCTTGTACCATGAACGTACTTTCGCTAAAGCAACATCAGCTTGCTTGTTCTTGTCTTTCACTTTATCCAAAACAACCAGAGCACGATCGTAGTAACCTTGTTGAACCAGTAACTGAGCCACATTCCAATGATATTGCGTGTCTTTTCTAGACGCTAACGTCCACACTTCAATAGCACTGTCCCACTCTTTCGCTAACTGCCAGTAGGTTGCTTGCTCAGCCAGAAGTTGAACATCGCTGTTCGCATCATCTAACTTACTAATTTCTTGTGCTGCGCGCTCTGGAATGCCACGTTTCGCGTAAAGCTGCGCTAACAAGCGGCGATCTGAGTTCTTCAGCTCAACACCTTGTAGATCAGCCAGTGCTAACGTGTTCAATGCATCACGATTACGATCTAACCTAAGTTGAATACCAACCAGTTGACGCCACCAGTTATCTTTCTCGGGTTGAAGTTCAATCAAGCTTTCCAGTGTAGGAATCGACTGTTTCCACTGCTTTAACTGAAGCTGTGCGCCCAGTTTTAGCGATAGAGGTGATAACTCTGGTTTTGAATTGAACTTGTCGTGATTACCGATGGCCACTAGGACTTTCGACCAGTTTTCGATTTGGTATTCCGCTTGTGCAATTCGCATCCAAAGCACGTCTTTCTTTTCTGCCTCTGGCGCTGTTTTTACTAACTCGTAGTAATGTGGAAGCGCGTTTTTGAACTGTTGATCGTTTAATAACAGATCCGCAAGCATACGCTTCGTTATCCAAGCTTGTTCATCCACCAGCAAATTGGTATCGACGGCGTATGTAAGCTGCTTAATCGCCTTATCGGTTTTGCCATCTTGCCAGTAAAAAACACCTAGCATACGAGCTACGTACGCTTTGTCGTAGCCCTTAGAAAGCTCTAAACCTGCTAGTACGTCAATGGCCTGTTTAACCTGTTCATCTTGAGCAAGCTTATGCGCCTTTTGAACACGAATGGCAGTATATTGGGTTAGCTCTTGTGCCTGTGTTGTAAGGGGCATTAACAACAAGCCCACTAATATCCATATATGTTTCATCATTTTGCCAACTTAAACTCTAGTTTCACGGTTTGACCAACCTGAGCTATCGCTTTTCCATCGACGACTTTCGGTTGATATTTCCATTTTTTAAGTGCTCTCATCGCTTCACGTTCAAACATACGACGTGGGTTTGCGTCAGTGACTTGAATGTCAATTGGACGTCCCGTTTCATCGATAGTAAAAGACATAATCACATGGCCTTCAGCTCCACGCTTAAGCGCTTTCGCAGGGTAACGAGGTTCTACTCGATACAAAGGCATAGCCTGTTGGTTTGACCCAAAATCAGAGAATGTCGGTGCGTTAATCGCTAGGCCATCAATGGATGTATTCAAATCCAATGAAGGCAGAGAAGACATCGAATTCAGAGGCGTAACTTCAGCTTGTGACTGAGATGTTTGCGCTTCCGGTGGCGGCTCTGGCATTTCTGGTTTTTCCGGAACTGCACGTTGTCTTCTTTGAACTTCTTGTTCTTGTTCCACCATCACCATGTTGAAACTTAACGTCTCGCTATCGTCTGGTGAACGTTGGTGGCCATTATCGACCATCCAAGCCATGAAAGAAAACAGCGCTAAGCCCAACGCACCCGCTAGCGGTAAAGCAAGAAATAGGCGAATCATTTATGAAGATCCTCCAAGATCATCGCTTATCAGCAGCAAGCGCAATGTTTTTAACACCAGCACCTTTCGCGGCATCCATCACTTTAACAACAGTGCCGTTGTAAGCGTGTTCATCCGCTTGAATAACCAAAGAAGCATCAGGTTGTTCTAGCAACAAGTGCTCTAACGTCGCTTGGACACGTTCAACATCTACGACACGCTTGTCGATGAAAATGTCGTTTGCAGAAGTAATCGCAACAAAGATGCCTGCATCCTTTTGGCTTACTACGTTAGAAGCTTGTGGGCGATTGACTTCCACCCCTGATTCACGAACAAATGAACTGGTCACAATAAAGAAAATAAGCATGATAAAGACAATATCAAGCATCGAAGTAAGGTCTATTTGAGCCTCTTCGTTTTTAGAATGACGTCGACCGAGTCTCATCGTTGACTCCTTAAAGATTTTTCTAATTTCAATTCTAAGCGGTTACATACTTTCGCTAAGCGAGCGTGAACGAACATGCCCGCTAACGCTGCAACCATGCCTGCCATGGTTGGCAGTGTTGCTAACGAGATACCTGAAGCCATCAATTTAGGGTCACTGCTGCCTTGTGTCGCCATAACATCAAAAACAGAGATCATACCGGTTACAGTGCCTAGCAAGCCCAACATCGGGCAAATAGCGACTAACAGCTTAATAAAATTCAAGTTTTGGTTAAGCAAGATACTCGCTTGCCCTAACCAACCTTCACGAATAGCTTTGGCATGCCAAGAAGAGTGATCTTCTCTTTCATGCCATTTCGCTATCCAAGCTTGGCGTTGCTTAGGAAAGTAGAACGCAAGATAAAGCACACGTTCTACCACAAGCACCCAATACACTAGGACGACAGCCGCTAGCCACCACAGGACGAAACCGCCCTGCTCCATAAAGCTTGATAAAGACAGCAGCCAGTCACTCGTTAACCAACTCGCTGGTAATAGAGAACCCGACAAAATATCCATTACGCAGCAGTCCCAACTGGTGAAACAACAGCGTTTGATTCAACGGTCTTTTCAGCCTGCTCAGCAACAAGACCAATACCTTGCTTCTCAAGAATATTGCGAATGTTTTCTGCTTGAGTGCTAAGAATGTTGTGTGCCAGTAGAAGAGGCATTGCCGCAACCAGACCAAGTACCGTAGTTACAAGCGCCATCGAGATACCACCCGCCATAACTTTAGGGTCGCCATTACCAAACTGAGTGATCACTTGGAATGTTTCGATCATGCCGGTTACTGTACCTAAAAGGCCCAACATTGGTGCTAGTGCCGCCAATAGCTTAAGCATCGATAGACCTTTCTCTAGGTGAGTCTGCTCATCAACTACCGCTTCTAAAAGTCGCAACTCTAACGCTTCAACCGTTTGGTTTTGTTCCTTGTTGTACATCGCAAGAACACGACCTAGTGGGTTATCACCCGCTTGCTCAGGGTTCTTAAGTTGCGCGCGAATTTTCTGGCGTGCGATAGCAAGAGAGACACCACGAACTAATGCGATGATTAGACCAATAGCTAGTAGGCCAAGAATCACTTTACCAACCACACCACCCGCTTGTAGACGGTCAGTTAAACTTGGCGTAAGTGCTAATTGCTCTAGCATAAACCCGCGAGAAGGATCGACAACCACGTTAGATACTTCACCATTCGCTAACGAAGAAAGTGACGCTAACGTTGGACCATTTTGTGGTTGCTTAAGGTAAGCGATCGCATCTTCACGCTGAGTGTTCCAGCTAACATAGCCTTGCTCTGTCACAAGACCAATCGAACCTAGTCGGTAAGCGTCAACCTTGTTTGTATTGCCTTCACCATTAATGAATGCAATTTGAGATTTGCTAAGCTCAGAACTCGCTTGGATCTGTTCAACCATGCTCATCCACAAACCGGTCAGCTGTGGCATTGAAGGCAGTGATTTAGCATCAATGATTTGATCAACAGTTGCAGTGTGTTCAGCACGATCAACACTATTCACGGTTGAGCTAAGCTCTGCGCCGAGTTCTTTTGCGTTTTGACGAACGACACCGAACAGCTCGCCTAAGCTACCGGTTTCTAAACGCAGCTTCTCTTCTAAGCGAGCAAGCTTGTTTTCGTTATCACTGAACGTTTGAGTCAGAACATCTGTCGCACCTTGGATAGACGTACGCTTCGCTTCAAGCTGAGCTTTGATCGCTTTCAGTTCTTGTTCTGTCTTTTTGAAATCAGCTTCACGCACTACGTTGTGAGAAGCTTGAGTTCGACTCTCTGATTTTGCTTTATTAACTAGCTGAGCCGTCGTATCTGATGCAGAGAAAGCTGAAAATGAAAGTGATGTAATGCAAAGCAATGCTGCTAATGGCTTTAAGTTCATTACTTAACCTCCGCAACAGTTAAAGAAACAGGTAAAGTAATTAGGCTTGGCGCCGCTTGTTGGCTTGCAATGTCGTAAGCTTTATCTAGCTCAGATTTCATTGAAGAATCTAGCTCTTGCCACTGATTTTGTGTTTGATTCCAAGACCAATATTGGCTGCCATTTAGGTTACGAGCCACCAAAGAGATACGACCTAGGTGCAACACGTCAGCTTCAATCGTTCTGTCGTTGCTCAATGCAACGCGGCCTTGGTAAGCACCGAGCTTGATGCCGTAGTCCATCTCGATTTGGTAAGCTTCCAGGATACGACGATACTTCTCAGCATCACTCACATCAGCACGAGTCATCATTGCTTGTAGCTTTTCTACTCTTTCTAGACGCTGTTCTTTCTTAATCGGCACGTCTTTCTCTACCAACTGTTCAAGACCATCGATCATTTGATACATCAATGGCACAACACCTTGGCGTGTGTATTTGATTTCTTCGATCTGCTCTTCAATGCTTTGAGCTTCTTGGTTTTGGCTCTCAACTAATGCAGCAAGGTGATCGTGATAGATTTCTAGGTTTTTAACTTCTTCTTGCAGACGCTCAATCTCAGCTTGCAGCATTAAAGTCGCTTGTGAGCTTTTATCAATAACCTTTTGGCTCGAAGCCGACGCGTTATTGGTCTTGTTTTGAATTGATTGAGCTTGATCCAAGCTGTTTGCCATAGAAGACGTTGCAACCAAACTGATGGCAAGCGCTAGGCTAGTTTTTAAAAGATTCATAATTGTAGTCATTTACTATAGAAGAAGGTCAAATACATTTTATTGATAAATACTATTATTGATAAGCACTCTCATTATCATTAAAAGTCACTCGCATTACTAGGGATATTTTACTGAATAGCAGAATCACGAAAGGAGAAAGCCGAAACTTTCCCCTTAGTATTTAGGCTAACAATAGTACCCTACTAACAAATTAGTATTTTACCTGTAAAGTCGCCATGTAGTTACGGCCTTCGCCGATTACTACGTCTTCAGCAAATTGGTGGTTTGAAGATGTTGAACCGCCACCCGCTAGGTATTCTTTATCAAATACGTTCTCGACTGTTAGACGCGCTACGAAATCAAGAGAATCGTCGTACTTAAGCGTGTATGCAGCACCCATATCTACACGTGCGTAGCCGTCTTTCTTGAATATGTTCGCGCTATCGCCGTAACGAGAACCTTCGTAGATAAGACCCAGGTTCACATCAACTTCGTTTGTTGCTGCATAGGTAGACCAAACGCTTGCTGCAAACTCAGGTACGTCTACTGGACGGTTACCTTCATATGTTTCATGGTTCGTGATTTCAGCATCTAAGTACATTGCAGAACCAGACATTGAGAAGCGCTCTGAAATAAAGCCTTGTGCGGCTAGCTCAGCACCACGGTGAACTTGTTCGCCACCTTGTGTCTTCGTCCAATCGCCTGATGAAGTGTCTTCTACATCCATTGAAATGTTTTCTTGGGTAATATCGAATACCGCACCAGAAACGAATAGACGTTCGTCCATCAGTTCCCACTTAGTACCGACTTCGTAAGACACGCCCGTTGCTGCGTCAAGAAGTTCGCCATCGTTGGTGTAGTTGCGGTTTCCGCTAGACACAACACCTTGTGGTTCGAAACTTTCAGAGTAAGAAGCGTAGATACTACCGTTTGATGCTGGGTGGTAAATCAGGCCAAGCTTAGGCGCTACATTTTCTTCTGCTACGCCATCACTTACTTTACGGTCGAAACGAGCACCCGCAAGAACTTGCCATTCATCATTAATAGTAATCAAATCTTGGATGTAGAAGCCCCAAGTATCGTAAGTACTCATCTTACCTAGCGATGTTGGACCCACTGACGGCGCTGGTACTGTTGCACCTGGTGCGTATTCAGCGCTGCTGAAGCGATCCATACCACGGTAATAGCTGTAGCCTAACCAGTTAGCACCGAATAATAGTTGGTGCTCTGTGCCCGCAAGATCAGCGGTTGTTGTTAGATCAACGTAAGCCGTTCTGAAACGCCATTTATCATGACGGTAGTTACCGCCTTGAGTCACGGTGCCCGTACCATCAGGATTCATATTTGAAAAGCTTGGGTAGCTTTCCATATCAATACGTTCGAAATCTTGGTAGTTGAAACCTGTTTTTAATGACCATGTATCAGTCAGGTTAGCAGCAATATCAAAACCAACGTTCTCAACATCATTCTCGATCTGTGACCACTGTGCATCCCAGATGTGCTTGTCGCTACCTACTCGGTTGCCGTCTAGCGTGTATAAAGCGCCAGAATCTACGCTACCTTCGTCGTTAGTTTTGTCGTAATGAACAGAAACTGTCACGTCTTCAGTTACATCGTAATCAACGAATACACCACCAACAAAACGTTCTGTTTGTGGTTCAGTTCCGTCACCATAAGTTCTCCAAGAGCCGTAGCTTTCTTTAGATAGAATCGCGCGACCACGTAGAGTTTCAGCGTCGTTCAAAGCGCCACTTACATCTACCGTTGTACGAGAATGGTCATTAGAACCAATATCTTGGCTAACACTTACTTGCGTATCGTAAGTTGGCTTTTTGCTTACCATGTTGATCAAACCACCTGGTGCAGAAATACCGTAAAGAAGACCAGAAGGTCCTTTTAGTACTTCAACACGCTCTAGCAGTTCGATTGGTTGACGGTAGTGAGACCAATGTTGCTGGCCATTTTTAAGGAAGCCCGAAGAGCTTTCTACCGAGAAACCACGTAGAGAGAAACGTTCACGGTTACGGCTTGTACCGCCAGCACTTACACTCGCGTCATTCTTAAGCACGTCACCAAGCGTTGTTGCACGCTGTTCATCGATGATTTGCTCATCGATTACTAAAACTTGTCCCGGAGTCTCTAATTGAGTCGCCTCCATGCGCATTGCTGTTGTGTTCGTGTCGGCTTTATAACCGTAGTCACGACCTTCAACAACCATATGCTCGTCTGTTTTTACTGTTTCTGCCAATACTGCTGGTGAAGCTAATACTGCGCCGATCACTAAAGCCAATGGGCTCTTTGAAAACATGTCCTTTACTCCGCTTTTATTCTTTTAGACGAACACTTTGTTATTTATTCGATGTGTTCGCTGAACCGTTGCCGGTACCACTGAATTATTTCGGGAGTGAATATAAGTGATAATTATTACCATTTGCATTAAATTTACATTCTTTGCATTCGTAAAGTTTTGTAAAGGCCTGTCGGTGAGTCATATTTGAGGAGTTCAACAAAACCATTCAATACAAATAGTTAAGGCTCATGGACGTAAATCGACTGGTTATCTTCACCGAATTTTTTGAAACAACGGTATTTGTTCAGTCAATTGAAGACGTGAAGATTGATAAGAAAATCATCTCTTCTTATTTACTACCTTTGAAACGACAAATTTATGTATAAAACCCTCGATAGATGTAAATTAATAGTGAATTATTTTGTTTTTATTTGTTTAATTTACACAATTATCAGTGATTTTGATCACATCTATAATTCCAAACTCATTTTTTGTTTTTCGAATTGATTATCCGACTGCTAATCTCCTGCTCACTTTGAAAAGGTATCAAAGTTATAAATAATAAGGAGTGTTCTAAATGAATACCAAGAAACCTATGTCTCTGACTGGTCGAGTAATCCTCGGTATGGTCGTAGGTATATTAACGGGATTCGCCATTCAATCCCTTTTTGCAGACAACGGATTTGTTAACAACTACATCGTTAACGGACTCTTTGAAGTGGGCGGACAAATCTTTGTCGCCAGTTTAAAAATGCTTGTTGTGCCTCTAGTCTTCGTTTCACTAGTGTGCGGTACAAGTTCTCTTAAAGACTTATCAACTCTTGGCCGTATGGGTGGCAAAACGCTTGCACTTTATATCGGTACTACTGCCGTTGCCATCACTCTAGCATTAACTATCGGTAACCTGTTCCAACCTGGAGCTGGTGCGGATCTTACTGCTGCGAGCTCTTTCAAATCAGCGGATGCCCCTTCTCTGGGCCAAGTAATCATCGACATGTTCCCAACCAACCCTATTCAGGCGATGGCTGAGGGCAAAACGTTACAAGTTATCGTATTTGCAGTGTTGTTTGGTATCGCAATCAGTGCAGCGGGCAAACCCGGTGAACGTATCGCTGCAGTTTTCTCTGATCTAAACGAAGTGATCATGAAGCTAGTTGCGCTACTAATGAACCTTGCTCCTTACGGCGTATTCTTCTTGATGGCGAAACTGTTCTCTGGCCTTGGCTTAGGTGCAATTTGGAACCTAGCAGAATACTTCTTAGTGCTTGCTGGTACCCTGCTGTTGCATGGCTTGGTGACTTACAGTGCGATGCTTAAAGGATTCACAGGTCTTAGTCCGATTACGTTCCTACGTAAGATGGAAGATGCAATCATGTTTGCATTCTCAACAGCATCTTCGAACGCAACAATTCCAGTAACTATGGAAACGGCTAAGAACCGTATGGGCGTAGACAACAAAGTCGCTTCTTTCACAGTACCACTAGGTGCAACTGTGAACATGGACGGCACTGCAATCATGCAAGGTGTTGCGACGGCGTTTATCGCGCAAGCGTACAACATCGACCTTTCAATGGGTGATTACCTAATGGTTATCCTAACGGCGACACTGGCGTCTGTTGGTACTGCAGGTGTCCCTGGTGTTGGTCTTGTTATGCTAGCGATGGTATTGAACCAAGTTGGCCTGCCGCTTGAAGGTATTGCTCTAATCATGGGTGTTGACCGCCTTCTTGATATGATTCGTACCGCTGTAAACATCACAGGTGATAGTGCCGTATCTATCATCGTTGCTAAGTCTGAAGGCGCTCTAGACGAGTCTCGCTTCAACGACCCAGCAGCAGGTGAGAAAGAAGAAGAAGTTAAGCTAGCTCGCCAACAGGCATAGTCTCGCTTATCTTATGCTCTTGTCTTCAAGCTCAGGCGTAATTAATGGCTACGCCTAGCCCATACCAAAGCGCATAAAGAAAAACGCCACTGCAGATGCAGTGGCGTTTTTATTGGGTATCGCTTAAGTCAGTACTACTGAGTTGGGACAGTTATCAATTTAAGGTAATTATCAATAGGGAAAGCTAATCACCGATTGGGAACATCAAGTTCACTCTCAGCCCCCCACCTTCTCTATTCTCAGCAGTTACATGTCCATTCATCACACCCATCGCTTCTTTAACAATCGCAAGGCCCAGACCGTAGCCACCAGACCGTTTGTCTCTTGCTGATTCAATACGAGTAAACGGGTCGAATATACCTGCAATCTTGTTATCAGGAATACCATCACCGTCATCTTCTACAGATATTACACTGTAACGTCTATCCATTACCTGTTCGTATGTCGTCACGACCACATGAGCGTTCTCACCCGCGTATTTAATGGCATTCCCGACCAAGTTACCAATGACTCGAAGCAGTAGCCTCTCATCAACGTTCACCATTGATATCGGCGTCTCTAGGGAACCAATCAAAGTTTGATTCGGTTTTAAATCGTTTTGCATCTGCGCGATCAACATTGAACAATAGTGCTCAAGGTGCATTAAACTTAACTTGGAGTCATAGCGAGAGGTTTCTAAGCGGCTAAATTCAAGTATCTCACCCACCAGCTTATTCATCTCTTCTGTTTCATTTTCCATTCGTTCTAGCAAACCAATGCTTTTATCATCAACCTTGCTGCGCAGCAGGTGTAGTGCGAGGTTTTGCCTTGCTAATGGTGTTCTTAACTCGTGTGAGACATCACGAATCAAACAACGTTGCTTTTCAGCCAGAGATTTAATCTCAAAGGTCATATAATCAAAATCGTGTGCAAGCTCGTTGAATTCACGCGTGGTGGAGTTCAACTCCGACACCACACTGACCGTGAAGTCACCTTGAGCCAGTCTGCGGCTCGCTTCTCTCAATCTATCCAACGGTTGCTGAAGGCTTTTGGCCATGATAATCGAGAACAGAGACAATACGACCAATGCAATCAATGCTTTAAGCATATAGGAATATGGGGCAAAAGATTTAGCGGGATGAAACTGGTGCGGTAGTTGGATAACCAGTGTTTTCCCGTTATCCAGTGGCAGACCGAAGATCGGCTTACTCACTCGATCACTAAGTTGGTGATCTAACGTTCTTAAATATTTGAGCTTAAATTCAAAATGTGGGTGCATGTGACGATGCGTGATCGGACGATTGTCTTTGTCGATGACGAACAGATAATACTGCTGAGCATTACCCCAGTCCGCGAGTTCATCCATGTCCCCTTCTTCAATCAACACATTCGCTTGGTAAGCAAGGTCGAGCATCTCCGCTTTAACCGATTCTGGCACTTTAAGCAGCGCTTTCATCAAGGCTCTTTCTGCGACACCTTGCAGAATCAAAATACTCACCAAAATGACGGTCAGGTAACTGAACAGTTGGAAAGTGAGTCCGTCTTTACGCTTAGCAATAAAATCAGGGCAACGCAGCAGTTTTTTACTCATGCTCCGACCGACTCTAGGTAACTGTAACCTTTACCACGAACGGTTTTTATATGTTGTTTAGACAAACCTGCCTGAACGAGCTTTCTACGTATATTGCTGATATGCATATCTAAATTACGATCGAAGGGACACAATTCTTTCTTGAGTACATGGATTTGCAGATCAGATTTTGAGACGACAATACCGTCATTTTTGACCAAATAATCAAGCAAGTCTTTTTCAGTGCCAGTTAATGGCAAACGAGAGAGTTGTTCACACAAGCCGTGATTAGAGGAAGCTAAAGATTGTCTTTGGCGTTCAAAACCCACTCGGCGCAAGATCACCTTAATACGGGTTAAGAGTTCAGGAACATTGAAAGGTTTAGCGATGTACTGGTCGGCGCCTGCTTGGTAGCCATCGAGCATTGAGGCATCGTCGTTAAGCGCGGTTAGCATAAGAATGGGAGTAGCAAAACGCTGACAAATACGTCTTGCTACTTGAATGCCGCTTAGGTTCGGAAGCATTACATCGAGTAGAACCAAATCGACAGGGTGAGATTGAATAAACTCAAGCGCGGATTCACCGCAATGAACAGTATCAACGTGATACCCCTCATTTTCTAACACTTCACCCAGTAATTCACACAACTGAATATCATCATCAACAACTAAAACGCGAGACATTACACATACCGATAAATAAGAACTGTTTGCATTCTAATTATCGTTATTATTGATTTCAATTATAAAGTGCCCGATTTCCTCTATAGAAGAAAATCTTTTTCAATCGGTACAAATTTTGATGCAGAATCGATAAGATTTTGAGCAGTTAACCCGGGAACACCATACACTTCAACAGGCTTGCCAAAGCGCTCTTTGATTCGCTCTACAAGGATTTCGAAATCACCGTCTCCTGATACCAAAACAATCGTATCAACCGTCTCAGCAAGTTCTATCGCGTCTAACGCAATACCCACATCCCAATCGCCTTTTGCACTGCCATCTCGACGCTGAATAAACGGCTTTAACTTCACATTAAAGCCCACACCACGAAGGATATGATGAAATTGACGCTGCTTTGGATCTTGGCTTGAGATTGCGTAAGCATTAGCTGCAATAACGTTACGCCCTTCCGTGGCAACATACCAAAACTGGTTATAGTCGAAGTTAGAACGGTATTTGTCGCGCGTCGTGTAGTAAACGTTCTGAACGTCGACCAAAATTGCTATGTTTTCCATAAATTCATACCTTTAGATTTTCCGTATACCCTATTCTATTCAATTGTAAAATGCGAGTCGCTTTACTCAATAAAAATGAACCTGCCAGCTATCGTTAACGTAAATCTAATATCTTTAGCGTAAAGCTAAGTGTCTTTACGTAATCCTAACTATGCTTATTGTAAGTGGATTTGTTTTGAGCGTTTCTTAGGTGGTTCTGATCTTCACCTTCTTCTTTACGTAGCGTTCAAATCGTACTCAGGCTTAGAGTTTTTAAAGGGAGGTTGGCAATGCTGCACCGACAAACACACAATTCGATCGTAAGCATCGACACAACCAAAGCGATGCAAACTTTAAATCAACCATCAAACTCTGGTAGCTGGTTTAGTTTGCTTAAACTACTGACCATCAGCACGGTAATAATCATGAGCTTAACCATCAATTCAGTACTCGCCTACCCCGCTTATTCTCACTCAAAGCCTTTGCCACACCGCAGTGTGATTTATTTCGCTCCAAAGGAAGATTCAATCGTTAAAGAGTTTCTGAACGAAGTGTTGCTCAATAACTGTCAATTGGACGAACGAGATGTCGTCATTATGGTTATTGCTGAGAGTGGTTACACAGTCCCAACTTGGTTAGAAGAAGAGTTTAACTTAGAAGCAGTCACCAGTATTTACGAGATCCCGAAAGGATCACATACCGCTGTTTTGATTGGTAAAGACGGGAAAGAGAAGCACCGATGGAGTGGCAAAACAGATTGGAAACAGATCACCAATATCATTGACGAAATGCCGATGCGCCAACAAGAAATGCAGCGACAAGGCAGCCGCTGCAGTATTTGATTCTTGATGGACTCAGTAGTGGCTTAGAGATCCAATTAGAAGGTCAAACGATCAAGCTTGTTTGTTAAACCAAGCAAGTTTTTCATGGAGCTGAGCCACGCTGCCTACAACAATCAGCGCTGGGCTCTTTGCGACGCTCGCAAGGTCAGCTAAATCACGTAACCCACCTCTAAACACCTTTTGTTCTTGGCGTGTACCGTTTTCGATGATCGCAACTGGCATGTCAGCTCGCATACCATTATCGAGTAGATTCTTCTGAATGTTCGGACTCTCTTTCAAGCCCATGTAAAACACGATGGTATGGTTGTGCTGAGCAAGAGATTGCCAGTCAATATCTTCGCCATCTTTCTTCAAGTGACCTGTAATAAACTGCACGCTTTGTGCATGATCACGGTGCGTCAACGGAATGCCCGCATAAGCCGTTGCTCCGGCAGCAGCTGTGATGCCCGGAATCACTTCAAATCTCACGTCATTCTCAGCTAACGTTTCACACTCTTCACCACCACGACCAAAGATAAACGAGTCACCACCTTTTAGACGCACTACGTGTTTGTTCTCTTGAGCTTTGGTCACTAATAGTTGGTTGATCTGATCTTGCGGTACGCAGTGATGATCGAGCTTTTTGCCCACATACAACATTTCCGCTTCTGGATTAGCCATCTCCAAAATATCTTTTGATACCAAACGGTCATAAACCAACACGTCTGCTTGTTGAATCACTCGTGCCGCTTTTAACGTAAGTAAGTCTGGGTCGCCCGGACCTGCACCTACTAATGAAACAAATCCTGTGTTTCCTGTTTTAACATTCGATGGCGATACTTCTGACATGCTTTGCTCCGAAAGTTAGCTTGTTATATTTCAAGCTTAATTCTGTATGACGATTCATCGTTGTATGAATCACCAATATCCCTACTTCTTAGACTATCAGTTGTTGCCATAAAACTTTACGATTAATTCTAATCAAGATAGAAGTTTATATAACAAAACAATCTATTACGTTGGAAAACCCTGACATTTGCACCATCATCAAGCACACATTGCTCGCCTTAGGTGCACGGTTATCAAAGTAGAGAGTGTTAAGATCAAAAAAGCCCCAAATCAACAGCTTGGGGCTTAACACACATTATTAGTTGCTCATTAACCTAGAACTATCTAATTACTTAGCGCCTAGAGAAGGAGCTGTTTTAGCATGAGTTAGGTATAGAGGAACACACGTCATTAATAGACCACCAACGATGTTACCTAGGATTGTTGGGATAAGGTTGAAGTTCAACCATGTCGCGATACCAAAATCAGCTCCAAGAATCATACCTAGTGGGAATAGGAACATGTTTACCACTGTGTGCTCAAATACGAGTGCGAAGAAGATGAAGATTGGGAACCACATCATTGCTACACGGCCAGATACTGTGCGTGCAGTCATGTTGCCAATCACACCTAGACATACCATAAGGTTACAGAAGATACCGCGTACGAAACACGTGATCCATCCGTCCATACCCATGTTTTCAAAACCTAGGCTACGACCTGTAGAAACAGCAATGAACTTTTGAGCAACAGCGTTTGGTTCTAAAGAGAAGTTACCCGTTAGTGATACTGCAACAAGGAAAGCAACAATCAAAGAACCGATAAGGTTACCAAGACCAACAATACCCCAACAACGTAGGATACGACCCCAAGTAATACCTGGGCGGTTGTCAAATTTCGCTAAAGGTGCAAGGCCGAATACGCCAGTTACTAGGTCATAACCCATTACACTTAGAATGACGAAGCCAACTGGGAACACAAGTGCGCCAACAAGGCCAATACCGGTTTGAACCATTGCTGTAATAGCAACAACAACCGCTAGAGAAAGGATGATACCAGCCATAGTGCTTCGAATCAGAAGATCGCGAGTACTTGTTTTCGTTTTCGCTTCACCCACATCAATCATCGTTTGAACGAATTCAGCTGGTTTGTAATCAGGAGACATAAGGTTGTCCTTAAAAAGTTTAAATTAAAAGTTAAAATTGGATAGGAAAAGGCTCTAGTTGCCGAGTTAAGGCAATATTGAGAACTAGAACCCTTGAACTATCAAATCTTACTCATCCGAAGATTAAGCAGAGATTTCTACAGCGCCTTTGGCAACACGAGCTTTGTACGCTTTCACGTTGAAGTTCTCGTCTTCCATGCACACACCTGTTGCTAGGTTAAAGCGTTGCTTCTTAAGTGGGCTTGCTACCCAAAGCTCTTCTTTGTGCTCAACAATCAAGCCACGTGATAACACGTTTGACTGGAAGTAAGGGTCTGTGTTGCTAATCGCGAATACTTCTTCAGCTTTCGTTGGGCGGAATACAGCTACTTGCTCACCACCAACCAACGCACAAACACCTGTACCTGGGATAATGTCTTCGATCTTACAAACTTTGGTAAATGCCATGATGTCGTCTCCCCTTAAACAGATTCTACGTGAATGATGTCGCCCTGATGCTTTGAAGTAATGGCTTCAGGGTGTTTCTCAGTGAATGTCGCAGGACGGTGTTGTTCACGACCATCTTCAACAAACACAACGTTATCATCGCGGTCATCAGCATTGATGAAGTGTGCAAAGCGCTTAAGTTGAGCTTCGTCGTTGATTGTATCTGTCCATTCACAAGCGAAGTTATCAACTAGGCCAGCAATGTCAGTTTCAAGTTGGTCATTGATACCAAGCTTGTTGTCTACAATCACTTCACGTAGGTAATCAACACCACCTTCTAGGTTGTCCATCCATACCGAAGTACGTTGTAGTGGCGCAGCCGTGCGGATGTAGAACATCATGAAACGGTCGATGTACTTGATTAGCGTTTCTTGGTCTAGGTCGCTTGCCAGTAAGTCTGCGTGACGAGGTTTCATACCACCGTTACCACATACATACATGTTCCAACCTGCGTCAGTCGCAATAATACCTAAATCTTTACCTTGAGCTTCAGCACACTCACGAGTACAGCCAGACACACCAAACTTCATCTTATGAGGAGTACGGATGCCTTTGTAACGGTTCTCGATCATCACGCCTAGGCCAACTGAATCTTGAACGCCGTAACGACACCAAGTAGAACCTACACATGTTTTCGCCATACGAAGTGCTTTTGCGTAAGCTTGACCCGTTTCGTAACCTGCAGCGATTAACTTCTTCCAGATTGCTGGTAAGTCATCTTTCTGAGCACCAAATAGGCCGATACGTTGTGCACCTGTGATCTTGGTGTACAAGTTGTATTCAGCAGCAACATCAGCAAGAACGCTTAGTGCTTGAGGTGTTACTTCACCACCCGCCATACGAGGGATTACAGAGTAAGTACCGTCTTTTTGCATGTTACCTAGGAAGTTGTCGTTGGTATCGTGCAGCTTCACTAATTCAGGCTTAAGGATGTGTTCACCCCAACAAGAAGCAAGGATAGAACCTGCTAGAGGCTTACATACTTCACAGCCGTAGCCTTTACCGTATTTCTCTAATAGCTCATCGAACGTTTTGATTTCTTCGATGCGAATTAGGTGGAAAAGCTCTTGGCGAGAGTATGCAAAGTGCTCACACACGTCGTTCTTCACTTCAACACCAGCTTTAGCAAGTTCAGCGTTTAGTACTGAAGTCACTAGTGGAATACAACCACCACAACCAGTACCTGCGCCTGTTACTGCTTTGATATCACCGATTGTGTGGTGACCTTCAGCAACCGCTTGAGCGATCTTGCCTTTAGTCACATCGAAACAAGAACAGATAACAGCAGACTCAGGAAGAGAATCCGCGCCAAGTGTTGGCTTTTCAGCACCAGCATGAGCAGGAAGAATCAATGCATCTGGGTGTTCTGGTAGGTCGATTTCGTTCAGCATAAGCTGTAGAAGATCACCGTAGTCAGACGTGTCACCAACCATTACTGCACCAAGCAGCTTCTTGTTGTCTTCAGAAACGATTAGACGCTTGTAAACTTCTTGTTCTTCGTTTTGGTAAACGTAGCTCTTACAGCCAGGAGTACGACCGTTCGCATCGCCGATAGAGCCTACTTTCACGCCCAAAAGCTTAAGCTTCGCAGACATGTCAGCACCTTCAAATGTGCTTTCGTTACCAACAACGTGGTCAACCGCTACCGTTGCCATTTTGTAACCAGGAGCCACTAGGCCGTAGAACGTTTGGTTCCAAGACGCACACTCACCGATTGCGTAGATGTCTTTGTCTGTCGTTTGACAGTGATCATTAATCTCGATACCGCCACGTGGTGCAATACCCAGCCCCATTTGACGAGCAAGTTTGTCTTGTGGGCGAATACCAGCAGAGAATACGATGAAATCAGTTTCTAGCTCTGTACCGTCTGCAAAGCGCATTACGTTACGAGCTTCAGTGCCTTCAGGAGCAATCTCAAGCGTGTTCTTACTTGTATGTACGTTAACGCCCATACGTTCGATTTTTTGACGAAGTTGGTTACCACCCGCTTGGTCAAGCTGCTCAGCCATTAGCTTTGGAGCAAACTCAACAACGTGCGTGGTTACACCAAGAGCTTTTAGTGCGCCTGCAGCTTCAAGACCAAGCAAACCACCACCAACAACCACACCAGATTTAGAATTCTTAGCGGTTGCTTCGATAGCTTTCAAGTCTTCGATTGTGCGGTAAACGAAACAGTCTTTACCTTCGTTACCTTTGATTGGCGGAACGAATGGGTATGAACCTGTAGCAAGGATTAGCTTGTCGTATTGAATTTCACGACCAGTACTTGAGTAAACTGTTTTCTTTTCACGGTTAACGTTAATAGCACGCTCACCGATCAGCATGTTGATGCCGTGTTTCTCGTAGAAGCCTTCTTTAACTAAAGAAAGTTCGTCCGCAGTATGGTGTGAAAAGTAAGAAGAAAGGTGTACACGATCATAGGCTACGCGAGGCTCTTCACAGAAGACTGTGATGTCCATGTTAGCAACGTCTGTCTTCTCGACTAAATCTTCGATATAGCGATGGCCGACCATCCCGTTACCGATTACGACTAGCTTCATCTTGCTCATAAGAATTCCTGAAGGTTATATATTTCTTAACTGAGCGAATAATGAATTATGAAAGAAAATGAAAATATGATGTAAATCAATTACGAAATCGAACTACCCTAAAGGGGTAGGACAAAAGAGGTAGATCTGCTGATTTATCATACGAAGCAAACGAATAACCGTAGGTTTAATAAGGTTTAGCGGGGTTTTATATACACTTTCGTGCAGTAGATAAGATGTTGTAAAGTTTCACAATAGGTTAGCAGTAACACAAGTAAATGACAATCATTTTCATTTGTGGTCATAATAAGTGTAATAACTCATGAAAGCGTTACAGGATCATGAGCAACTATGTATAAATATGAAGAATTTAATGACGCAAAATACAGTCGCCCTTTTCCATTCCCCACTCATTCCACTCACAAACGGCGCAATTGGTTAACAGATGCTGTTGGTTGTTTAGCAAATGATAGGTTTACATAAGGAAAAGACCGGCACAAAAGTGATCTGATATAGCTTGTTCCTAGTGGTGCTACTGATTAGAGAGCATACGTGGAAGTTTGAACATAGCATGAGGGTTTAGAATTTCAGATAGCAAAAAGGCCAGCATTTCTGCTGGCCTTTCAACTTTGAATAGTGGAGGCGCCTCCCGGAGTC
>NZ_JBFRVD010000042.1:0-76701 GCF_041474985.1 Vibrio sp. 10N.222.49.C9 | reverse complement strand
GGCGCAGGGGAAAGCTTCCAGCAAACCTTTACCGTTGAATCTATTGATGGCAGTGCTAAAAAAGATATCACAGTGACCGTTCATGGCACCAATGATGCGCCAGTTGCGTCAGCTGAAGTGCGTTTAGCGAATGGCTTAGAAGATAGCAAAATTGTCCTCACCCCAGCACTGCTACTTGCTAACACAACTGATATCGATGATAACGATATTGGCAAATTATCCATTGAGAACCTACACGCCGACCATGGTTCGATATTAATTAATGGCGATGGCACCTTTACCTTTACGCCAGAAAAAGACTATAACGGCGATGTCCATTTTAGCTATGACGTCAAAGATGCCCACGGTGGTGTGACCCACACCGGTGCATCAACAACACTCTCGGCAGTTGGCGATGCTGCGATCTTCGCCGGAGATAAAAGCGGTCAAATAACAGAAGATCGCCACGTACAAGGTGATGCCCAACATACGATATTTGTCACTGGCGTGTTGAATGTTATCGATCCTGATGCCGGTGAAGATCATTTTTACGACACTCGTAATGCCCATGCGATCAGTGATCCCTATGGCGGTCACCTGACCATTGGAAAAGCCGGTGATTGGGCTTATTCGGTTCCCAATGCCAATATTCAACACTTAGCGGCAGGGCAAGTCGAGCAGGTTCAATATGAAGTAACGACCGCTGGTGGTGATAAACAAGTTATTACCATCAATGTGCATGGCACTAATGATAAACCAACAGTTTCTGAAGTTATCGCAGGTGCACATAACATTGATGAAGATGCTGCAAATGCGACCTCTGGGCAAATTATTATCAGCGATGTTGATCATAGCGATCAACATTCTGTCAGTATTGATAGCCAACATCAGCCACAGTATGGTTCTGTTACCTATAATAGCAATACACAAACTTGGGTCTACACACTTAATAACAGCAATAGCCATGTTAATGCTTTAAATAATGGTGAACAATTGACCGATAAGTTTTCTCTATTAGTCGATGATGGACACGGGGGCATTACAACTCAAGAAGTTGAAATGCGCATTGATGGACACAGCGATGTTCCACCAATGCCAACCCTAGTTGCCCCTGCAAAAATTACCGGCAGTGCAGGCAATCAGGACCTGCATGCCTCAATCGGAATTCCTCCAATTATTCACCAAGGAACGCCTACGCCAATGACAGGCTGGGGAATATCAGATCACCACGGACACTCTCTCACTGCATTACACGGTCAATTTGGTACTTTGCATGTCAATCCTGCAACCGGAGAGTTGAGTTACGATTACCAACAAACTTCATCAGGCGTCGTTAAGACACATACAGGAGGCTCTTACGGTAGTGGTACAGACGAAACCGACTCGTTTGTTTTAACCCTAGGAGGCGATCAAAACTCACAAGTCGCGGTGCACCTACATTTGCACTCGCAATCCGTCCATGGAAACAGCGGACATCACATTGACCAAACCACACTAACTGGCATGGATTTATCGCCAATCGCTCCACCACCTCCTCCAGCACCCGGCATGAGCCAAGCGGATGAACCGGATGCCTCTTTCAGCACCCCTGATGAAGTTACTCTTAATTTTGATGAGGTGACGGCAAACCTAGAACATACAGCGATAGGCGAACACGAACAGCGTTCTGGTGCCCATGCTTACCTAGACGCTCTGGGTATTAATGCTGACTCGCCGTCTATAGATTCACCGTCACACAATGTACCAGTAGCGCATGATATCGATATCATTTTCAGTGATACCGAGAGTGCTTATGGGGCTGAGCAAACTGACGACAGTATGAGTGACGCACTGTCTCACCATACCGAAAGCCCATCTTTTGATGATTCTTTACACCATCATAATGATATTGACGGATTGCCTGACATAGACCCAAATAACTAGAACATCACCCCTTCGGTTAGATAAAAAAAGGAGCACGGCATGTGCTCCTTTTTTATGCAAGCCAGAGTGGAGGACTTTACCTCTCTCCAAACGCCACGCTAACATTGGTATAAATCGGTTTCCATAAGTATTGGAACACCGACTTCTCGCCAGTTGTGATGTCTACTTCACCCGTCATACCCGGCAGTATGGAAAAGCTTTCAGGGTTATCACGGAAGTAAGGCGTATCAACCGACACTACAACTTCATAATAGATCTCGCCACGTTCGCTTTGACTTGTGGTCGGTGAAATACTCTCTACCGCCCCTTTTAAAGCCCCAAAGCGGCTGTAATCAAACGCATCAATCTTGACTCGAGTGGGCTGCCCAACACTCACAAAACCAATATCTCTTGGGGACAAACGTGCTTTGAAGTCAGCGTTCCCTCCGACAGGCACAATTTCAACTACCGTGCCACCCGGCTGAATAACACCACCATCCTGCGTGCTTGGTATGCTTTGCACCAAGCCTTGTAGCGGTGACACTAACATAGTGTTCGTCAATTTAGCTTGGCTTGAACGAACTCTAGCATTCAATGCTGATAAGTCAGATACGGCTTTAGAACGATCATCGCTCACTTTAGCTTTCGCTTCCGCCAGAAGCTGTATGATTTTTTGGTCATTACTGTCAGCTTGTCTAATCAATACCGACTTCTTACCACGAGCTTCTTCGATTTTCTGTTCGATACTGGCCAATTTTTGTCGCATTTCAAGCACACGTAAACGTGAAATGTTACCCGCTTTATAACCCTTCTCCAGTATGTTCAACTCTTGCTTAGTCGCATTTAACTCTTTCTCATAACTCGGCAAGGCCTTTTCTACGCTACGAAGCTGCTCTGCAATTTGCTCGCTCTCTTTCTCAAGCACCACACGCTTTTGGAAGTAGAGGGCTTTTTGCGCGTTCAGCTGCGCTTTTTGCTGGCTGACGATCTCTGGGTAATCGACCTCAAACTCAGCAAGGTTAGGCTCACGTTGCTCAAGCAGCGCATTCATACGTTCCACACTGGCTAGAAGCGTCACTTGTTGGGACTTTAGCTCTTCAAGGGCGGTACGCTGGAAAGTGGCATCAAACTCAACAAGCGGCTGGCCTTTCTCTACCAACTGGCCTTCTTTAACAAGAATTTGCTTTAACTTACCGCCAATCGCACTTTGCAATACTTGCTTCTCGCCTTCCGGAATCACAGCACCTTTGGCTTTGGCGATTTCATCAACTTGAGTGACTACAGACCAAGTGGCAAAAGCAATAACACATAAGGCAACCGACCATGTGGCCAGCGCCAATGTACGAGCCGTATTTTGTGATTCAACAAGCTCACCGTAGCGCTTGCCCTTCTCGATAGATTGTTTAGTCATTAGCGACTCCTTGCTTAGACTCTGATTGTTCTTGTTGGGCTGCATTTTGTTGAGCAGACGCCTCTTGAGTTGACGGCTGTAGCTCTTGAGATAACGGTTGCTCAGATAACTGCGGTTCTTGAGAAGCTTGAGGCTCTGAAGGCTGTTCCTGCTTCGAAGACTGCTCCGGCTCTAATGGACCGGCATAAACCACTGCACCTTCATTTAATACCACCACTTTATCGGCAAGCTTGATTAAATCCGGATCGTGGGACGTGTAAATCACCGTTGCTTTTCCTTTTTTCGACTGCACAAACTCACCAAATATACGTTTAGCATTTGGGTGAGCATCAGGCACAGGATTATCCATTAAGAACATTGGGTAGTCATAAACCAGCGCTTTTGCATCAATTAGGATCTGCGCGACGCTGCCAGACAACATGTCAAAAAGGCTGTCCGGCTGAATACTGCTGATGGAAGTATCGAGCCCACCTGATAATGTCTCGAACCAACGCTTTCCGCCGACCATTTCAATTGCAGAGATCATTTTCTGATCTTCGACTTTGTGACCGTCGTTTAGCCACTCTCGAATACTCAGCGTAAGCAAATCAGGATATGCGGCTCGAATGAAACACCAGTGGCGATAAAGCTGCGGGTCGTATTGAACGAGGTTAACGCCTTCAAGCTCGACCATGCCATTTTGGATAGGCTGCAAGCCAGACAGCACTTCAATTAATGTTGATTTACCGCTGCCAGAAGGGCCGGTAATCGCGACAACTTCACCGGCTTCAATATCAAAACTCACACCATTCAAAGCGGGGCGACTCTGTTTGGGATAGCGCAGCGTCACTTGGTCTAATTTCAAGTTAGGCGCTACCACGGGTAACGGGTGATGCTGGTAACTGAATTCACGCTCAGACGGCTGAGACAAAATACGGTTCACTTGCAGCTTGGATTGATTAAAGCTATTAAAACGCATCGCGCTGTTTGCCAACACCTGAGCAGGACCCGTCACCTTAGATATCAACATCATTGAAGCAATCAAACCACCGGGCGTCATCACTTGTTCAAAAATAAGTCCTATGCCTAACCCCATCACGGCGAGTGTCGAGCCCACACCAATGAAATAGTAAATCGAGGTGTACCGACTCTGGAGAACCGATTGATTAAAGGTCACTGTTGAAGCAAGAAGATTGGCTTTTTTGAAACGTTGAATCCAGTGCTCTGAGAATCCAGCACTGCGAATAAAGGCAAGCTTGGATGACAGCTCATTAGTCATGTTTTGACGATTCGTACCTGCGACTGTCGATTGCATCGAGCGCTTGCTGCTAGAGCGTATCGAGCGTTTTGCTAGCAAGTAATAAAGGATTAAAGAGACGACTGGAACCAGTACCAACCATCCGCCTAAAACTCCTATCGCTAGTACAAAAATTAGAATGAATGGTAGGTCAAATAACGCATTTCCTAATGGCCCCGATAGCACACCTGAAATACGCTCTGACAACATCACTTGGTTTTGCTGACTAGAAGAAGCTGTTTGCTGATTTTGAGCATAGCTATTACGAAGCAGACGCTGCACGAGGGATTGAGAAATCTCACGACTTACTCGGTTGGAAACTGAAGCAAACACTCGGCTACGTAATGTTCTCAACCAACCCATCATCACAAACAACAACGCCGCGCCAATGGCGATACCTTGCAACTCATGCCCTGCATCACCACCAATCACATGGTCATAAATCGACATCGTGATGAAGGGAACAGCAAGCGCAAATAAGTTAGTGATAAAGCTGACCAATAACAATTTAGGAATGATGGGACGAAACGCATGTAACCTTTCACCAACCCAATCAGGAGAGGCCTTCTCTAATGGTGGCCCTTCGATAACAATACAAAACTGAGGGACATCGGTGATGTCGTTATTGGCATTAAAGGCAACAAATTGCTTGGATTCCAAATGACCAGAGACCAGCTCATGTTCACCAAGTACCAGTAAGACCAATTTATGTTCACCAACTTCATCTAGGTTGGCAACCAAGCGATAAGGCAGTGCAAGCCTGTCGAACAAGGCAAACATATCGTCGATTGATTCAATGCCATTTTCATCGACCCATTGATGTGCGAACAACTGGATATTAGCATTAACTTCCAACTGCTTAAGAACGGAAAGGCTCTCGGTTTCTAAATGATTCATCACCTCTTGTCGACCGCTGGTATCTGCACGGTTGTTCGTACCTGAAGGGTTACCAATATCTAAACGATTCATACGACGGCCTCCTGATTGCTCTCGCTGTCGACCGTAATAGCTCGACTTTCCACTGTAATGATTCGATTAGCAAATTCGCGAAGCTTCGAATGGTAGCTCACCATCAGTATCGTGCGTCCTGCCGTTACTTCTTCTTCCAACACCTTAGCTAGATTCCCAAGGGCGTCTAAATCAAGTGAAGAATCCGGCCTTTCCAACATGATTATGGGTTTATCACTTGCCAATTGAGCCGCGATATTGAGCATTTTCACGTTACCCATACTCAACAAAGAAGCACTCGTATGGCCAATTTGTGTCTCTAGTCCATCGGGTAATCGAGTAATCTCTTTGGTTAAACCCAAACGCTTTGCATAGTCACTGGCGCTTTGCGTTTTCTCAGGGTCAAACCCGCACAAGTTGTCGAGAATAGTACCCGACACCAACTGCCCTTTAACGCCACAGTAGGCAGCAATATTGGTTACGGATGCGATTGAAACTGCAGCTCCGTTAATGAAGCACTCACCCGCTTTTAGATCATCAATACCTGCAATCGACGACAATAAATGACTGTTGGTGTGGCGATCCTCACTCTCTAACAAAACCAACTCACCTTTATTCAGTGTGACATCTGCATGAGAGAGTTCACCATATCTTTCAACGGTCGCTTGCTTGATTTCCAACGTCTCAAAGTCAGATAAGTGGTTCTCAACTTGCTCAGAATCTGAAGATTCCGATAATGATAAGTCACTCAATTTTTCTATTGCCTGATTGGCACTGTGTATTGAATTAAGCTTGATTCTAACCCCAACCAGAGCACTCAAAGGCGCAACCGCTCTGCCAGATAAGATAGAACATGCCGCCAAGCCACCAGTAGTTAACTGACCATCCAACACCCACAAGCTCCCCGTAATTACGAGTAAAACTGACGTGGCTAATGCGGCAAGCTGAATACATTCTTGGGCAAAGGCGTTCTGTTCTTCTTCTCTCGCTTTAGACTGAGAGCGAACGTTATTGAGGGATTTAAACTGATTGAAGATTCGAGACTCAACAGCCTGACGTTTGATTCCTTGAATGGTTTGGCTCAGTAAAATCAAGAACGCTTTTCGCTCCTGCTCATCTTGGGAAGCTTCTTCACTTAAGCTTTTAACGCGAATAGAAGACAACCAAACGATTCCGAGAGTAATCAGCCAAACTGCCAAAGGTATCGCCACCAGCTCACCGCCGATGTAAGCCACCAAGCCCAAGAAGATCAAGGCAAAAGGCAAATCAATAAAGCCTGCAATCACACCACCGGAATACCAATCTTTGACTTTGGATACAGAACCAAGCCCCTCTTCCACGCCGCCAACACCAATGTGGCGGAGATGGCCTGATGAAGCCGTTGTTACTCTTTCAACCAAAGTTTGATAGGTCGCTTTCTCGGTATTGCTGGCCGCGGCTGACAAAAGCCAAGTACGCACAAACCGGATCAATGCTTCCATGGCAACAGCCAACGCTGCACCCGCCAACAACAAAGTGGCAGTACCGTAACTTTGGTTAGGTAAAATACGATCGTAAATTTGCAAAACCGTTAACGGAACGGCGAGAGAGAGAAGATTTATGAGTAAAGAAGGCAGTAAGACTTTCCCCACCACCCCTTTGTTTTTCATTGAACTTGCGGGCATACACAATCCTTATCCATGCTTATGAAATAAGATTGGTACACCATGTTGAGTATTGCAAGGTAACGGACTGATTTAACGTGTTTTTCAATATAAATATGACACAGATCTTTCTACACAAATCTGTGGCTATACCCGTACCTTAAAAACGCTCCTTACAAACGCTCGTACAAGTGCTCCTTACAAACAATTGTCGTAATCCGTTATCGCCTGCTTTAACTTTGAAAAGTCTGAGTTACATAAATACGGTTTCAGCGCTTCAAATTTATCTGAGGGCCACTCGTATATTTTGAATGACATGAGTTCGTCAATAACGGACTCATCAAAGCGGTATTTGACGACTTTAGCTGGAGAACCACCGACAATGCTGTATGGAGCGACGTCTTTAGTCACCACACTATTCGCTGCAACCACAGCGCCTTCGCCAATCGTCACACCGGGCATCACCATCGCTCTCATGCCTAACCACACCCCATCTTCAATGTGAGTGTCACCTTTGCCAATGTAGGCATCGTCGATTACATCCATAAATGGATACAGCGAAAACCAATCAACTCTGTGGGTATGGTTGCCACCCATTAAAATCACAACCTCTGCGCCAATGCAGACATAATCGCCGATATGGAGTTCGTCGATTTCCCATCGAGGCTCCCACTGGCGGCTGACTTCGTCGCCATGTAAATAACGGACGACAGATTGCTCGAACCCATTATCCCAGCAATCGCTGTAATAACTGTGTTGACCTTTTACGTGAATATTGGGGTTGGTTACGACTTCATGCAGCAACTCGAATTTGGACCAATGCTTCTTTTGCATTTTTACCTCTGAATGATCTATTAAGTTTTATTCGTTAACTATCAAAATGTTCGACGATGCAAATCCAAGGTGCACAAACTAACGCCCTATAAACACAGGGTTCACTGGGATGAATAGTGAGTATCACGCTTAAATCATAGCAATATCGCTAAAACTAAAGAGACGTCAGTGGATTCGAGGTTGCTTAAGAAGAGGAAGTAGTTTCAAAGTTTGCTCAGTTTTTATCGATAACTTGGTTGGATAATTTACAGGCGTAGTGTAACTGTTTAGTCGCGCCAATTTGACAGGAAGATGTGATTAATAAGGTTTCAAATTTCGTTTCGTGGAATACGGAATGAACAAGAGCCTGCGCGATTACACAGGCTCAAACTTAGACTCAGCTATAAACTTCGGAGCTCGCTTGGAGCTGGGCTCAGCGACTACATGCGTGCAAGCTGTACTTTTCTGTCTTTATTCACCACGCAGAAGTTACCGCGCTTAGTACGACACTTAGAGCATCGTTCGCATTCAACAGGGCTTCTATCCCCTTCCTTCCAACGCTTCACTAAATGGGGTTCAGAAAGCAGCGGTCTTGAAAGCGCGAAGTACTCAATGCCCGTGTTGTTTGCAATCGCTTCGATAGCATCAAAATCCGTTAGACCACCAACCGTGACCACTGGGATATTAACGTCTTGGCTAATCGCGTGACCATACTCATGGAAGTAGCCTTCAGCTTGAATGGTAAAACCATCGTGCGACTCGCCAATCATAGTGTCTGCTTTGCCATGAATATTGCCTGACACGACAATGCCATCCACACCCACTTGTTCAAGCTTTTTACAGACAATACGTGTTTCCTCAAAGGTGACGCCACCTTCAAAAAACTCGGATGCCGTGAGCTTAACCAAGATAGGGAAATCATCACCCACCAGCTTACGTGTCGCGGTATAGATCTCTAACAAAAATCTCATGCGGTTTTCTAAGCTACCGCCGTATTCATCTTCACGTTGGTTGTAATAAGGGCTTAGAAATTGGTTAATCAGGTAAGTGTGAGCGGCATGAATTTCAACGCCATCAAAGCCTGACTTCTGTGCTCTCAAAGACGCTTGAGCAAACGCATCAACAATGTAGTCGATCTCGTCTTTGGTCATCGCTTTGCCTAGAGTTTGAGTTCCTTTTTCTGGAACCTCACTTGGTGCGTAGATTACTCGCTCGCCAAGGTCATGCGTGGTTTTGGTGCCACCATAAGCCAACTGCATCACGATTTTAGAGTCGTTGTCGTGCACCAGTTGAGTCAGCTTTTGATACTCTTCAATGAATGAGTCGTTATACATACCCATCATGCCTGCATTCGGCTTTTCTTCTTCAACAATGTTCGCGTAGCCCGTCACGATCAGGCCGACTTCACCTTGAGCCAACTCTTCATAGATAGCGTACAGTTTATCTGTCATATGCCCATCTTCGGTGGCCATATTTTCCCACGTTGCACTTCTCATGAAGCGATTCTTTAGTGTCATCTTGCCAATGTGGGTTTCTGTAAACAAAGTGCTCAAGTGTCTTCCTCTCAAAATCGTGTTACGCAAGTTACCCATTAAGCATGGGCACTGATTCAGGCGGATACTACAGAGAATAAGGCAGCGAAAACTTAATCTAGATTAAGAGAGCGGCACTCTCATGTGAGAAAGATATAGAAAGCATCAAAAAGAGATAAAAAAGATTGGAGAAATGGTAACAAAAGAAAGTCGCTAAGTTTTAATAAGCGACTTTGTTCAATTTAATCTGGACTAAGTCAATGGTTCTTACGAGAGGTGTCCACCTGCGAATTTCTGCCTGCTAACAGTTATTTGAACTCATAGGTGTAAGACGCGCCAACACTGTTATTTTCACCGAAATCGTCCTCAGCAAAAATAGTGAAGAAGTTGAATGATTGAGCGTCACTCAACTTGTAGCTAGCACCGACGCCTGCCCAATACCCTGAATAATCATCAGACCCCATTGAACCGCCACCGAAGCCCATGATAGACCATTCATCAGTAATCGTTTTTAAACCAAACGCACCAATGTAGCCACCGTGTGTTGAGCTCGACATCAATACATAGTCAGAACCAACATTATCATCATCGAAAACCGCTACTTCGCCGTCATTATAGCTGTAACCAGCCATAGGGAAGATTTGCCAACCGAACGGCTCAATATCGAAATAGCTCAGTGGTATAAATGTGCCAATACTGTAGTTGTTCTTATAAGCATCGTTGTCATATTCAGAACGGCTAAAGTTGAAGTTAACAATACCCATAGGCAACAGCCATGAGCCGCCTATTCGCCATTCTTCGCCATCTGCGTTAACACGAGCATTGATCATTCGTGCTTCATCAAGCCCAATAGACCCAGAGAACTGCAGATCTTCGTTATAAGCAACGCCAGCTTTGGTTACGATTTTAGTCGGATCATCAGGGTGCTTCTCTTCAGCAAAAGCACCCGTTGAAAATAAAGACACTAAAGTAATGATTAGTAGATTACGTAATGTCATTAGAAGGTCGCGCTAACACCAACAAAGTGGATACGGCCATCGAACGAACCATTCAACAGATTAACTTGACCAAATCGACCATATCGATCCATCTCAACTGAACCCAAATCAGCGTATTCATAGAACACATCAATTAAGATGTCGTCCCAGTAGGTAGATGCGCCAACTGAGTAGCGGTACTGTTCACCCACAGGAAGGTCAACCCATTGCATTGACGGATCGTCTTGCGGAGAAGTTTCGTAAGAGAAGCCAGCTTTCAAACGCCAGTCTGAATTCAATTGATAATCCGCACCTACCGCAAATTTCCAAACGTCATCCCAGTCACGCTCAATCGGAACACCATTAATTGGACTTCCTGCTATTCCAAAATCAAGAACGGTTGTATCCCATTCACTCCAACGGTGGAACTGAATACTAGCAAGCAGGTCAAGTTGAGAGTTCAAAGCATAGCTCGCACTGACATCGATGATTTCAGGTAAAGCAATATCAGTTGATAATGAATTCAATACGCCTTGGTTAATAACGCCATTTACATCATTGTTAAACTCATGCTCTAGCTTAGAACGGTAACTTGCGCCCAGCTTAAGTTTATCTGTCGGTGTGTACATTACGCCAAGGTTATAGCCGTATGCCCAGTCAGTATCTTGCTTCGCAGTAAGCATTGACGTTGTTTGTTGGAATGCAGCCCAACTGAATTGCACACCCGCGCCTACTGACCATTGGTCATTCAGCTTATAACTCAGTGATGGGTTCACTTGCATTGCAGTAAGAGTGATATCTTCTAGAAGTGCAGCACCCGCCCAATCACTGCCGTAATCAAGGCTAGAGCCGCCAACAGCGCCAAGCGCGATACCAAGGTGTAATTTGTCTGTGACTTGATGAGCGTGGAAGGCACCAAATGACGGCATTACGGAATGAGCTTTACCATCTGGATTACCACCGTTATCTTGATACTTCATTTCAAGATCGAATGCCATGGTGTTGATGGTCGTTTTGCTTTCGCCCATGTGAGACATAGTGGCAGGGTTTGTCCACATCGCCGCTGCAGATCGAGTGTAAACACCATCACCAGCGCCAGTAGTACCAGCGTTGGCAACGACAGCTTCTTGCAAAAACAGGCCACTTGCGAATGCATTTAAGCTCGTAAAAATTGCAGTGGCAGCTAGAGAGTAAGTAAAAGTTTTGTTCATCAGAGCGCTCATTTAGCCTTAGACATTAAATTGCTCTAAGGTTACCGCAAAGCTCAATAAACAAAGGGAATATCCATTATTCCTGTACAAGCGCTATTTAAACTTTCTGGCGACGTAAGGGCGTGGTTTGTCTCGATGAATTTCACGTTGAGCAGCAATCGCCCTGTTCTTACCTAACCCAACCTTTATCTGATACCAAGTTTCGCAGAATACAGCCATGCCCGGGCTTGACCACCAAGTCTTGTTGTAGAGCTTCTTGTTAGCAGCGACGACATCTGGCGACCGATTCGCACACTCAAGTGCCAACGCATAGGCTTCAGCGTAAGGATCTTCGGCAATCTTGGTCACCAACCCATATTCTTTAGCGGTTTCACAGTCGATCACTTTGGCCGTCATCGCCATTTCAAGGGTGTGATCTTTACGCATCAGCTCTCTAAAAGCGATAGCGCCTCCCATGTCTGGAATCAGACCCCACTTTGCTTCCAATATAGAGAAGTTCGCATCCGGGCTAGCAATTCTAAAATCACCCCCACTGACCAATTGCAGGCCGCCTCCCCAACAACGACCATGAATCGCAAAAATGACAGGGCATGGAATATCTCGCCAACCCAATGAAAAGCGTTGTGCAGCGTTAGGCAATGTCGGTAGCCATTTAAACAAGAGCTTCATCGCCCCAGATTTACTGGTTAATAGGGACTTAACATCAAGCCCTGAACAAAAATCAGAACCCTCACCTTTTACTATTACGGCACGAATCTCGGTGTTCTTTTTCAGCTGAGTCACCATGTTATTCACGCCTTGAAACATTGCCATATCAATAGCATTGAGCTTATCGGGTCGATTCAACACAACCGTCGCAATTTGGTTTTCATCGATAGAACAAGTAATACGATCGAGGTTTGGCATGGTGGCTACCTTATCAGTGGTCAGACCTTTAGGTTATACATTTTATTAACATATGCCAAACTTGCACATTAAGAAGCGAGACCTGTGTTGCTTAACGTCTTTCCCTTTACACAAACGACATCAACAAAAAAGCAGTGATGGATCGCTCCATTCACTGCTTTTCATCCGTAGCTTTTATCGCCAATGGCTTTGATTGCCAGTAGCTTTGATTAGCAATGGCTTTCGGTCATGAGCAAAACCTATGTTCTTCGAGATTTCAGTAGCAAGAAGATAAAGTAGCTGCCAACAATAATGGAAACTAACGTCCCTGCCGCAAGCTGCGCTCGGAACACTACCACTTGCCCTAAGCAGTCAGAAAATAGCATATATTCTGGTAACTTAAACCAAAGCGCTGAACATTAAAAAGGCCATTGAAATTCATCATTTCAATGGCCTTCTCGTTCCTACTAGCCAGGCAGCTAGCTAATTACCTAAGCAACTAACTGAGCTGAGACTCTCTCGCTTCTTGGCTACTGAAACCACGCAAAATGTTAAACAGGGTAATCAATGTGAACAGCATGATAACGAGCGATAAATGCCACGCTTCCCCTAACCCTAACTGAACCAGGCCCATACTCACCATTGAAGACACCACCATCTGCCCGCCACCAGACATCGCAGCCGCCGCGCCAGCGTTCTTCTTATAAGGCAACATCACTAACGCCTGAGCACAAGGTAACGCAATACCATTACCAAGGATCATCAAGAACTGGCCAAGCATGAGATACAAAGGTTCGAGTGGACAGAAGAACAGCCACAAGGCCGCAGCAACGTGCAATACAGGTGTGCATAACAGAGTTTTCTTGTTACCCAGCATAGGGCGAATACGGTTACATAAGCCTGTTCCGCCAAGCATGCCTAATGCTGGAATCACCGCCCACATTGCGTATTCATCTGACGTCATGCCAATCTGATTTTGCATGATAAACGGCATCACTGACACAGTAGTGATCATCAAGCTAAAGTTAAGCCAACCGATACTCGCAAAGCTCATAAAATAACGAGAAGTGAGTAGCTCTTTATATTGAGAAACCATTCTCTTAGGCGAAGGGATCGCCGAAACCTGAGTGACGGTTTCCTTAAATTTGAACGCTAACACCACCCAAGCTAATGAGACATAGCCAAGTAGCGAGATAAACACCATGCTCCAGCCAAAATGGAAGTTAATGAATCCACCGATAACGGGCGCGATCAAAGGTGTTATAGACGCAACCATAGCAATGTAAGACATCGCCAAAGGCAAGTCTGCCCCACTGAATCTGTCTCGCGTAGAAGCACGAGCAAGTACCGCGCAACAACCGGTTCCTAAGCCTTGCAGGAATCGCCCCATCACCATGCTAGTAAACGAATGGCTGAAGAAGATGATCATCAATAACCCAAGCATGGCAATCAACAAACCGCTTAGCAGTACCTTCTTGCGTCCCAAAGCATCGGAAATAGGGCCATAAATAAACTGGGAAGGGCCAAAGCCTAATAAATACACACTCACCAAAAGCTGGGCTTGCTCTAGCGAGACATCAAAATCTTTTGCGATCCAAGGCAAAGAAGGAAACACCAAGCCCATACTGAGCTGCCCGATACTGATGACCAAGCACGCAAGTAAGATCGATTTAAAATCAAATCCACGACTCATCGTTTAATAAGTCCGTTCGAAGAAAAATCGTGCGTATCTAACTCACAACATAAAAACTGAGAAAATAGCGAAAATGCTGCTGGTGAGTTGTTCATAATGCTCCGACGGGATCAAATAGAGAAAGGCACAGTAAACATACGTGAGCTTGTATAATCATACAATAGGCGTTCAACTAAATATGTGAATAGTCACTTTTCAGCAACCTCGGCTTTCCGCCAATCGGTCACAAGCGCTAGACTAACACTAGATGCTCATAATCAAGGGATTTCAATGAACACTCATCACCGTATTTTTTCATGTGCTTTGGCGCTGCTTGCCTCTGGTCCTATAACGTCAGCCTTTGCATGGCAGGCAGAGAAGATCACCGACGGACTCGTGATCCCTTGGGGGCTGGCTTATGTCAACGATAAGTCCATGTTAGTCACAGAAAAATCAGGCGTCATTAAACATGTCGATTTAAAAACAGGCGATCAAAACACACTGTTCAGGCTGCCCAATGTATGGGCGAAAGGCCAAGGTGGATTATTGGATATCGCACTCTCCCCTTTTGAAAACGGAAAGTTCTACGTCACTTACAGTAAAGACGTCGATAGTGAAGGCGTAACGACACTGGCTTCTGCTAATTACAGCAATAATGAAGTCACCAATTGGACAGATGTGTTTGTATCTAAATCTAGAACGGACACCGGACGTCACTTTGGTAGCCGTATCACCTTTGATGATAGCCACCTGTATTTTTCAATCGGCGACCGTGGTGATCGAGACAACGGCCAAGACACCATGACTCACGCCGGATCAATATTACGACTGAATGCCGATGGAAGCACACCAAGCGATAACCCATTCACGGATAACAACAAAGTGCTCAATGAAATTTGGAGCTTTGGCCATCGTAATCCACAAGGTCTGTATTACGATTTCCCGACTCAAAAGCTTTGGTCGATTGAACACGGCCCTCGCGGTGGTGATGAAATTAACCTAATAAAAGCGGGTGCCAACTATGGGTGGCCTGTCACCTCACACGGAAAAGAGTATTGGGGCCCTATCAGCGTTGGCGAATCGGAAACCAAAGATGGTATTGAAGCGCCAAAAAAAGTCTATGTTCCTTCAATCGCTCCGGGCAGTTTGCTTGTTTACCAAGGAGACAAATACCCAGAGCTGAAAGGCAAACTGCTGGCTGGCGCACTAAAACTTACTCACATCAATATTGTGACAGTCAATGAACAAGGTGAGGCAATCGAGGAAGAACGCATTTTAGAGGACTTGGGCGAAAGGATAAGAGACATCGAAACTTCACCAAACGGAGACATCTTCTTCAGCACTGATAATGGCAACCTGTACCGCTTGAAAAAGTAGCCGAGACCTCGTTCAAGTAAAGGCACTTACCTTACAACGACATTTATAAATATAAGCCGTTAAAAGTGGGCTCAACGCCCAGTTAGCGGCTTTAAATTTGCAAAAATGAATGCGCTAAAACAGTGCATTTACTCCAAATTCGTCATCAATTTCGACCACCTTTTTCACAAAAACTACAACAAATCACCATACAACTGTAACTCCATGATATTTAAGGAATGCAAAGTTTGACTACCCCCAAGTTTCTGCAACCTTTCCCTATGTATTCGATTGACTATCCCCTGATTTGATTTAGACTCGTTCCCGGCTAGAAAGAAAGTTCTTTGTATATAAACATTTCGTTGGATTACTAGTAACCCCGTTGTGTTGTACGCAATAGCAATAAACTTTTCCGCGCTATCAGTGCCACAATTGGCTCAAAATAAAAATTTAATTTTAGGATATCATCATGTCTAACACAGTTACTGGTACAGTAAAATGGTTCAACGAAACTAAAGGCTTCGGCTTCATTCAACAAGAAAACGGCCCAGACGTATTCGCACACTTCTCTGCTATCACTGGCGACGGTTTCAAAACTCTTGCTGAAGGCCAAAAAGTTGAGTTCGTAGTATCTCAAGGTCAAAAAGGCCCACAAGCTGACAGCATCAAAGTACTTTAATTTAGTATTTTAAAGCTTTCTAAAAATAGCCAGCCTCTGCTGGCTATTTTTTTACCCGCTATTCAGAGATTTAAGGTAATATTCCCCTTCACTATTTCTACCTAAGACACCCTCTCAATGGCTCTTAAACCGACAATCTATAAGTTTCACTAAAATACGCCACTCCCCGCCTTACCTAGTAATAGCCACATACACCATTACTTTCAAATACTTAATGCGAACAACAACCTAGAAGAACTTTAATAAACTGCTATAATCCTTGAACCTTGGTACACCTTTTGTACCCCTCAAATCACCCTTTTGGTACACCTCAGAGGCACACGTTCATGGCATCTTATAGTATTGAAAAGCGAACTCTAGCGAGCGGTGAATCTCGCTACAAAGCCACCGTTACCGTGAAACATCGAAGCAAAATTGCTCAACGTTTTTCCAAAACTCATAAGAAGAAAACGCTCGCTACTGCCTGGGCAAAAAATGAAGTCCGAAAGATAGACGAAGGTGAAACTCAAGACCGTTCTGTACCCATTGGCCAGCTGCTAGACATGTTCATTGAAAACAAAAATCTCTGGGACAATACTGGCCGATCTAAACAAACCGTATTAAAAATGCTCCGTGATTGTGACATAGCAAAAATCTATTCCGATGAGCTAACAACTAAAGACTTGATTGAGCACTGCCAAGATAGATGCAGTACGGGAACGAAGCCCTCTACCGTCTATTCCGACATCTATTATTTACGTTCGGTATTCAAACGAGCTAAACCTGTATTCAACGTTGCCGCGAACGTGAACACATTCTTAGAAGCAACGCCTATTCTGTATGAAATGAAACTCATCGGTAAATCAGAGAAGCGAACAAGGCGCCCTACTACCGATGAAATAGACCTGTTAAAAGAAGCACTAGAAGAGCGCGAGCAGCGCAGGGAGAACAAAATCCCCTACTCCATGCTTCTAGACTTCAGCATCCTGAGCTGTATGAGAGTAAGCGAAGTTTGTGGTATTCGGTGGGAAGACTTAAACGAAGAACTTAGAACAGTGATCGTACGTGACCGAAAAGACCCACGTAAGAAAGAAGGCAACCATATGGTCGTTCCTCTGCTTGGTGAAGCATTTGATATTGTAATGAGGCAAGAGCGTAAAGGTGAACTGATATTCCCATATAACCCACGCTCAGTTGGCCGAGGCTTCGTTGAAGTGTGTCAAAAGGTTGGGATTGATAACCTGCGCTATCATGACCTACGCCGTGAAGGTGCAAGCCGTTTGTTCGAGAAAGGCTTTACCATTGAGGAAGTAGCTCAGGTAACTGGCCATAGAAACCTAAACACCTTGTGGCAAGTTTATACCCAGCTATTCCCGCATAAATTACACGAGCGTAAGATATGAAAAAAGCCGCTAAAAAAAGCGGCTTACAATTTAGTTAAGGTTTAGACAACTATCGCTACATATAGAGAAAAACAAATAACTCTTTCAGCATGTAAATCAAAGCAATCCCCATAAACGCGCCCGAAATCTCGTAATAGTACTTTTCAAGCTTCTTCCAAAACGAGCTTGTCTCGATTTCATAGTAATAAGCTTGATCAATACGAAAGAGTAATTGGTAGCAACGCTGACGAAACAATGCACGCTTAGTAATAATGTCTTTAATATCAAATTGCATCAACGCATTCAATGGTGATTTTAGGTCTATATCTTTCGGAACTTTTGCTGTAACCAAGTACTTTTGCACATCACGCTCAACAATTTGAATGTGCATATAGTAGATTGCACCTCGTTCATCTTCCGAAAGTGATGCATCCTGTAGTTCATCATTTTTAGGTAAATGTTCAAGCCGCTGTATTACATTCAAACGAACATTCGACAACTCATTCCTTGCTAGGCTCCGTTTATAAATCACCACAGCTACAAACAAACCAGTTACCGTTGCAGCTAATGTTATTAGGCCGATGCCATTGGCGGTTAAATTAAACATTTATAACTCTGTAGTCCCATCTCTAGTAGGATCTGGTTCGTAGCCTTCAGGTTCAGTTCCGAAAACAGCCTGTTCAATTGAACGCTCTACCAAAACCTCAACTTGATCAGTTTCTTTGGGATATAAAAAACTAATCTTATCTCTTAGCTGTTCCTTAGTAAGGTATGACTTTCGAATAATGCCGCCAATTGCCTCGTTAATAAATGAAGGAACGTACAAGGTTTCCCCTCTGAAGTCGATGACAAGCTTATCAACTTGTTTATCTTCTATAACAGGACGAATGTATTGTTCCCTAAATATTTCCCCGGAAGTCTTTTCACTTCCTGGAGCATCAAATCGATACCGCCCGTAAGGCATATCGCTAAATTCTTTTATAACACTAATTATTTTTTTCATCGTTATAAGCTCCATTGGATCAATGTTCCATCAATTGAGTTATGCAGCGAATGGACTTCTTCAATATCACCCGCTTCATACTCCTCATTGTGCTTAGAATAATAATATAAACCTCTTCCACTAGAAATAAACAAAAAGCTATCTTTTTCATTTTTAATCAGAGCTTTGATACTACCACTTCCTTTTCCATGTTTATCTTTTGTAGTCTTCGAAAGGTTTTCAGACATTGCAGCTCGAATTAAAGCTTCATCAGAATATGATGATGCAAACCGTCTAGTGTCGGCAGTTAACGTCGGTGGTAATTTAGACAAATCATCACCAGTCACCATGTAATAGCTTTCAATAATCTTCATAAAATCAATCTCACTATTCTTTATCGAATAGGGGATACCTACGCCTTTGTCGTAGATTGCCATAAAGAGCTTGTCATCAATCATGTCACAACAAAACCACCAATGTTTACATTCATGGGGCTCTTCTGGATAAGCATGCCTACCAACATTGTCTAGCGTCTCCATGATTGCAACCCCCAATTCCCGACTCCGATTTGTAAAATCATCGTCATCTTTATCTAAGTAAAGCTCTACTAGATTCGCATGTATCTTCCTAGATAAAGCAATAACAATACTATTATTCCCTTGTATTACTGGTGACAACTTGTCATCAAGCATTGTCAACCTATCTTCTGATGACTTAAAATCACCTGAAGATTTAATGTTACGATTAACGACTTCAGATTTATCTGAATACACTACATTGATCTTTTTGCCTTTTTTACTAGTATCCACGAATGAATAAATGACAAGAAGAGCTGTAGCTTTCAAACTTTTTGTCTCTTTAAAAGAAATTGTAACTTCATTTGAGTTTGACAGCGCAATCCTCAATCTTTCTAGAAACAGAGCATTCTCATCATCAAAGTTGCTATCAATAATGTCAACATGGGTAGGAGCTAAGATTATTGGGTTATTTTTTGGGATAAAGCGACTAAAAGGTAATTTCACCTCTTTTTTCTGATACCGCTTCTTTCTGGGTGCTTTTTTGGCGGGCATACTTTTATACTCTACACAGTCTGCGGACAGCCGTTAATTTGGCCGTGAATGATGTATGTCGGAGCGCTAATGCATCATAGGTAATTTGCCATGCATCGCAGATTGTTATCGCTTTCACTCTAAATCACCGCCTTCATGACGGTGGTAACAACTTTCCCGATTACCGCGAACTCGTTGAGTTTCTCCTCATTCACGATAAACGAATCATATTCTTCTTTGTTGTCTGAGATGACGCTATAGCCCTCAGCCATGATGTCGTACTTCAGGCGTTTTATGTAAACGTGCTTTCCAATGCGAACAACATAGACACCATGCTTTACTGGGTGATCGAGTTCTCGGGTATCGACTAATACTTCATCGCCATCACTCAAGGTGTCTTCCATTGAGTCACCGTGGCAAATGATGATACGAGCATCTTCTTCTGTCAGACCGAAACGCCTTAGCCATAAGCATGGTAGGAATTCAGTCCTGAGTTGGTACTCGGTATCGTTTTGAGCACCAAACCCACAAGAAGCATAAACGTTGTACACAGGTACAGCGCACATATCGCCTATTTGAGAAGTGGCTTTTACAGACTTAACATTTGAAAGCTCTGTGACATTGTCATCGGTATTCCGAGAAGTTCGGTTAGCTTTACTGCTGCCAACATCTACTTGCCCTACTGACATATCGGCTGGTGTAGAAACTACGCTAGGTTCGGTTAAAGCTAATAGATACTTGGCCTCTGCTTCATCCGTAACGTATTTATCGATCACCTGTTTTTTTACATCAGGATGAAAGTTAGAAATATGGAACTCATAGGCATTATTGGATTTAGCCGACTTTCGCTTAGTCCAGCTATTTCTTTTAGCTTTTTGACTAACCCCTGTTATGGAGTTTGCCATTCCATCTAGTCCAACTAGTTCAGAACTACTAAACCACTCTTTCAAAACAAACACCCTCAAATAAAAGAAACCAAAAAAAGATCAAATCTATATTAAACAATTTCAATATAAACATTGACACTCACTAGTATCTGAAGCTTAATCAACTCAAACAAACTTAAACACTAGGTTTATCTTAATTGTATTTCAGACGAACTAAGATAAACACCGATTAAAAGTCATATATACCATATTCAGGATGTGGTGTAACGAGGGTAAATCCATGAATACGCTACCGAAGCCAAGATCTATAACACGCACAATGTTTTTTGACATGTTCAATACACCTGTCGTGCAAGTAAAGGACATCTGTGAGTACTTTTTAGATATGAAGTACGAAACAGCCAAAATGAAGATACGCAAACACGAGTTCCCTCTTCCTGCTTTTCAATCTCATGAACCAACAGCAAACAATGCTGGTACTAAAGCACCATGGTTTGTTCACGTTGATGATTTGGCTGAGTTTTATGACCGTAAACGAGCTGAAGCAAAAAAGGAATGGGAGTCAATTTATGGTCAATTTAGCCGTCATTGATATCCACCTTCGAAGCTAACCACTTTTCTTATGTTTCATAGTGAGTATCAGACATGGAAGTGAACCAGACAATGTGCGTCTTTTTAGCGGATGTACAAGAACAGTACAACGAAGCATGCAGCTTGTTTCGAGCACGACACCGTAACGAGCTAACAGACATAGCTAAAGCCTGTGGCCTTCGTTCAAACATGTTGCGTAACAAGCTGAATATCGAGCAACCGCACGTACTTTCTTTACCTGAAATGATGGCAATTTCTAAAGCTACGGATGACTACGTAATTTTAGAAGTTGTACTTCGCCAGTTAGGGCTAGTGACCGCTCATATTCCTGAAGGTGAAAGAGAAACGTTTATCAAACGTGCTCTAGACAACTCTGTGATTGCAGGAGAAATCTCTCAGCTTGCGTTAGACACGGCAGGCCAAAGAGCCCTGCCTCGCTCAACTCGAAACTCAATTATCAAAACGGCACAAGCTGGCATTAGCAACTTGGTGCTACTCATCAACGACCTAGAAGACCGCACAAGTGGTGCACACCCTTTCTTATGTATGGGTGTGGACTTGCTAGCCAACGGTGCGCCTTTACCCGGTCTCACTTAATTACGGGGTGTAATTATGAAAAAACCATTTATCGCGATTCAAATCAATTCATTAGAAGAAGCACTCAACATCGAGAATGTTGCGGCACTCGCTATCACCAAATATCAAACGAACGAAGTGGAAGGCCAAGAGCAACTACAGAATAACTTGATCGCAATGTGGCGCGGCATTCATAAACAAGCGGGTGACGCTCTCGACCAGTTCAAGGTTTGCCAGGAGGAATCACGATGAAAGCTCTACTCAAAACCATCACTTCAGGTGAAGACAAAATTTATGTCTACGAAGCTGGATATGTAGAAGGCGTGAAAGCTGCTCAAGCTTATTTAGCAGGCCCTGACGGATGGGGAGCTTCTATGTACTTCCCTTTGTATAAGGTCGAAGACTTCGCTCAAAACCAAACTCAGATTGCCAAGTTCCTTGAGCTTGCCAAAGAGAAACTCGGGATGGAGGCAGAACCATGCAATACGTACCTCACCCGAAACTAATTTTTTAGGAGCAATGACGTCATGAGTAATCTCGAAAATCACCTCTTTGAACAATCATTTGAACTCATTGCACAGCGCTTTAGTTCAAGTAACACAGAACAACAGCATGAATTGCTATGCCAATTAGATGCAATTGCTAAGAAGCAAACACCCATTGAAACGCATCGTTCTCAAGCTGACGTATTAGCCGATATTAAAAAGGCAATGGAAGGTGAACGTGCTCGTTTGTTTTTCGGGCATTCATTTCCTAGTTGGTATCGCAACGGTTCGATCGAACAAGTTTCACAGCTTCACCACTGGACGAGCTTAGATATGGGTAACCGCCACCTGTTTCTTGAAATGCTTGGTCTACGTGACCTAGGCCACTTTGATGATGAAGCGTTATATCAATTCGAACAGTTTTGTTTGTCAGCTGTGGGAGCGAACTGATGCTGAGTTATATAGCGGTAACTTTGAACAGCGGTGGCGGCGTGGTTCGTCACGCTGAAACAAATGAGGTAATGAACCTTCACTTAGGCGAGTTTGATACGCCAAAACTTGCAATTGAGTCAGCATGTGAGGCGTTGAACTGCGAACACGTTATGAATGGCGTGATCATAAAGGGCAATCAAACTGGCGGCCACATGATTATGGACACACAGGAGTTTAGCGAATTATGAGTGACGTTACTTTTAGACCAGCTAAATCGACGGCTGACTTGCCTATCACTTCTCCAATACATAAGCCCTGCCCTGATATGGCAGGAATGGAGAATCCAGATCCAAAGAAACGAGAGCGAGCGCGCTTTTTAGTGTCGAAGTTGCGCGAAAAACACGGCATTAAAAAGCGTGTTAAGGGCAACTCTCAGCCAATGAATTATGTGTGTAGTGAAAAAGGGTGCGCTGAACCTTGGGGCTCGGTAAGTAATGCGAATCCAGGGGATGTGAAGCAGTAAGCGATGAAGATCGAAACTCTGTACCATGTGGCCGGAGCCGTCCGGCCTATTGATGAAGTTAAAACTGCTAATGCCAGCTATGAAGCTGGTTTTTTAGGTTCTAAAATTCCTCACTACACAGAATACGAGCAACAATTGCTCGATTCTGGCGTGGTTAAATCTCTTCCTATTTACGACCGTGTTTTTAATCAAAAATCAAAACACGTTACAGATGTTAAGTTGGCAACTGAACATTTCAAAAGGCTAAATTCACACTCCAAACCCGACCGCGAAGCGGCGGCCGAAAGGCCGGAGACACTAGGCTTGTCCAAGGGCGCAAAAGTCCGACACGAGAAACAGCGCTTAAAGTTGGCTCGAATCAACAAGCGTGTGAAGGTTATTGGGCAGCCCATTGGCACCAAGACAGAGCTTGATAGCCGAATGGGCCATGAAAGCTTTGATGCGTTATACGCAAGTACAGAGCGAAATACCGCGCGAGTATTGCCACTGAAGCATGAGAAAAGGCCCCCTTTCGAGAGGAAGCTCTCCCCTATCTCTCTTCAACTGCAAAAACGAGACTGGTCTGGGCAAATGCGCGCTCAAATTGTTACCCAGACGCCCGCAGGAAATGCACCCGAGGCTAATTCGGGTACTCGTTATACGGAAAAGCTAACACCAAAGAGCGTTTCTAACATGTTCGAGAGCGGTGCATATGTTGCCCAATGCCATGAAGGGTTTACGACATTTCTGACTTTGACTTTTACACCGGCACAACGTCACGCCATTTTTGGCGCGATGGATGAAGGTATCGATGCTGACGGCCCGTTTACTCCAGTAGAGTTTGAACGAGATACAGGTGATCTTATTCCTGGCAAAGATGGCTTGTATACGCGGCTACCAAAACAACCTTTCAAAATCATTAAACCACTCGATACCAGTATTGGGCGCGAAACTTCCCGCTTTCTCGATGGCAGCAAAAAGATGTTTCACCGAGGTTGGTACACAGAAGATGGTGACTACGTTTCTGGGCAGTTCAAAGCGAAGCCTTCACCCTTCGGCCCTGATAGAGAGAAAGCAGATTTTCATTATATGTGGGTAGCCGAAAGCCCCATGAATGAAGACGGCGAACCCAACCCACACGTTCACCTGTTGTTGAAGTGGACGGTCGATAAAAAGCATTTCAAAGACTGGGCCAAACGTTTGGAATCTCTATGGGGTCATGGCATGGCTCACATCGAAAGAATTAGACAGCCCAAAGCAGCCAGTACTTATCTCATCAAAGCGGTTGGCTATGCGGCCAAAGGTAATAACGCAGACCAGGGTTTAATTAAGGGGAATCGCTACAGCATAGCGAGGGTCTCACGCGCACCAAGTTGGGAAACTCTTGCCTCGTTTGAAGCTGACAATATTACGGCTGTTATCCGTGAATTGGGTTACAAGCTTGAGCAGTGGAAAAAGCCTTTGCTGCGAACTATCTCACGTATCAATAAGCAAAAAGCTCAAACCGTGAAAGCGTCGAGTATCGCCAAGCAACAAGGCAAGCCTGAAGATCACCTGAAAAAACTTCAGTCGCGAATTATTCGCTTAGAACATGCGGCCAAGAAAACCACACAGCAAATGAAGTCACGGCAAATGCACGCTTCTAGTGGTAACCGGTTCTCAATAACTTTTGACGGTGATGAAGCCAAAGAACGGATGGATAACTTTTTAATGTGGGCAGCTGGCGCTAGAGGTTGGTCGATGACTTGTCGTGATATCGATTGTAGCGATTTAAAGCAAGAAGCCGATGAAACTTATCAAGCGCAATATCATCACTTTTTAGAACGGCGAGCTTATTGGCGATCGGTTCTTGGCGAACCTTACATACCCGAAGAACCCGATGAGGATGAAGTGAGTTATTGGCAAAGTGCCAAAGCAGATTATTTAGAAGGGAGATTACAATAATGCTAGTGACATGCCCAAAATGTGAAAGCAAAACTCGTATTGCGACCTCGCGTTCCATCAGTTCAGAAACGCGAGAGCTGTACTGCCAATGTTTAAACCTGAATTGCGGAAAAGTGTTTGTAGCGCATACGTCGTTCTCGCACTTCATTGAGCCAACAGGTCAGAAGCCAAGCTCAGAACTACAGCCCGAGCTGTGCAAAGGTGATGTGAACCAAATCGATATATTTGAATCAGAACAGCCAAGTACTTAAAACAAGCAGTCTAGACTACGGATATTTTGAATAAATGAACCTTATTCCTAAAAAGCGCCTTGATGCTTTGCTTGAAGTGTTCTCAAAAAGAGATATGCCAGAACAAACTCGCAAAGCCGTGAAGCTGGTGTTCGAGTCTGGCTATTCTTACGAGCTGGCTTCACTAAGAACTGGCGTATCAAGCAAGCGCGTTTCATTGGCCGTGCGCAAGCTAAACCAAATGGATGAGATCTTACTGAAGGCATATAGGGTGTGATGATGAATAGAAACTCAATGGATTTATACTTTACCCAAGAAATAAAGAGGCTTACTTAAGTAAGCTCCCAAAAATTTTTGATAGTCTTGTATTCTGGAGACCCAGTGTTGCTAGCTATATCGCGTAGTTGATACAACAGATATTCTGTGGAAACTCCGATTTTCATATCAGGGTCTTGAAGATATTTATCACAAATGTCATGTAGATCAGCCATGCTTTGAATTAATGGCTTCTGTGCTACTTTGCTTCCTTGTTGTTCATTTACTTCAGCTTTGTTAGAGATAAATCCAGCTGTTGGAATATCGGTTCGGCATATGCCAACGAATTCTGGCTTACCACCTCTTTCTACCCACCTAAAAAAACCAGTAACAAGAATGTCATCCTTTGCTAAGTCTCTTATCTTGTTCTTTTTGATGCTTGATTCTTCAGCGAGTTCCCTTGCCATACCATACCTAATCACACCTAAGAGATCGTCAGAGCCTGAATTTGAAATGTCATTCCAGTCTAAGGAGCCTGAACCTGTAGAGACTACGCTGTTAATACTTATTTGAGCGTTGCTATTTTGAATCCAAAAAACCAAATTGTTATCCGCAGTAAGAGCCAGCAAAGTAACGCCTATGTGATTGGAAAAACCTGATGATGCTATGTCTATAAGTTCCCCGTCTACTTGAGGGATCATGTTGTTAAAATTTACTGTAGTGTCAATGTTTGACAGGACTTTACCGGATGCTTCATTGGTGAGTAATGAACAATAATATGAAGTTTTACCTAGATGAATCAGACCACGTTTTGGGTATACATTACTCATCAAAGCTACTTTTTGTTCATTGAACAAATACCCTTGAGCTTGTGCCTTGTAGATTAGAAAATCAGTCAGTTTGCTTCGGCTTTCACTCCACCTTTTGAGTGTTCTTTTTTCGAAGTCTTTATGCAGTTCGAATCCCAAATCTATTTGGTTTATTAAATCTACATTGATTCCATTTGAATGAGATATTTTAGAACTACTTGGTAGCGTTTCAATTTCAAAGGCAGGAGTTTTGTCAGTTTTTAAGTTTTCTAAGAAACCAATAAATTCATCGGAGTTATTACAGTTAGTGTATTGCGACTCCAATTGACCTACATAGCTCAAGAAATTCTGTGACAATAGAACGGTTATACTCAAGTATGTTGTAGAAATGGCAATTATGGCTGGTATCAGCGAAAAAGCAGGAAATAGAGTTAACAACACACATAACACGAATAAAAAAATCGCAATTCGACCATGTGAGCTCAAGTGCTTGTGTTTGTAATACAGTACGGATAGGTTTTCTTGGAAGTGAAAGCGCACTAGGAACCTGCTTGAATTTTATTAAGTCATTGTTTATAAGAATCTATCATGGATAGTTGTATTAGGTGACCATATTTGTGGGATTTGAAAAATTTCTGTGAGATGAATAAAAGGAAATTACCCAATATGGACTATCTACTGTTACTCAATGAAACTGAGATTTACAAAGTTTACTGAAAACGAACGATCACGATCTTCGACGATCTCTAAATCCCCCATCTAAAACAGCCCTCGATGTAGATACATCGGGGGCTGTGCTCCAATACAACTACCGAAATGAAATGCGGTTCTAAGATCGCATAATTGCAGTGTGGAATTTTGGTGTGGAGGGGTGGGTGAGTCCGAACAGGGCCTGAGCGCCCTACTCCATCACTCATTTTATTCTCGCTGCCTAATTCTGATTTTCTTCTGTAGTTGGTGGCTTTTTGATGTGGGAACGACAGTACGAGCACGCTAGATGGAATGGGCTTAAGCTCAACATCCTCTCGACCGCCTTTGATGGTGGTAAGCGCTTGCAAGTCAGCGAAATCCCCTACTCTGACCTACCACACATCAAAGTCATGGGAACAAAAGCCCGTACATACACAATTGAAGCGGTGTTCGTTGGTTCCAGTTCTCTGGCTGATGCTAATGCCCTCATTGAAAACCTAGAAGCAACACCAACTGGCGAGCTAGAGCATCCTTGGTTGGGTGAGCTGGCGCTTGTCTTTGAAGGCGTATCTCAAAGCATCAGTACCAAGAAAGGCTTGGTCACGCTGAGTCTGAAGTTTGCTCGCGCTGGCTCTTCCCCTTCAATCACTGCTCCTACTTCAGTTCGTACAAAAACGCAGGCCAACATAGTCGAGAGCTTATCGAAACGTTCTTTCGTAAAAGAAGTAAACGGCTTGGATGTATCAGACATTCACAGAGTTCAGAGTGATGTCACCAGCGCATTGAACGTGTTGGTCGACATCACCAACCGTTTGAACCTTGAAGATGAAAACCTTCAAGACATTAACTACGCCATCAATAAAGCATTTTCGGCAGTGAGTAGCCTCAGCACCAACCCAACTGAGTTCGCTGACCTATTTTCTGCGTCAGTGAATGCGGTGGCCGATGGTGTTCAAGCTGAGCCTAATTCAAGTAATGAAGCGGTAGATAATTCACGCAGTGCTCAAGCTTTACTACTAGGTGAAGTGAAACCGGACACGCCAACTCAGCACCACAATGTACAAATGGTGACGGGCGCAGTGAAGATGAACAAAGACATCACACACCTAGAGAAAGGCGACCGTTTTGATATTACGCAGTCGGCTAAGCAGCCTGAAACCATCAATAATGATCTATCTACGTTGATTGTCGGTATCGATGAGCGCATCAAAGAGACCACCCAAGTATCGACGCTTGAAAGCATTGAGTTGTTCGACGCAGTCACGACATTAAAAAGTAATGTAAAGGTTCAGCAGGATAAGGTGGTCAGCGGCACTGCGCCTCATAGAACGGTGCAATCACCACGCTTTCAATCCGCGCTGACGATTGCGCACGATGAGTTCACTCAAGAAAAAATCATCACCAAAATGAATGCGCTGCAGCACCCGCTCTTCATTCGTGGTGACATTGCCGTGAGGGATGTGTCATGAATACGCTAACGATGCACATTGATGGCAAGCCGCGCACCTTCTATCAAGCGAATATCAACTACTCCATTGAACAGCTGGCCCACACGTTCAGCTGCTCAATTGAGCCTATGAGTATTGAAAGCCCGTTATCGGTCGAGTTCTTCCTTAACGACAAGTCGATTCTGATTGGTCAGATTGATGGTGTGTATCCCAATACCGATCCAAGCGCTCACGCTGTTTCCATTTCTGGCCGCTCGAAGAGTGCCAACATGATTGATTCACGCATCACGATGGATGCACTTTATAACTTGAACGTGGAAGAGCTACTTCGCCATGTCGCCAAGCCATATGGTTTGAAAGTGAAAAGCCTGGTGAAGAGTATGCCGGTCATCCCCGAGTTTCAGATAAATGCCGAATCACCGGTAGAGAACGTGGCGCAGCTCATTCGAGAGCAAGGCTTTATGTTGGTTGAGCGCAATGGCATGTTGATCATTGAAAACACCGCGCATGCAACTATCAGCAACATTGGCCTAGAAACGGGCAACAACATCGACAGCCTGAACATCAAGCGCACCTTCAATCAGCAATTTCACACCATTGATGTGCAAGGCCAGTGGGATGACGCAAGCTCACAGGTCGTCAATCCAAACGTCGATAGCTCACGCACCATGGTGATCACCTGTGACCAATTACAAAACCGAGAAGCTTGCCTGTCTCGTGCTAAATACGAGCGCAACCTCGCCATTGCTCAAAGCCTGACAGCATCAAGCACAATTGCCGACATATTCCCTGAGTTGGCCATTGATGGATTAAACCGAGTGATTCGAGTCGCTGACCAAGAGCAAAGCTTCAGTGAGATGTTGGTGATCAAGTCGCTTGGCCTATCAGTGTCTGAAAGCTCTACAGAAACATCGGTTGAGCTGTTTAGGCCGTTTAAGGAGCAAAGCTATGTCTAGTGCTCTGCAGCAACAACAGCGATTAATGGCCAGAATCAAAAACGTAATTGGTACCGGCACTGTCACAGGGGCAACCACAGGCCGGCTACAAATCAAAACCGCGACAGGCCGAACCAACGACAAGATAAAACGCGTGCACAACTACGGGTTTATGAGCCGTCCATTACCAGGGGCGAAAACTTACAACCTGTTCATTGGTGGAACCACATCTCGCGGCATTACCGTGAACGTAGAAGACGAACGTCACCAAATAGAGTTACAGCCTGGTGAAGTCGCGATGCTCGATGACAAAGGCAACCTTGTTCATTTTACGCAACAAGGCATCAAGATAAACGCCTGCGCAAAGTTAGAAGTGATATCCGCGCAAGAAACCACAGTGAACGCAACGGCTGTGAACGTTACTGCACCTAAGTCCACGTTTTCTGGTGATGTAGAAATAAGCGGTAATCTGAAAGTCACCAAGAACGCTGATGTGACCGGTTCTGTGGGTGGCGCATCCGGTACGTTCGGCGGTGTCAAAGTTGAAAAGCACGACCACGACTACACAGACGACGGGACAACCAGAACCACCAAAGGGCCAAATAAAGGATGAGCCATTTCAATTTAACCGCCCTAACGGCACCACTCAGCTCTAAAGAGGGATTAACACACGCTGTTTTACAGAGTGTTTATAACTACGCCGAATCCACTCAAAACGATCGCGCCCGTATGGCAAGCAATGAGCGTGGCGGCACTTGGAGCCATGAGTTGATAAGCGTAGTCGGCTCTCGTGACTGGACACTCAAGCGAGCCAAGCTCACAGACGAAACGCTCAGCCTCGCTAAACGGTTTTGTGAAGAGTCGCTCGCTTGGCTCATTACAGACGGCCTCGCTAAAGCGGTTGAGGTGTCAGTATGGCGAGAGAAGCCAAATCAGATGGGTCGTAATGTGATGATCACCCTAACCGATGGCTCTCAGTTTGATGTTCCACTTTCAAAGGTTAACCAATGAGTACACAACGAAGCCTAGACAGTCTGATTGCTCGCGCAGAAGCCAATCTGGTATCTGAAACAGGGCAAAACAACCCCGCAACCAAAGCGATAGCCGCTGCCATTGCTGGTGTCAGCTATGGGCAATATGGTTATCAAGATTTGCTGTTCAGGCAGCTGCACCCTGAAACCTGCTCTGAAGAGTGGTTATACCTACACGCCAATCGCCATAAAGCCCCTCGATTGCTGCCCACGTTCGCAACGGGCCGAGTCCAGTTCACTGAACTGGGTGGCACGGTGGTAATCAAAAAAGGCACCCGTTTAACGCATGCCAATCACGAGTACGAAACCACCAAAGAACAATACAGCAACGTCCCCGTTGATGTCATTGCACTTGAATCTGGCGTAGATAGTAATCTTTCCGAAGGTGCGGTGCTTACGTTAAGCGAAGGACTAAGCGGTATTGACCCAAACCGTGTGCTTTCACTTGGCATTGGCGGAGGCGCCAATATTGAAGAATTAGAACACTGGCGAGCGCGTGTCATCGTAGCATTTGAAAAGAACGAGCTGATTGGCAAAGCGACGGATTACGAAGTGTGGGCGGTATCGGCTCACTCGGATGTGGATTTTTCTTGGGCGCTTGATAACACCCCACAGCGAGGCATGGTTGAAGTGTATATCGGTGCGCGAGAAAACAACCCAACGTTAAACGCTGAAGTGGTCAAGTTAGTGCAAAACACGTTTGAACAAAATCGGCTTGCAGGTTGCCACCCATTGGCTCACCTACCAGAGCAAGTGCCACTTAATATAGAGATCCAAGGCATTGAAGACCAAGTGGTACGTGACGATGTGGTCACTGCACTCGAAAACTTAGTGAAAGAGAAAATGGGCAACATCGATCCGACAACCCAAAAGCCGGAATCCATCACCAATACCGAAATTGTTTTAACTATCTCTACCGTGACCAACAACTTTATTGTTCGCTCTCCGGTTGGAGAAGTCGCCATTAACAACAATCAGATACATGTATTAGGAGGTGTGACGTGGACACCTCCGACTTAATTATTGAATACAGTGCCGGAGATTTTGGAGGCGCCTATCGAGGGCTATTACCCAAAGGCGAATATTGGCAAGACACCGAGAACCTAGAGCTTGCCAACACCATCCAAGGCATTGCCAAAGACTTCAAGCAAACCCATGACGAGCTTGAACTGTCCCTATTAACTGAGTTTGAAGAGCAGCAATTTGGTTGGAAGATTTCAGACTATCAACGGCTCTTGATGACAATGGGTTCAAACGGTGTCGTGTATGACGAGGTCGCAAGCCCAAACCTCATCAAAATAGACCTGTATAGCTACAACAATGACGCGGCTTTTAAAGCACTAGAAGAAAAACGACTGCCTCACACAGAGTTTCATTGGATTTATCCATTAGCCGGTCGTGTCGCTGCTAATCAAAATACTGCAATGACGTTTACTCCTGAGTTTAACCAAGAACTGTCGATTAACGCCAACGCGCAATATCTATGTACCACAGCTATTACTTGGCTGCTAGAAATAGGAGATGACTCGTGAACCAATTACAAGCGATCCCAACAACGCATGGTTTGAGCATATTAACCAGTTCGCTCAAATCCACCATAAAGCAATTTAAACTACTGGGTAATATTGGACCTGAATCGGCTGATGTATATGAATTCTACAGCTCTACTATTCACGCCAGTTACTATGATGAAAATGGCGTCCTAACATTTGAAATGCGTTTACCAACCGAAACCCATTTTGATGAGTACATGTATAAGGTTCACATCGTTGATGATACGAGCGCTGTAGTCATTGAGTGTGTGACGCCGAAAGTCGCACTGCCTAAAGGTATAGGGGGGATATTGACGTTGAAATCAACGGTCACGGGCAGCCCTGGTGATCTTGTTTTCCAAAACAGTGACTTTCTTACTGAAACCGAATTTATCGCACGTTTTGCTTCTAAGATGCAGGCCATGCCATACGACCCCTCTCGAACTTACTCGACAGGTGAAACCTGCTATACGAAAGATGCTCAGACAGGCGAACTCTCATACTGGCAATGGTATTCAAATGTTGAAATGCTTTCGGGTAAAGATCCACTAGACTCCAACAATCGATTTACTAATTGGTCAGACACAACCAAGCCACCTTATTGGGTCCCTCATGTCTCTAGTGAAATTGGTTCAACCGTTTGGTTTGGCGGCACAATACCGCCAGAAACGATGCTAGTTGAAAATAATCAAGACGTACCTAAAGCGGTGTATTGGCGATTGGCCGCTAAGCGCCCAGAGCTTGTGGTTGGCAATGTGGTTCAACTACGTGAGTCTCAAGGACGTTATTTGCGTGCTGCTGATGGTGCTGAGTACGTTGTAGGGCAAACCCACGAAGATGCGATACGTAATCTAAAAGGTGGCGTATCTTCTGTTTACTCTCCTATAAAAATGGATTCAGGCGTATTAGAGTTGAAAGAGTACGGAAACAGTCCGGCTAAGGTAGGCGTCATAGGTGCTGACCCTGGAGGAAATCATTCCATTGAGTTCGATGCATCTAAGATGGTTCCGACAGCCAATCAAAACCAACCCGTAACGATGATTGAATGGAAGGGGCTAGTGATTTAATGACTCAATATTATTACCAATACGATAAAGTAACCAGGGTTGTCATGCATAAGCCTATTTCTGCTTTCATTGGCTCCAAATTACCACAAGTTCCCCGCGATGCGCTGACTATAGAGCCGCTACAAAAAAAAGAAGGCTTTGTAGTAATAGCTTGTGAATTTGACGAACGTGGTAAGCCATTCCTGACTAAATACATCGAAGATCATCGTGGCGAAATCATTTATGACCAAACGAATTGCAACAAATCGGAAACCGTTACCGAACTGGGTGAAATAAAAGAAGGTTGGACAGAGCTAAAACCTATTACTCAATTTGACGAGTGGATTAACAACGATTGGGTAACCAACCAAAGTAATAAATACATCGCTGAATATAACCAAGTCGACAACGTTCGCCGTGGGCTATACGCTCAGATATGCGATCCCTTAATTGCTGAAGCCAACATTAAGCGCTTACAAGGTTTTGAAGATGATGCACAAACAATAGAGGCTCAAGCCCTAGCTGCCCGTGACAAAATCCAAACAGAAAACCCTTGGCCGACACCGCCTACTAACTAACCTCAACCATATTCAAGCCTAGCTTAACCGCTGGGTTTTCTTTTCCTGCTCTCTGAACTTCTATATCTCGACACTAGAAATGCCATCAGTCCCCTTTAAAACTCAGTTAGATACACTGCTTATGGGGGAACTAATCATCTAGCTATAAGAGAGAAACCAATGAATGAATCAGAGGCAAAGGCACTCGTCGTATCACTACTCGATGTCACTGGCCTAAAGAAAATCTTCGCTTCCATTAGTGCAACCCTAATCAGTTTTGGCGTGAATGACGTACTCCAAGTTTTGTCTGTAGCGGTCGGTATTGGCGCAGGCATCATGGCTATTCGCCACTACGCTATTGCAACCAAACTCAGCCAAGCGCAGTTGGACAAGTTGAACTCAAAAAAAGAGGGTTCAGCATGAGCATAAAAACCAAAGCAATACAGGCGGTAGTGTGCTCAGTGGCCTCCGTTCTTGCTATTGTTTTTACCATTGATTCAGAGCTTACTACCAGTGAGCAAGGCCTTAGCCATGTCGCGAATGAAGAAGGTTGCAGACTCAAACCCTACCAATGCAGTGCCGATGTTTGGACTGCAGGGCTTGGTCATACAAGCGGTGTTACACCACAGATAGTGTTAACCGAGCAACAAGCGGCTGAGTATTTTGTTGAAGATATCTCAGCTGCCGAACAAGTGGTAAACAAACACATCAACCAAACCGCTAGCCAGGGCGAATACGACATGATGGTGAGCTTTGTCTTTAACCTTGGCGCCGGTAATTTCACGCGCTCTACCTTACTGAAGAAGTTTAACCAAGGTGATCATCAAGGCGCTTGTAACGAGTACCCAAGATGGGTGTTTGTGAATGGTAAAGACTGCCGACTCAAGCAAAGCAACTGTGCCGGTATTCCTAAACGCCGAACCAAAGAACAACAAGTTTGTTTGAATGGGTGGTGATCATGCTAAACCAATATCTAACTTTGTTTAAAGCCATCGCCTTTGCTGCTGCTCTTAGCGGTGTCGCTTATTGTTCGTATGACTACGGCGTAACCACCACTGAGGTCAAAGCCTTAAAAGCGCAAAATGCCCTATGGGACAAAGTAGAGCAAAAACAAAACGAGGCTTTTCAGCTCGCCGTAAAGCTCGCGAACCAAAAGCCAGATATTCGAATTGAGTTTCGAGAGATAGAAAAAGAGGTGATCAAGTATGCTCAACAGAACAGTGATAAGCAGTGCGTTGTTAACGATCCTGACTGGATGCACATCCGCGCCCAATCAGTGCAAGCGCATAATCGAGCAATCGGTATTCAGCAACCCTCCACCGTCCCTGATGGTGCCGCCAAAACCGCTACAGGTTACGAGCGAGACGCCGAAGTCTTAGCGGAAGATGTGGCGAACCTACAAACCTGTGCTGAAAATGCCCAACAGTTGCTATCATTACAGTCGTGGATCCAAGCATTTAAAACACAGTGATATACATATCTAGTGAAGGACTCTGCTTGTTCTTACGATGGGAATAATCGGTATCTCGACGTTAACTAAGCTTATTGTGTCTTGCCTTATTCTTCCTTATCTCTACAATGCGACGAACTCTTATTTATATTATAGTGAATTTTATGTTGTCTTATCGTAGGGAGCTTGATGGGCTTCGTGCTTTAGCTGTTATTGCTGTGATTATCTATCATGCCAAGCTGGAAATATTTGGTTTTCAGATCTTTCAAGGCGGATTTTTTGGTGTTGACGTTTTTTTTGTATTATCAGGATATTTGATTACTGGAATAATACGTAGTCAAATGGATAAAAACACATTCTCATTTCGGGAATTCTACTGGCGTAGAGCTAAGCGGATCGTACCAGCTCTCGTTACGATGTTATTGGCAACGTCAGTATTAGCCTACCTCATCTTACCGCCAAGTGACTTAGTCACTTATGCTAAATCACTTCAATCAGTCTTGTACTTTGGCTCAAACCATTTTTTTTATGGTGAAGATAGCTATACAGCCGCAGCTAATATATATAGCCCTTTGCTCCATACTTGGAGTCTATCAGTTGAATGGCAGTTCTATGTTGTATTTCCATTGATAATTTGGGGTGTAAATAAATTATCTCATCAACACCTATTTGGTGTGCTGCTTGTTTTAGCACTATTCTCATTACAAGCATCTCACTTTATAGTTAAAGCTGCCCCTGATATGGCTTTCTATCTTCTTCCCACAAGAGCATGGGAGTTGATATTGGGTGGCTTAGTTACTTTTTATAACCGACAAAATATTGAAAATACAATAAAAGGTAGCTTTACAGCTTTTGCACACCAATCTTTACCTGTCATTGGATTATTCCTTGTTGTCCATTCAATGATTTTCATTGGCCATGAAGTTGATCACCCTTCATTTATCACTTTGCTTCCTGTTTTAGGTACTTGTTTGTTCATTATGTTCTCTCACAAAGGTGAGGTTTCCAATGATATTTTATCCCTAAAACCCGTCGTTGCTATAGGTATAATTTCTTATTCTCTTTATTTATGGCATCAGCCTGTTTTCGCATTTTTCAGATGGATTAAACACGATTATTTCCGACCTGAACAATTTATATTATTGTCCGTGATATCTATAATTCTTTCAGTAGCAACATTTTACTTTGTTGAGGTGAGATTTAAGGATAAGATAATAGGGATATATAAGACGGCATCTATTTTTGCTATGTTAATTGCGTGTTTACTATATTCAATTGTTATTATTGATAAAGGTGGGTTGCCAAGTCGATATGGGGAATTATCGAAAGTCATGAATGAACTCAGTGGGTTAGGCCCGAACCGTGATATTCAAACAGATAAAAAGATAGTAGTAATTGGTGATAGTCATGCTGAAGCTTTAATCATTGGCCTGAAGTCAAACTTTCCAAATCATAAAATTGTATCGAAATATGGATATGGCTGCTTAGGCATACCTAATGTTAAAAGGTGGGATAGTTCGGAAAAAAGTTGGATCGAAAAACAGGCTAAAACGTGTAATGAAGATGTAACTCCAGATGTCGCCAATTACATTTCAACCCTTAAGGGTCAAACAATAGTATTTTCTGCTCGCTTACCCTGGTATTTAAGCAAAAAAATGTACGTAAATGAATATGGTGATAAAGAAGGCGGTGATAAAGATGGTTTCACTCCAGACTTTTTCCATGAATCAACAAATTCACTACCTTTAGAAGAAAACATTATTAATGGGCTGACATATTTTGCAAAAAACAACACACTTATTTTAATTTATCCAGTACCAGAAATTGCGATACACATTCCAAATCACATAAACAACCACCTAAGTAAACATATTAGCCTATCCGGAAAGGTAAAAGCTTTCAAAGAGTATGAATATCCGAAAATAAGCTTAAAACACTATATGGAGAGAGCAAGAGATAGTTTTTCTTTATTAGATAAAGTTAAAAGTAAGAACGTAATAAGAGTGTATCCACATAAAACCTTATGTGATGAGAAATATTGTTATACGGATAAAAACAAGCTTCCTTTATATTTTGATGATGACCATTTATCAAAATATGGCTCGGATATTATCAGTCAAGAGATCTCTAGCAAATTACCATAAATTAGTTTTTCCTCTTAAAACTGAGAGCCTAGGTCATATCTAGGCTCTTGTACTTTTTAGGGGTGATGACCGGTTGCCCCACAACATCATTCAATTCTTGCATCATATCAATCAGTGGCAGTAGTTCGTTCTTGTGGAACAGCCAATCGACCTTGTTCAAGTCGAGTGACGTAATACTCTCGCGTCGAATGCTCATCAACTCGATTGGCACACGGTGAACCGAAAGCACCTCGTTCATGGTTTGGTTCTTTACTTCTTTGTATGAGTCTTTGGCTTCCACCTGACCAATTGGTTTAAGCTCTGGGGCTTTGGTGTCTTTACCTTTGGCATTCACAAACAGGTTTTTAAACGCCATGCCTTCTTGAGCCTGCAGTTGTTTTTTGATGGCCTTTTCTTGTTTCTCTGTCATGGTTGGCTCATTCATATACAGCAAGTAACCTGCATGGTTACCGTTACGGTAGTACTGACGACGAAACAAGGTGGCATCATCGTTTAGCCAGATAGAGGTCAAAGAGCTAATGTGACTCGGCAAACCATACAGCTCTTGCGCTACATCGTAATCGCCCAAATGAAACACTTGGCCTTTCTTGTAGTCGATGCGCCCATCATCATCGTAAGCTCTTGGCTTGTACGTCCAACCTAAGTCTTCACGTCTACGCATATACAAAGCAGGTATGTGTTTGAGCTTAATAGGCTCACCCAGCCCTCCATAGCCTCGAATGACCTGTAAGTAGGCATTGCCAAAGGTTAAGTAGTCTTGAATAAAGCGCTTTGCATCTTGGCGTGAAAGTAATCCACTCAGCGCAATGGCATGCATTAACGTATTGCGCTTAAACTCAATCGCACTCGAATGCATCGGGTTCGTGCGCAGTGCCTTGGCTAAGGTATCGAGCGCAATCGGTGGTTCGTATAAACCATCAACCAACGCCACTTCTAAATAGCTCAGAATGTCGCTGTTCATCACGCTCACGGGGTTAGAAAATTCAATCTCTATCACTTGGCCTCTCCAAAATTAGGCTAGAAGAACTCGACACTGGTGTTGGTGTCATTGTTTATATCAATCGGCTCCCAACGCATTACATGCATCGAAGCCCAAGCTAAATCGGCATGAGAGCCAATTTTGCTGCGGTTAGAAACAAAGGTAATTTGGTTACTCACCTTAGTGGTTTGCTGGCGAATCATTAAGAACGAGTGAACGAGATCATCCCATTCCGCTTCAAACTGTAAGCGGCCGCTGTTAATGATTTCTCTCGACTTATAGGCCATCAATCGTTTCACTTCGGGTGAGTAATCCAGCTCGACCAAAGCTGGGTAAAACTTACGAACCAGCTCAGCGGTAGCCGAGCCTACGCCACTAGTATCCATGGCCATGTACACCACATTGTATTTCTCAGTAATGCCGCGAATGGTGTCGGCTTGTTGCTCATAGCTGGAGCCTTTAAGGCGAACCCTTTCGATGAATCGGAAAATTCCACCTTTGCGCTTTGGCTTCAACGCCACTACTAAGCCTGCATCGTCCGAGCTTTCACCCGTACCGCCACCTCTTGGGTCATAACCGACCAAAACCTCTGCGTTGCCTACTGGCCTTGCTTTCTCGTGGTCGACATCTTTCCAAAGTGAACTGTCTGCCTTACATGCCAGTAGCGCTTTCAGTGAGAAGAATGAAGCACTGTCGTCCAAAAACTTACAACGCAATAGGTTGTCGAAAATCTCTTTAACCGGATATTTACGCTTGAGCTTATCCATGTTGAAGAAGGTCGCGCCTTTCTGAATCGCATCATCCACCGTGATCATTTGACGGAAGATAAAATCGACACCTAAAGCACCGGCTTTTAGCGCCTTGTGGCTAATATCAATGCCGTGCTCTTTCTTGCCTTGCCATTTCGGGTAGGCTTCATGGGCCATGGTAGAAGGTGTCGAAATGTAAGTGGTGCGGAACTGCGATTGCATCGACATACCGCCCGCGTAATTATCTAAATCCGCAAAACCTGGGATCCAAAACACTTCATCCCAATACATGTGGCCGTTAAAACCTTGAGAGGTCGCTACGTTGGTGGACATAAAACCAAGGTTCGCACCGTTGCTGAGCTCGACGTCGTCCTTACCTTTTAGGTCAACTTCGCCAATCTCTAGCGCAAACTTACGAATGTAGTTTTTGAAGATATACGACTGCTTTTTCGACGCAGAGATAAACACCTGGTTGTCGCCAGTCAGCACCGCATCTTCAAACGCTTCAAAGGCAAAATAGAACGTAAGACCAATCTGCCGCGACTTAAGATAAAAGCGCACTTCATTGATCTCATCGTTTTGCTTATGGTCATGAATGTCCTTTTGGTATTCGAAGAAGGTTTTCTCTCGATACTCGTCCAACATCTCTTTGGTGATGTGGGATACATCGTTCTTCGTCTTATTTGGCTTGCGACCACGCTTATTCTCGCCATCACTTCGGCCAGCTGGTCGGTTGCGCCTTTGCTCAGCTTCATCACGTTTGAATTGCTGTTCGAGCAACATCTTGAGCTCACGCTCTTGGCTCTCAAGCTTTTGGTCAACCCACATCAAGTAAGCAATGCGCTGTCTCATCATTAATTCGACGGGCGCGTCATCCCTCAGCGTTTTCCAATCAAACTGAGTTATCCATTTTTGAACCGTGCGTGTGGCTACGCTAACCGTTTCTGCAATTTCAGCAGGCTTACGTTGGCGTAAAAACAGTCCCAAAGCTTTCGTTTGGTCGGCGGTATAGAGCGGTTCGCTAACAACATTATTTTCCATGTTTGCATAGTGCTACAGCGCCTGTGATTACTCAGCTTGAACGATTTCTATATCAAGTGTTTAGAACTAGGACAAATACAAAAAGGCAGAGGCATTGGGTAAATTGGAATCATCGAATTTAGGAGAGAAATGATGTTCAAGTCCGAGCCAATTTGCATTTTGAAGGCAGGGCCTACCGTTGATGGGCGTAACGTCCCACAGCAAGTGGTCGATGACATTGCTGAAAGCTATGACCCTAAAAAGTACAACGCGTTAATCAACGAAGAGCACTTTCAATGGAGCTGGAAGTACGGTTCCGTTTTATCCGCTGAAAAGCGTGATGATGAACTCTGGGCAATCATTAAGCCAAATTCAATGCTGCTGCGTACCGTTGAGAGCGGCCAGTTACTTCATACATCTGTTGAGTACCAAGAAGATTTTGGCAAAACAGGGAAGGCTTACCTCACGGGGCTTGCACTAACAGATAACCCAGCCTCTCTTGGCACCACTCAAATTCAATTATCCAATAAGTCAGATGATAAAACCTACGTGTCTACAGGGCAGACGGTGAATTTATCTTCTCTTTCAGGTCAAGACTCCGACCAAACGGATAAAGGTTTATTTAGCAAATTTCAAAGCTGGCTCAAGCGTAATCATGCTGATGAGCAGCTCTCACAACAACAGGATGAAGACGACATGAGCAAAAAAACAGAAGAGCTGCTTGAAGAGAGTATTGAGCAAAACAAAGTCCTATCTGGTCAATTAGGCCAACTGGTTACTCAACTCGCTTCTCAAAACAAACCAGAAGAAAAGCCTAACACCGGTGACGAAGAAACAGCACCCGAAGAAAACAAGCAAGTGATTGATCTGAAAGGTCAAGTCGAGACTCTGTCTTCACAGGTAGAAAACCTAACTGGTCAAATTGAAAAATTTAGCAAATTGACCGATGAAGAGCAGCGCAAGTTAGCCGGCGAAGGTAATGACGAAGAGCGCTACTTATAGGCTTCGACACGCCCTCAACCCATAACGAATTGAATTAGGTAAGAACATGCAAAAGCAGACCAAAATAAAACTCAGCGCCTACGTGAAAGCCGTGGCAGCGCAAAACGATGTAGATGATGCAACCGAGAAGTTTAACGTGAGCCCTAATGGTACTCAGCGCATTATCGCGGCTATCCGTGAAAGCAACTGGTTCCTAGGCAAAATCAACATCATCTCAGTGAAAAACCAAAAAGGAGAATCCATTGGTCTTGGCGCTACGGGCATGATTGCCAGTCGTACCGATACATCGGGCTCGGGCAAACGTACACCGAAAGATCATTCAAGCATGGGGGCGATGCCTTACATGTGTGAGCAAACGAACTTTGATACCGCGCTTCGTTACGCAAAACTGGACGCGTGGGCGCACCATAAGAACTTCAACGCCTTGATTAGTAAAGCAACCCGAGAGCAGATTGACGCCAATAAAATCACCATTGGTTGGTATGGCGTAAGTGTCGCTAAAAATACCGATGCTAGCGCTAATCCGAACGGTGAAGATGTGAATAAAGGTTGGTTCCAAGCCATGCGTGATCATAACGAAGATCGCTTAATCACCACGGGACAAAAAGCGGATGGTGAAATTCGTATCGGTGAAGGTGGTGACTTCATCAACCTAGACCTAGCCGTGCTTGAAACGAAAAACCTACTGCATGATGCCTGTGAAAATGACTCAAACCTTGTGGCCATCATCGGCTCTGACTTGCTTGCTTATGACAAAGCCAAGTTCTACGAAGCGCACGGTAATACGCCAAGCGAAAAAGGCAAAATTCAAGAACTGCAAGTCATCGGTACTTATGGCGGTCTGCCTGCAGTGAAAGTACCAGGCTTCCCTTCAACGGGCATCATGGTGACCAGTTACGACAACCTATCCATCTACATTCAAGAAGGTTCAGTTCGCCGCTCTACAGGTAAGAAGAACGACGAAAAAGACCAAATTGAAAACTTTGAGTCGATGAACATGGCTTACGTGATCGAAGAGATTGGCAAAGCTGCAGCCATTGAATTCAAAAACGTGAAGCTTTGGATTAACGAGGTTTGGCATTAAGCCAACCATTACAAACTAACACCCCCTCAATGCAGGCTCTATTGCTATTTCAGGTGCGCTTTGGTGCTAACTGTTATTCGCGATTGTCGGCCTGCATTCCCTAACACTGTAAGGATACATCATGGAATTTGTCGGTGATAAAAACGAGCGCTATGAATCTGAGTTGCCAGCCTCGGACAAATATCCAGCCCTGAAAATTTCAGAGTTTCAGTCTCTGTTCCATTTCCAAAGTAATGAAACAGAGGCAGGCATTCTGCATCACGCTACGGTGTCACGCATTAAGGTGCATTCTGAGTTGAAAGAAACCTTAATCCCCTTTTCTAGTTTGATGGCGTTATCTCAAGAACGCTTTGGTGATGATGACTCGGCCAAAACACTTTACAAGCAGGCCGTATTCGCACTGACCGCCGCTCAACTGATTAGCGTGCAAATGAGTGGTGACGCCACCGCCGAAGCAGCAGACCGACAAGAAGCGCTCACCAGTAAGAAAGAAGAGTGCGAAGTACAGTCCCGCCAAGCCATAGACATGTTGATTCACGCAGAAGAAACCTACTGCTTTGAGAGGGTGTAATGAAAGCGCTGCAAAGCTTAACAGACCTATTCAAAAGCCATGTAACTGATGCTGCCAAAATGGATGTGTGGGCGGAGGATGGCGCCTTATTTTGTGGTCAGGGTGTGGATGTCGATGGGTTTGAAATTGAGTATACCGCCATCGTTTTCTTACAAAGCGCCAAACTAGAGCCGCAAGTGTTGTTTATGCATTTAGTCAGCTGGCTCAATAAATTTGACCCAGAGCGAGCGGAAAAAGGCTTACCCATGCCGACGTTCGCGCTGGAGCCTCTCGATAAAGGTGCGTTTGATCTCAAGCTGAAAATTGATATTCGTGAAGAGTTCGACCTTCAAGAAAACGAACAAGGCAATTGGAAGCAAGGTGATACCCGTTATGAATGTGTCAGTGGATTCGAAGCGCGAGCCGATGAGGACCAACTCGGTGAATTGGTCTACTTTGTCGGCCACTTAGATGATTTGCCATGAGTGAATTAACCCTCGCGACGCCTGAGCAACTGACTCAAGTTGTGGAAAGTTTAGTGCTGACGGCCAGTGATAAGTTTGAGCTGAATAAACGCATGGCCAACCGCGCAAGGCAGTTCTTTCGTCAGCAAATTCGAGCTCAGCGAGATATAGACAACAACCCGTACCAAAGCCGAACGCGGAGAAAAACAACCCAACTATGGGATGGCACTCAAGCGCAGAACACCGTGAACAATAAAAACATGTTGCTTGGTTTTGGCCAGGCGTTAAGAACTCACGTTACAGAAGAGAGCTTTGAGGTTGGTCTAAAAGGCGTCGCAGGTCGCATTGGCCAAGAGCACAACCAAGGCGCTCAAGTGTCATTTACGACTCGTGTTAATGGTCACTACAACAGTAAAACAGGTCAATGGACAGGTGGCGTGAAAGCCAAACGCAATTACCAAATGCCCAAACGAACCTTCATTGGTTGGACGCCTGCTCTAGAGCGAGAGTTACTCGCCATGGCAGCGGAACACTTTGCACTAGAGGATGCAGCGTAATGGATAAACAACAAGTAGAGCAAACGGCGCTACCCACTTTCAAGATTAAGCCAGCGAAAACAAGTTTGATCGTGAAAGACCCAACAACCCGAGAGCCACTGAAAGCTTCAGGTGAAGATAAACCTCGTAACGCTTACTGGCTACGTCGACTCGCTGAAAAAAGTATCGTGGTCATCGATAAAACAGCCAAGCCCACAGCCCAAAAGGAAACTAAATAATGAGTATTGGTTTTGCTGAAGTACCCAGCACCGCTCGCGTTCCCGGTGTCTACATTGAAATTGATAATAGCCTGGCAAACAGCGCAGAAGACCTGCAAGTTATCTTGGCTATCGGTAATGCGGTCAGTGATGCAATGGTCGCGCCAAACAAAGTCACGCTTTGTATGGATGAGACGATTGCGGCAGCTTCGTTTGGTGCCAATAGCGACATAGTGGAAATGATCACCTATTTCCGTAAGCAAGATAAAACCATGCCTATCTTTGCGGTCAGTGTTGAAGATAGTGATACCGCAAGCGCCTTAGCCGCGTTGGGTGACGTTCAATATCACCACATCATGTGCTCATTGAACGACAGCACCACTATTCGTGAGTTAGGGGCTTTTCTTGAAGAGCGATATGGAGCCTTAGAGCAAGTACCAGGCATCGCGTATCTACCCAAGAAAGGCACACACGCAGAGCTCATCACCTTTGCACCAACAAGCAACTGCGCGTTAATCAACTTTCTGCCCATCAATAACTTGGGTGACTCTGCAGAAGCGCCACTGTCAGACGCGGCAGCGATTGGCGCATGGGTTGGTCAAATCGCCCCGTCATTGGCCATTGACCCTTGCAGACCCCTGCAAACGCTCAAGTTAAACGGTGTTTACTCATTGGCAGCACAAGAATGGGACTGGGCTGAACGTAACCTCTTTTTGTATGAAGGGTTAAGTACCTACACGGTGAACTCAGCGAATGAAGTGTTAGTCGAGCGCGCCGTTACCGCTTACACAGAAAACGCAGCTGGCGTAACGGACAACAGTTACCTTGATGTCATGACACCGGCAACCGCCATGTATTTTCGTCAGAAACAGCGTTCATTGATCTTAAGTGTCTACCCTCGCCATAAAGTTGCGAAAGACGGTACCAAGTTCGCCAAAGGTCAGCCGATTGTGACGCCGACTATGTTCAAAGCCAAGCTGTTGACCTTGTATCGAGATTTGGAATACCAAGGCATCGTGCAAGATTTCGATGGCTACAAAAAGTCGCTCATTGTCGAGCTAGATGAAACCAACAAGCAGCGCGTCAACTACCAAGATTCTCCGCAGTTCGTGAACGGTTTGATTATCGTTGCAGGCAAAATTCAATTTAGGAAGTAAGTCATGGGAACAAAAATTACTAGCCGTGCTGTCCTTAACGCCGGTTCATTGGGACGCCTTCCCATCAAAGAAGGGGCGGAATATGGCCTCGGCAACATGAAGCGCGAAACCATAATGGGTGACGATGGCCCTTTGGGTTTCTCTGAACAATTCTCGGATGCGCCTTTTATTAAATGCACCATCATTCACGCTCAAGACACCGATGAGAAAGCCATTGCTGATTTTGTGGGTGAAGACATCACCTTAGAAACGAACACAAACCGCGCTTACACCTTGAAAGGCGCATGGACAGTCGACCCGCTTACGGTTGCGATAAAAGATGGTCAGCTTGAAGTGCTCTTCAACGGTGACGAACTCATCCCGCAGTAAGGAGAAAGAACATGTTATCCATACTGATGAAACGAGAGGCTCAGAAGGCAAAGCCAGAACCGGTTGAAGCTATCGACAGTGTTGACGTAATGAACGAGTCAACAGTAAGCCAAGCCGTTCGCACCGCTTTTGCTGATAAGCCCTGGGAAGAAACGCAACTCGTGTTTAAGCAAGACCAAAGCTACCTACGCACATTGTCGGGTTCGAAAGAGAAAGATCCGTACAAGCAAGAGCTCATTAACAAGTACCGACCATTGGTTGAAAAGCTACTGGACACTCACAAAGGCGACTACGGCAACCTCGATGTGATGTGGTGCTTTTATATGTGGCACTTTGACCTTGGCCAGTTTGAAGAGATCCACGATGACTTTCGAGCGGCCATCGATGGCGGATTAGAAACACCGGCTAATTTCAAAGTGAATGGTCAAACGGGCTTCTGTGATTACGTCTTTAAGTACACGCACAAAGCGCACACAGAAAAGAAAGCGTACAAGCGCGAATACCTGCTTAAAGCCGTAAATGATTTACTGGCTGGTGAGCTTGCTACCAACGCCCCACTCAAAGTGAAAATGTTCCGCCTTGTCGGTGACTGGCACTTTGAAGCAGGCGACAAAGAAAAGGCGCACAACCTGTTTGAGCTAGTGATGAAGCTAGACCCGCAGAAAGGCGGCGTGAAGAAGAAACTTGAAGCATTACAAAAGGAGCTTGGCTATGACCAACCCCATTAAAGACGAGTCACAAGTCAAGGTCGCGGAGCTGGCCTCGCCTATTGAAAAAGACGGCAAAGCGCTGACGCATATTGATATCAGCAAGCCACACTCTGGGCATTTGCGCGGGTTGAGCTTGATAGATGTGTGCGGAATGAAGTTTGAAGCAGGACAAACTCTATTGCCTCGAATCTCTTGCTTGAATGAGCGTGACATTATCAATATGCCTCCAGAGAACTGGGCACCATTGCTCACGACACTTGCCTCTTTTTTCGTCGCGACGGAATAGTAATAGATCGAGTTGAAGACTATTACGCAGACATCGCCCTTGTGTTTCATTGGCCGCCAAGCGAAATAGACAAACTCAGCTACGACGACCTATTACTGTTTCGAGAGCTGGCCAGACAAAGGCACGAACAAACACCACAAGAGAGCGAATAAGCTCTCTTTTTTTGTATCAACAAAAGGCTATCCAGAATGAAAATGAAACTGTCTGTTCTCATGGATATGAAAGACAAAACTTCAGCCGTTCTCAAAGGGATGAGTGGCGAGAGCGATTATTACGCCAAGTCCATCAAGAAGGTACAGAAGACGCAGGCTGATGACTCTGCCGCAATGGGGATGATTGATTCTTTAAAAACGTCACGAAAAGCAATGGACAAGAACGCCATTGCGGTTGCTGCGGTCAGCGAAAAGCTTGAAGAGTTAAAAGTAAAAGCGGCAGGCGTTGAATCCCCAAGCGCTGCGCTCACGGAGAAAATCACAAAGCAGCAAGCTAAGCTGAGCAAACTGAACACTGAGCAAGAGGGTTACAAATCCCATTTAGAGAAGCTCGATACCCAGTTAAAAAAGACAGGAGTAAATACAGGGAATCTCGATGATGAGTACGACCGACTGAAACGAAGTTATAAGAAGCACGGTAAGGAAATTGGCAAGCTCAGTAAGCGTTATACCACCTTACAAAGAGTCATGAGCCCGATTCAAAAGCTAAGCCGTTCCATCAAATTTCCCAAGGTCGGCGCTGCAGCGGCAGGAAAAGGAGCCGCGCTGTTAAGTGGTTTGAGCTTTGCTGGGTTAGTAACACAAGTGAATGACGCGGCAGGTGAAATGGATAACCTAGCAAAGACATCGGCGACCCTAACCCTACCCATTCAAGAACTCCAAGCCATGCAGTCCCAAGCTGAACATGCGGGGGTAAGCTCTGATGCCCTGTCTAACTCTATGCTTCGCTTTACCAAGCGGCTTGGCGTACTGCAAAAAACGGGGGCTGGTGCGTTAGGCTCTTACCTCAAGAAGAGTGAGAACGCGCTGCATAAAGATTTACAAGGCGCGAAAGACACTAAGCAGGCTTATGAAATGCTCCTTGAAGAGTTTTCTCAGCTTGAAACGCCGCAAGAGCAAATGGCCTTTGCGGACGCGGCCTTTGGACAAGACGGTCGTAAAATGCTGATCATGTTACGTGAAGGCACTGAAGGGTTAACGGCAGCAAGAAAAGAACTTAATGCATTGGGTGGCGGTGCGACTGCAGAAGATGCGGCGAAAGCGGAAGCCTACAACGATGCTCTGCAAAAAATCGAAGAAAGCGTTCGCTCTATGAAGTTTGCAGCACTTGCCCCTATCATGGAAAAAGCAACCAAAGCATTCACCCAATTTTCTGAGAAGTTTAAGAACGCTGCTTGGCGAACCGACTTCATCGAAAAACTTATCCAAACCGTGGACGGTCTTTATCAAGGCTTTGAACTGCTAGGTAAAGGGCTTATTTGGTTAACGCAAAACTTCAAAGGGATTCTGGCGACGGTCGCTATTCTAAAAGTGGCTCTGATTGCTTTAAATGCGGCGGTTCTAGCAAACCCAATCGGGCTTATGGTGGCCGCGGTTGCCGCTGCAGTAATCGCGATCACTTATTTAATCGATAAGTTCATTGGCTTAGACAAAGTCATTAAATGGATTGGTGATGGCATTGGTTGGTTGTGGGATAAATTCAAAGCCCTAATCAACAAACTGCCAGACGCACTCATCCCTGACGGATGGAAAATTCAAACCGATGAAGCAAGCCAAGAAGTCGATAACTTAGCAGCCAAACTCAACCGTATTGAAGATAAGAGCGTGACGCTTGGCATTACGACCAATGAAACCCAAAACCGAACGGAGCGAACCCAAACTGAGCAAGGTTATTATGCTTATCAAGCAGGTGGCGTTGAGCCTGTTATGCAGGACGCAACGTATGGTTCGTTGGATAATCAAACCGAACAAGAGCCCCATGCTTATCAAGCTGGCGGATTCGAATCCACCAAGCAAAATGCAGCATATAGCCCATTGGGTAACCAGACCATAAAAAGTAAATCTGAAGTGTCCTTGACCATCAAGTCCGATAAACCCGTCGTAATTGAGAAAGCGCAAAGTGAAAAAGGCACAGATTTGAATTTGGATGTGGGGAATATGGCGGTGAGCTTTTAGTCTTCATGGTTGTGAACTATGATTTCATGTTTGGGCTAAACGACAGAATCGCTTGGTAATCACAATTAGAAAGTATCTATTCATAATATGATAAATGCCCCTCTTTTGCTTTCGGGAAGGATCTTAGCGTTTTTGACAACCTGAATTCCCCCCAAATACAGGTCATGTGATCTCCCAAAACCATAAGGTGTCAACAATGAGTGGCATGATGTGTGTCTTCGGCTCTTCAAGAATATCTTGCCTAACCTCGCCTAGCCTTTACAATACCGCCATGTTTCTTAATTATGATTTCGTATGTTGTCTTATCGTAGAGAGCTTGATGGTCTTAGAGCGTTAGCTGTTATCGCAGTGATTATCTATCACGCAAATTTAAAATTGTTTGGAGTTCAGTTATTCCAAGGTGGTTTTTTTGGGGTGGATGTGTTTTTTGTTCTATCTGGGTATCTGATTACTGGAATAATTCGTAATCAGATGGACCAAGGAACATTTTCATTCCGAGATTTTTATTGGCGAAGAGCCAAAAGAATTTTACCAGCTCTTTTAACCATGTTGTTGGTTACATCTGGTTTAGCTTACTTAATTTTGTTACCCGATGATTTGGTGACTTATGCTAGATCTCTTCAGTCAACTTTGTACTTTGGGTCTAATCACTTTTTTTATGGTGAAGATAGTTACACTGCGGTGGCGAGTATTTATCGGCCTTTACTCCATACTTGGAGCCTTTCTGTTGAATGGCAGTTCTATGTGGTTTTTCCGTTTATAGTTTGGGGGATTAATCGGTTTTTTCCAGAATACTTGTTCGGGATGCTTCTTATTTTAGCTTTAGTATCCTTACAATTTTCTAGCTTTATTGTGAAAGTTAATCCAGATATGGCTTTCTATCTCCTTCCTACAAGGTCATGGGAGCTAATACTTGGTGGTTTGGTTACTTTTTATAACAGAGCGAATGTTGAAAACTTAGCAAAGGGAAGTTTTGCATCCCTCGCATATCAATCATTACCTATTATCGGGTTATTCTTAATTGTTCACTCAATGACCTTTATTGGCCATGAAGTTCAGCACCCATCATTCATTACATTACTGCCTGTTTTGGGTACGTCTCTTTTCATCATGTTTTCTCACAAAGGCGAGGTATCTAATGATGCCATGTCTTTAAAACCGGTTGTAGGGATAGGTTTAATTTCATACTCGTTATATTTATGGCACCAACCTGTATTTGTGTTCTTTAGACTACTCAAGCATGACTACTTTAGGTTTGAGCAATTTTTATTACTATCATTGATAACAATAATTATGTCTACTCTTACCTACTATGGTGTAGAGCGTTTTTTTAGAAAGAACCGAACGTTAGTTTGTGTTTTTTTTATAGCTCTAACTTTTCTCTCATGCCTTTTTCTATCGATATTTATTATTAATAACCATGGTTTTCCTAAGAGGTTTTCCAATACCATCTTTACGAATTATGAAATTGACAATAGGAAGTTACAAATAGATAGTTGGGATTTATTGAAAGCTAGGTACTCTTCTAATCCAGACTTTGAAAAAGTAGAAAATAAGATATTAATTATAGGAAACTCTCATTCAAAAGATATATTTAATGCTTTTTCGCAAAATAAGAAAATTACTGAAGGATACGATTTCTTACGTTATGGGGTTGATCTTAGCTCTAAGCGCTCTCTGCCTCAGATAAACTGCTTTGATGAAAACAATAAAGAGTATTCAGAGGTTCGAGACTTGTTTTACAATAGCTCTAAATACATTGAATCTACGGCCATTATAATTAGTTCACTCTACGGAAGCTCAGACTGCTTGGGTAGAAAAGGAAAACATTCGAATATTACTGACCTAGAAGCTTTGCCTTATATTATAAAAAAGGCAAAGTCTGATGGTAAAAAGGTTTTCGTTTTTGGTGAAACAGCCATTTTTAATAATGTTATAAATTCAGGAAGTAAGATGGTGACATATGTTGATGTTGTTTTTGATAAATATAAACAAAACGGAGCGGTGCCACTTTCAAGTATTGTAAAAGAATCTGATAGATTATTAAAAGATAATATCTCTGACAATTCTAAAAAAAATAAAGACATAAAGGAAATAACAATCAAATTGGATGCTATATATATAGATAAGATATCATTAGTTTGTGATGATGAATTTTGCTCTTCTATCACCAGCGATGGCTATAAAACAATGTATGATCACCATCACTGGACTCTTAAAGGGGCGAAAATGTTTGGTAAGAGGTTGATAGATAGAGAGTTCCTAAAAAAATTCGATTGAGTTAGGTTATTCCGGTTAAATGAGATATCTACATTTGATCTGAATGTGTCACATAAAATCAGTGATGATGCAAACTATACAAATTTCCATAAATATCGTTGTGCATAGATAGTCGATTTAACGTAATGACACTGAATGTGCACAACAATCAACCCTTCGATCTAGCGGCGAGTTCACTGCTCGTACTAGCTACCCACAACTTGATTGGTAATACCTGAAGTTATTCATGTTTCACTGATTTAGCAAAATCACTGGCAAGATTTTTTCCAGTCCCCTGATGGGGTACATTTTCACCTCAAAAGTATTCCTTTCAATTTAGATGCCTCCTAGTGGCGGTAATGTAACTTGCTCAAACAAAAGCCCTTATCCATTTAAATAACGGCTTAGCATTAGTAAAGGGAGCAAAAATGGTCGTTAACCCACCAGAATTAGAACCGTTTTTCCATTTCGTTCGTGTGTCTATTGTCAATGCACTAGGTGGCGATGAAGGGGCATACTGTTCAAACGAAACACTAGAGCAATATATAAACGCAACCAATAGCAACATCACTCCGTTACTCTACGACTTCTTCGTAAAATTCGATTACTTGTACGCGCTGCAGCAAGCAAACGCGCCACTAAGTACCGAAGAATCAGAAGTGCTACTTTCAGCCCAAGACTTGATTGACGAAGTACACCTTACTGTCATGTGATCCCTTTCTTGTTAGTCCATCATAAGTGCTTAAAATAATTGGGGTGTACCAAAACCCCCCATCTTGCTAGCTAACTGCCCCACTTCGTTTATACTAGGCACAACTTACCTATAGGCTGTGATTTCAAAAAACTCATTGGTACACCTATAGTACACCTCATCCGATTGGAACCCTTACATCACATGGCTCTAAAACCCACAATCTACAAGTTTCGTATCTCTTTAACCGATATGAATCGCGACTATTACGACTCTTTCAATCTAACGGTTGCACAACACCCTTCTGAAACAGAACAGCGAATGATGGCTCGAATCATGGCTTTCTGTATCAATGCGTCTCCTGAACTTGAGTTCACTAAAGGGTTGTCTAGCATTGAAGAACCCGATTTATGGCAGAAGTCGTTAGACGATCAAATCCTAGAATGGGTTGATGTAGGCGAACCTGATCCAGAGCGTGTTAAGAAGGCAACTCGCCTATCTAAATCAGTACGCGTATTCAGCTTCAACACTAAATCAAACGTTTGGTGGGAGCAGAACAAAGGTAAATTCGGCTACCTAAAAGCTCAGATCGTTCGTCTAGACAACGATGGTATTGAGCAGCTAGCAGCGATGACACAACGTACGATGGATCTTTCAGTCATGCTGACGGGTAACTCTGCTTTCATTAACAGCGATACTCAATCGGCAGAAGTAACGTGGGAAGAGCTACAGAGTAATGACTGAGCGTCCAACCCCGAATAGTTCGCAAACAGAAGCTAGCCTGCAAGAAGAAGCCAAGCAGCAAGCCGACGCGCAGCAAGAAATCAAAGCCAAACAACAAGCTAGAACCAAGCTTCACCAGTGTTTAAAAGAAGCAGGTTTAGGTTCAGTCAAAGCGCTCTCGACAGGCTACGAGAAAGAGCTGTCGTCATTTATTGATGAAAACCACGCTTTGTTTAAACACGCTTGCGAGAACAAGCCGGAGAACTCTGCACGTCAGACGTTGCTTGGCTTGCTAACCAAGGAACATATCGATGCAAGCTATCGCTTTGAAAGCTATAAAGAAGCGAATGAGACGATGCAAAATGTATTCGATAATACTGTGGGCACTAAGCACAGTGACAAGTTTCAAAACTCTAACGCTCAACAGTTAAAACTAGTCACGCATTTGTGGTTGTTCATTCAAGGACGACTAGGAATGGATTACAGCCTAGCCAATGATCACGCAGCTGTAGCCGCTACGCTATTGTCTCGTATATCGAGAAGCAGTGATGATGAGATTCGCGTAGAGTTCATGGCCAGTTTTTACGATGGTTTGAACATCTATCAAGCCGAGAACAAGCCATCAGGTATTGTTCACCACTTAAAGCGTTTGTTTAACCTTTCTTAAGCACTCCCACCAGCGACTGATTCTAGTTACGCTCTATATGCTTTCAACAAACGTTAAGATATAGAGCGTGCTTTTTCTGCTTGGCCGCAACAGATTCCCTATTACGTTCATTCCTCACTTTAGGGAATGGCGAAAGTGAATAAGTCGCTCATTCTTCACTTTAGGGAATAACAGCATTCTCAGCCATTACAGTTGACTTCATTGCAGGCGTAAAAAAGCCCCGCATAAAGCGAGGCTTAGAATATTTTCAACGAACTTCAATTTACAAAGGCTAAATCACGTGCATCCAATAACGAAACGTATTAACGCAGGCCGTGTAAGAATTCGTGGCGCGTTGCTGGGTTTGATCTGAAGATACCGCCCAGAGCTGTTGTTGTCGTTTCGCTAGTCGCGTCCATTACACCGCGTGATTTCACGCAGTAGTGAACCGCATCCATGGTTACAGCAACGTCATCAGTTTCGAGTAGCGTTTGCAGTGCAACAAGGATCTGCTGCGTCATACGCTCTTGAACTTGTGGGCGCTGAGCAAAGAATCGAACAATACGGTTAATCTTTGAAAGGCCGATGATTTTCCCACGAGGGATATAAGCGACCGCAGTCTTACCATCAATCGTCACTAAGTGGTGCTCACAAGTACTGGTCACGGTAATGTCTTTTACTCGTACCATCTCACGAACGCCCATCTTGTTTTCGATTACCGTAATTTTAGGGAAATTGGCGTAATCCAAACCAGAGAAAATTTCATCCACGTACATTTTAGCAATACGTTGCGGTGTTTCTTCCAGACTATCGTCCGTAAGATCAAGTTCAAGGAGAGTGAGAATCTCACGCATATGGTGTTCGATTCGTTCCTTTTTCTCTTCTCGGCTAACCTGGTTTGGACTCATTGGTGTCTCTAAACCACGGCTTGCTAGCGCATCTTTAACCAACTTCGCTGATTCGCTAAGACCTGACATTGAACTTCCTCTTTTATTACCCCTTCTGGATGGCAAACAAGGATACTCGGAATTTTGAATAAATACACCCATATTTTAAGGGAGGTCATTATTTACGGGGCTTAAACTGTGCTAGAGTGGCTAGAATTTCGTTGGCGAACCAGGTGTTCTGATCATTATTTAACCACCATTGCCAACCACAAAATCAAAACAATAACGATCAAAGGATTTCAATTATGGGCTGTTGCGACGCTCCGGGCTTGATGCCAATTGAAGAAGCACTAGATAAGCTGCTATCGCCAATTCAACCTATTCGAACGACCTTATCACTGCCATTGGCAGAAGCATTGGGTTACGTACTTGCTGAAGATATTCTATCCCCTATTTTCGTACCTCCTTTTGATAACTCAGCAATGGACGGCTATGCACTGCGCTTAGCAGACCTAGAGAACGGTAAAGTGCTGCCTTTAGCGGGCAAGTCCTTTGCAGGTCAACCATTTGAAGGTGAATGGCCTGCAAACACCTGTATTCGCATTATGACTGGCGCAAAGATCCCGGAAGGTTGTGACGCCGTAATCATGCAAGAAAACACGGCTGAAACTGACGCTGGCATTGAGATTCAACAAGACGACATCAAGCTAAACAATAACATTCGCCCTACTGGTGACGACATCAAACAAGGCGATATCGTTCTTAGCCGTGGCGAACGTTTAACACCTCGTGACATTCCAATGATTGCTTCGCTCGGTGTGAGCCATGTAACTGTGGTACACAAGCCTAAAGTCGCTTTCTTCTCTACTGGCGATGAGCTCAAGCCATTAGGCCAACCGCTTGAAGACGGTCAGATCTACGACAGCAACCGCTACGGCATTAAACCGCTGATTGAAGCGTTTGGTTGTGAAGCGATTGACCTAGGTATTATTCCTGATTGCCCTGCAACGCTTAAAGAAACCTTTGTAAAAGCACAAGAACTGGCAGACGTAGTTGTCACCTCTGGTGGCGTAAGTGTCGGCGAAGCTGATTACACCAAAGACATTCTTGAAGAGCTTGGCGAAATCGGCTTTTGGAAACTAGCAATCAAACCAGGTAAACCATTCGCATTTGGTGAGCTAGACAACGCTTGGTTCTGTGGCCTACCGGGTAACCCAGTGTCAGCAATGATGACCATGTACGTGTTAGTTCAACCTATGCTGGCTAAACTTGCCGGTCACACTGCGTGGACAGCACCAGAATCGATTCCTGCGATCACTAAATCTGCATTCAAAAAAGGCCCAGGCCGTACTGATTATCAACGTGGTATTTACTCGATTGAAAACGGTAAGTTTGTAGTAGAAACAACAGGTAACCAAAGCTCTGGCGCTTTCCGCTCAATGAGCTTAGCAAACTGCTTTGTGGTACTAGAGCGCGAACGTGGCCGTGTTGAAGTCGGTGAAACGGTTCAGATTCAACTGTTTAACTCCACGCTTTACTAACGAGGCTTGCTGATGGAAATACTGTCTGACGCAGAGATGCTTCGCTATAACCGCCAGATCATTCTCAAGCAGTTTGATTTTGAGGGTCAAGAAGCGCTGAAACAGAGCTCGATTTTGGTGTTAGGTGCGGGTGGTTTAGGCTGTGCCTCTGCTCAATACCTTGCGACTGCGGGTATTGGTAAGCTAATGCTGATCGACGACGATGTTGTCGAGCTTTCAAACTTGCAACGACAAGTGCTTCACACCGATGCTGATATTGGTAAGAAGAAAGTCGTTTCAGCCGCTGAATCATTACAGGTGTTAAACCCACACCTTAGAGTTGAAACGGTCGACCACAGACTTGATGACGAGGCACTAGCAAAGCTCATTGAAGCGCATTCGTTAGTACTTGATGCCAGCGACAACGTTGAAACGCGCAATCAACTTAACCGTTTGTGTTACGCCTCAAAAACGCCACTTGTATCGGGCGCTGCGATTCGCATGGAAGGTCAGATTAGCGTATTCACTTATCAAGATGAAAATGCACCTTGCTACCAGTGCTTGAGCGCTCTATTCGGCAACGCTGCTCTAAGCTGTGTTGAAGCCGGTGTGATGGCACCTGTTGTTGGCATGGTTGGCGCGGCTCAGGCTTTGGAAGCTATCAAGGTTATTGCCGGGTTTGGACAACCAAAGCAAGGCAAGCTTTTGATTCTCGATGCCATGTCTCACAGCTGGCGTGAAATGAATTTAATGAAGATGCCTAATTGTTCGGTGTGTGGATAAGCTAAATCATATCCCCTCTTATCGAAAACTTAAGCCTTGACTATATGTTGGGGCTTTTTTATATCTCAACGTCAGCATCTCAACTCGCTTTATCAATTTGAAATACTCTATGAGAGATTAGTTTCATTTGAGTTCTCATTTTGAGAATACAATAAAAAAATCAGCACCACAAAATATAATCGTTAAAAATCAACGCGTTAAATTTGGCACATAACTTGTAACTATATTTATACCTTCCATCACAAGGATGTAGATATGAGAATTACAACGTTAAGTTTGCTATTAAGTGCCCCTCTAGTCGCCAACGCAGCGCCATTCGATACCTGCCCTAGTCAAGCATACCTCTTTCAGTCGAAACCCGTTGAAGTTTGGGGTGTAAACCTAGTAACAGGTTCAACCACACTGTTAGAAGACGATACGGGTATGAATGCCAATATAAATGGTGTCGGTTTCGACTTTCAAGACAGATATATTTATGGCTATGACACCACCAACAAACGTTTAGTGCGTCTTGGTCAAGACTTCCAAGCAGAAGTTATCAATACCAGTGGCTTACCAACCGATCACACTTTCTATGTCGGCGACGTCTATGACCATGTTTACTACTTGTATCGTACAGGTAAGGGACTATTTACTGTTGACCTCTCTCCTTTAGACTCTGATCCGAATGCGACCGTCACGGTCAACAAAATCGCAGGCAGCCCTGCAACTGTAAAACTGACTGATTTTGCTTTCCATCCAAGTGATGGCTCTTTATATGGTATCGACAATAACTCGGGTGGCTTGTACAGCTTCAACCCCACTACAGGCGCAGAAACCTACATTGGTGACACTGGAGAAACAGGGACATTTGGCGCAGGTTATTTCGATGTAAACGGCTACTACTACGTATCTCGAAACCAAGACGGTAAAATTTACCGTATCAATCTGTCTCCAGACAACGCGACCAATATCGCTGCTGGGATTGTTCCGGCGGTTGAATTTGTATCGAATGGCCCAGCTTCTGGTCAAAATGATGGCGCTCGTTGTGCGAACGCGCCTGTTGTAGATGAAGATTCAAACATCGACTTCGGTGACGCGCCAGATAGCTACCTGACTCTTCTCGCAAGTAATGGCCCTCGACATGAACTTGATGGCATCACATGGTTAGGTACAACACCTCCAGATGCGGATTTGGATGGTTATGTCACACCACAATCAGACGAAACCGTTGGAGTGGACGATGAATGGGCCAACGGTGGTATCGGTTTTGTAACTGCACTTGAAGCAGGGCTTGATTCAAAAGTAGTCATTGAAGCTTCAACAACCGGTTACCTTTCAGCTTGGATAGACTGGAACCAAGATGGCAGCTTCGATGGCGCCAACGAGCAAGTGTTTACAGATTACGCGCTCGATGCTGGTGAAAACGATCTGTTCCTTAATGTTGATATCAACGCATTGACCGGTACTACGTGGGCTAGATTTAGATTCAGCCAACAAACCAACCTGAGCTACTTTGGCGGTTCTACCTCTGGTGAGGTGGTCGATATTCAAGTCGATGTCCTTAACGATGGTGCCACCGCTCGTTACTTCCCAAGTGCTTCTGGCTACGCAACGCTCGCGTACGAAGATAACTGGCCTTATAAAGCCGACTACGACATGAACGATGCTGTTCTTATGTATCGCATTACTGAGATCCTTAAAGATGGAAAAGTCGTTAAGTCCACTATCGACGGCCGCCTAGCTGCTGTCGGGGCATCGTACAGAAATGGTTTTGCTGTTCGACTTCCTAACCTCGACCCGAGCTTGGTGAGTAGTGGTAGCTCTTACATGAAACACAACGGCGTATTCACTGACCTTGACCTAGAAGATGGACGTAGCGAAGCAATCTTTGTTATCGCCAATGACCTGACAGAAAAAATCAGCACTGGCTGTACCTTCTACCGCACCAGTAATGGATGTAAAGAAGATGAGCAGTTCTCGTTCCAAATTGGTATTACTTTAGCCGGTGACGGTGTGAGTACTGGCAGCTGGACCGATATGCCTTACGACCCGTTCATCTTCGCAACGCCTGGGTATTATCATGGTGAAAACCTACCTCTACATCCAGGACGCAGCTGGGAGGTTCACTTGCCAGACCAAGCTCCAACCGAAGCATTTGATACCACTAACCTCTTTGAAGCTGGTTTAGGCGTCGATGACAGTAATCCATCAACAGGTAAATACTTCAAAACAGTAGAAAACCACCCTTGGGCACTAATAGTGACTTCGGATGACGAATGGGAGTGGCCTTTAGAGTACGTCGATATTGTTACCGCTTACCCAGAGTTTAAAGAATACGCAGAATCCGGCGGTGAAACGAACCAAACATGGTACCAATCACCTGCAGACAACCAACGTTACGAACCATAAGGAGAGACGTTATGACTATTCACACTAAACAATATCGAGACAATCATTGCGTTGATTCAAGTCGCAATCTCTTTGAGGAAAAACGTATGTCTGTACAAAGCACTTGGAACATCAAGAAGTCACTAGCCGTTATTTTAGCTGCAGCGCCATTAGTATTAGCCGGCTGTGGAGGCGGCGGCGGTGGGGGCGGAAGTACATCTACGGCATCACCATCTACACCCTCGACACCTGCAACTCCGTCGAATCCGGTAACAGCAACGACTCCGGTAACAGCAACGCCTTCGCCGTCTCCCGCGACAAGTGCGGTAGCAGCGCAGAGCTATACGATGAGTGATTTGGTGGTACCTGATGGATTTGACTACAACTCTGTTGAACAGTTTGATCTCAACATTGACATCAGCAGCATTTCGACAGACCGTTCTTTTGTGACCGTTTATAGCCGCTTTAGTACAAGAGATGACTCAACCTTGAAGCCGGATTACTCCAGCAAGGTCATTGCGGGCCCACTAGATAACGGTGTGTTCGCCTCCAACTTTGCAGCACCAGTAAACCATGACGCACTCTTGATAGAGATTTGGTTTTACGATGGTCAACCTCCATTACAACAAGTGGTTTCTAGCGGCGACTCTCAGATTGTCTGGCAGTAAATTGTTTAACAGCAGGTAACTTGTCGTTAGCGAGATCTCTGACGAAACAGAGTCAAAATGAATTGTTTGTAAGTAGGAAGTGAGCAGAAATGCTCACTTTTTTATTTTCGTCGAAGAGCAGTTAATTCAGCTTTCTTAGCGAGTAGCATTCACTTTACCACCAACCTCACTTATATTTTCAACATAACCTTCAAAGACTTACTCTCATGAAACAGTTAAAAATAGGTCTATTTATCTTAATGTGTGGCGTAGGCGTGTTAGTTGCCCTTGCCTATTTCCCGCTAACATCAGAGACGGGGCAACGTATTCAAGCCAAAGTAATTTCGAACACGCTTACTCAATCCTTAGATGGGCACAGGCGTTATCTGACGGTTCAGACAAAAGATAATGACGTATTTCGGCTCTCGATTGCTCCTACCACAGACTGCCCTATTGATTCTGTGGTCGCGCTTGATACATTAAACAATCAAATAACCGGACAAAGCAGTTATCAGTTCATCCACTGTCGAGCTGCACAATAGCCATCGATGCAACAACGGTATTCGTAAAGCAACTGTATTCGCAAAAGCAACAGTAATCGCTCTACCACTGTATTCGCTAAAACAGTAAGAATCGCTAAAACAACAAGAATGGATATAACAATAATGAATCAGCCACTCATTTCACCACAACAACTTCAACAACGTTTGCTAGCAGAAGACAATATCATCATCCTCGACGCCAGCATCGAGTTTCAAATTCCAAGCGAGTCAGAAAAGATCAAAGGACAAATGATTCCTGGTGCTATTCGTTTTGACTACGACAAAGACTTTTGTAACAAGCACACTCTGCTTCCTCACATGTTTCCGAGCGAAAAACACTTCAACACTCGCGCAAAAGAAATTGGCATCAATCAAGACAGTACGATTGTGGTTTACGATAACTCCGGAACCTTCGCTTCTCCTCGTGCGTGGTGGATGTTTATGGCAATGGGACACAACGACGTATTCATCTTAGATGGCGGTTTGCCAGCTTGGATCGAAGCCGGTTACGCGACCGAGACTGACTATCGCACCGAAGTAAAAGCGGGCAATTTTGAAGGCCATATTCAAGACAACTACTTTGTCAGTGCTCAGCAGATTGAAGGTTACTCAACTGACAAGAGCGCAAACATTGTAGATGCTCGTTCTCAAGCTCGTTTCGATTCAGAAGTTCCTGAACCACGTGAAGGCTTGCGTAGTGGCCATATACCGAATTCTATTTGCCTACCATTTGCCCAAGTACTCAAAAACGGCAAGTTAAAGTCCCAAGAAGAGCTTATTGATATCTTTTCAACGCTAGAATTAACGCCTTCTCAACCTATGTTCTTTAGCTGTGGCTCTGGCGTAACAGCTTGCATCATATTATTAGCCGCTAAACTCGCTGGCTATAACGGTGAAATGGGTGTTTACGATGGTTCATGGACGGAATGGGGTGCTAACGACAAACTCCCTATCGCCGTGACTAAAAAGTAATTCAACTTCGCTCAATGCAACTATTATAATATACTGCGCATGCATAAAGAGCTTACTGATAATGATGGCCCCACGTCTCATGAAGTAAGCCTCTATGTCGCAGTCAACGCTATGTTCATTTGAGACCAAGACTCGATTCACGCCGTTTGATTTGTAACCCACATCAACTTGCTAACCATAATTCGTGATTAATCATAAACTAATCGTTATCGACGTTATGAATACTAATTTTTCACTCAAGAATCTCTGCTCGTAGTCGTTACACTATTTAATCATTAATACTTTCATCATTGATGTTTGTATTTTTCGTTGCATGAATCGCGCTGACAACCCAATAGTTTGTCACTTGCAGTCTGTTAAAAGTAGTAACCAACAAAGGCATCTCATGGCTCTATTTAAGCAAAATATCTGGTCGCTGTACGCGTTTGTCGTACTACTGACCCTGATACTTTTCGCCGCGTTGGGAATAACAAACTGGAAAGCAAACAGAGACGACTTCATAGAGCAGCAACACATTCAGGTTGAGCTTTTTTCTAGCTCCGTCAACTCGCTGCTGACCAGTCAAGAAGCCTTGTTAGAAGTGGTTGGCCATCAACTGGCTCAACAGTCTGATTTCACACGTACTGCATCTATCCAGATTAGGCCAATATTAGACAAGCTACTTGAGACCCACCCTGCGATAGCAGCGTTTGGCTTGTTGAACACCGACGGTGATTACCTCTCGATTAGCTCAAATCTCGAACTTGCGAATCAAAGGAACTTGCTGCAATACGCGCCAACCAGAGGCTCCTTCCTAGACGCCCTATCAAGCAGTAGCATGGTGCTTGGCCGTACCTATTTTCAAGATTCGTTGAATAGCTTAGTCATCCCGCTGAGAAAATCCATTTCGATCGATGGCAAGAAAACCGATGCAGTAATGACCGCAGGGCTACGATTAGACGCAACGATCGTATTTGAAAATAATGCTCACGCTGGAAGTTTCAATACACTAAGCCTGATCAGAAAAGACAGCTATCGCCAGTTTTATTCAAGTGATATTGAATCTGAGAGTGCCTATTCCTCTCCAGTCGGCAAAGATGTCATACAGCGTATTGCAAGTATCTTTACCGACCACTTCGGAATTAGCGTACAAGAAGCGATGAATGGGCAAGAAACCTATTCTTTTGTCGTCGACGATGAAGAGTACCACTCTTTGATGAGCGCGAAATACATCCCAAACTACAAATTATGGGTGGTAGGACGTACGGATCTAACTCACGTCGATAGTATATTCATACAAGAGTTCAGCATTCTTTTCGTTGCCTTTATTTTTCTTCAGTTTGGTTTCTACTTTTTGGTTAAGTCGATTGCCAAGAATGAACAACGGACTCGTAGCCAACTCATTTATCAGGCGAACCATGACCCTTTAACCTCTCTGCCAAACCGTTTGTACATGCGTAGAAACATTGGTAAATGGATTGACGATGAGTCAGAGCCGTTTTCGCTGTTGTTTATCGATATCGATAACTTTAAATGCGTCAATGACACCCACGGGCATGACTTTGGAGATAAGGTTCTCAAACAGATCGCTTTGCGTTTGATGAGGTTCCGATCTCGCCTCAGCCTATTGGTACGTGAATCCAGTGATGAGTTTTTGTTCTTGACGCCCTTGTCGAATGAAGCTGAAATTAAACGACTCGCCAAGCGCATTATTGAAGTGCTTTCTCAACCTTATGAAGTTGAAAGCGCTCAGTTTTTGTTAGGTTGCAGCATCGGCGTAGCGCGTTTCCCAGAACACGGAAAAGATCTGGATAGCCTGTTACGTTCTGCCGATATTTCAATGTACAAAGCGAAACAGCAGCAAAACTCGTACAGTATTTTCACAACGGAAATGCAAGATGCTCATCTCTACAAAATGAAAGTAGAACAAAGGCTACGCATCGCTATCGAGAAACAAACGCTGTTCATGGTTTTCCAACCGCTGGTTCGTGCAAATGAAAGTATTCATGGTGTAGAAGCACTCGTGCGCTGGATTGATGAGGAATTGGGTTTTGTTCCGCCAGATGTCTTTATACCGATAGCAGAGAACACGGGTTTAATGCAAAAACTGGGGACTTTTATTATTGAGTCCAGCATTATGCAGATCGCCCACTTGCACCGAACAACAGAACAAAAAATCGGGCTGTCGATCAACATATCAGTGCGTCAGTTTTCTCATCAATCCTTCTCTGAGCACTTGTTCGCGACACTAGAAAAGTATCAACTCTCTCCTAGCTGTGTAACGCTAGAAATTACCGAGAGCTTGTTCATTGAAGATGTGACTTTGGTGAAACCGACTTTTGAAGCCCTCAAAGAGAAGAATATAAAGATCTCTTTAGATGATTTCGGGACAGGTTATTCATCACTAAGTATGTTGAAAGCACTGCCTATCGATGAACTTAAAATCGATAAGAGCTTTATTGAGAACATTGCTGTCGATCAGCAGTCACTCACCATGGTGCAAAACATCATCGCAATCGGTAAGAACTTCGGCATGGTGGTATTAGCAGAAGGCGTAGAATCAAACGAACACTTCGCAATTCTAAAGGCATGTGGATGTGACTTAATGCAAGGCTATTACTTCTCTCGCCCTATTCCTTATGATGAGCTGGCTACTCACCTAAACAAGAAAGTGACCGAGCACGCGGAATGTTCTGTTTAAGAACGTGAGTTAAATAGACGAGCTAAATAAGGTAGGCGGCTAAACACCTACCTTATTTTCTAGGTATTTTCTGTTCAGTTATTTATTCATTTCACTTTTTATTCATTTCACTATGCATAACATCGATCAACTGCCCGGAAGGATCTCCTGATAATTCCCAAGTAAAAATGCCGCCTAGGTCTGATTTCTTCGCCCATTCTGCCTTTGCTTTAATAGAACGCTGATCTTCAAAAGATATGAATACTTTTTTATCTGGGTTCCACAAATAAGGTGCTTGAGCTTGCTCATCATACTTATACTCATAACCTTGTTTGCTGCTGTAGTTATTCATAAGATCCCAAAACATGAAGTAACCGTTTTCACCGGTACCAAACTGCGCCCCTTGTTCAGAAACTAGGTCACCTTTAGGCAGCTCTCCAGCAAAGTCTTTTGTCCCTTGCCAACCTCGACCATAAAAAGCCGCCCCGATCACGAGCTTCTCGCTAGGAATACCTTGCTCTATCATCTGATTAATGAAGACATCAGCTCCCATTCCCCACCAACTACGCTCGGTGGCATGTAAGTTTGTTGTGTGACCTGTTTGAGTTCCCCAGCCTCCGAGGAAGTCATACGTCATCGCAAACATGTTCGTCAGATATGGGCTAGCTGCGTTCCAGTCAATTTGAGCTGCCTTAGCACCAACACCGACAGCCGTTGAAAGCTCGTAATCTCTTTGAGTCGTCTTTGATAGAGCGTCCAAATCACTTCTGATTGTTTTTACTAAAAGAGTAAAAGCTTCACGCTCTAGCGCTTTTTGCTCATCCGTTAGTTTCGTCTCTGGGTTCCAAGGCGAAGTGGTTAAGCCGCCGCCTCCTGGGTATTCCCAATCAAGATCAATACCATCAAAGAAGTCGTATTTTTGGATCAATTCAACAGCAGTTTTTGAAAAGTGCGCAATGGCTTGAGGATCTTTCGCCATCGCATGGAAAGGTTCAGACATTGTCCACCCTCCAAATGAGGGCAAAATTTTGATATTTTGATTGTCGGCCTTCAGTTGAGCTAACTGGGCAAAGTGACCTTTATAGGCGACATCAACACCCACGTCTCCGAAATCGACTTCTAACGCAGCTTCTTTATCCACAATAATCGCGGTATATGGTTGTTTGTCTGCACATTGCTGCTGAATTTGTTTTTGGACGGGCTCACCAGCACCGCTATGAGGACCACACATGCTCAAGAAGGCGTAAATAATATGTGAGAGCTTGTCTGCAGGTATGTCGTCAACGGTATAAGGGTTGTCTTTATTCAGATATTGCCAATCCGCAAAATACCCTGCGACGACTTTATCATCGGCATGTACTGTAGGTGTGAGCATACAAGCCGTGGCTATTGAGCTAAGCCCAAAGATAGAAATAGATTTAAAGATAGAACTTGATTGGTCACTGTTGCTAGAAATAGCGTGTGTGATAAATGACAGTTTCATAATTATCTCCTTTAGTGTGGCTTAACATTAAAGAGTGATAATTCTTTCAACCGCTGAACAAATTCACTATTCGAGTCATGTCTAATAGTTATCCCCCTTATTGCACTGGTTTCATTAGGGGGATTTTCCATGATTACTCAAATAGTGAATTCAACGAAGCACAAATATCTTACTATTCACTGCCGTATGGTTTATTCACGCTAAGTTGTTCGTCCAAGTTAAGTACCGTCAAAGCATTACTTACGCTGGTCGCTATCACATCGACCACACCGGTTCTTAGTGCGCCTAATAGAGCTAATGGCTTACTGTTCTCCGCTGCAATGGCAATGACTTCCGCTATTGGGCGAAATTCTTCCAAGGCCAAACCAATCACACGGTCACTCATTACTGTGTTTGCTGTTTTACCGTGAACATCGAAAAAGTCATAACCCGCAAAGTCACCGACGACACCTTGTAATAAACGAGATTGAACGACCTCACCTGCGGTAAACCAGCCTAAGTCGACCATATAGCTGTTTTCGCTCATATCACCGATACCGACCAAAGCGACATCGGCTTTTCGAGCGAGATCGAGGGTCTGCTTAACGGTGCTGTTTTCCATGAATGCGGTTTTTTGCGCTTTATTCTCGGCATAAGCGGGCGCGTATAAGGTTTCAGAAGATCCACCGTACTTTTTGGCTAACTGCCTGCATATATGGTCGGCATTAAACATACCGCCTCTTGGGTGAATACCGCCGATACCACACACGAATTTGCAGTCTCGTGGCGTAATGACGCCAGTGTGATGAGCAACAGACGATACGTTTCGCCCTTGTCCTACTGTCACTACCATGCCGTTTTTCAGTGTACTGGTAAGGTAGTTAGACACTAAACCAGCAACCTGTAATCGCTGCTTCTCTTCATTTGGTTGGTCTAGTGCCACAAGCGCACGCTTTACACCAAATCGTTCGATCAAACGTTGCTCGATCTTCGCACTAAAGACGGGGTGATATTTCACGGTGATCTCAACAATGCCCTCATCTCGGGCTTGCTTGAGCATTCGACCAACCTTTGCACGGGAGATAGAGTACTTTTTAGATATCTCTTCTTGCGTGGCACCATCTTGATAATAAGCAACCGCTACTTCAGTGAGGAGATCAGTGTTTTCTTCGGAAACATCTTGGATATTCTTACTCATATACCACTCAACCAATATTTAACAATTATTTTACCTGCTTGAAGAACAAATGTTCGATGCTTAAGCAAGTGATACACAAGTTTACACCCCAAACATATGTAACAGCAAGGTACATTTGCTCATAGTCATAACCATGATTTTGTTGTTGATTAATTCACCTCACTTTGCTCGTTAAACGTTTGCTTGCATAGCCCATGATTACTAGAGCGAAATATATTTGACTGAAGTCACCATACAGTACTATTTACCGTTGACTTTGGGGCTAGATCGGATAAATATGGCTACATCATTTACTCATCGAGCGATCAAATGTTCTGTGCAAATGTTCGTTCGGAGAAAAATTTAAATTAATGTAAGTTTGGCTCACTGGTACAACCATTGAGAACTTCATTAGTTAGCTTGCAAATGCCCACACCTCTCCCATTAATGAGGTGTTATGCGATACATAGGATGATCAAAATGAGCAATAAATTAGAGCAACTTCGTAAACTAACAACTGTTGTAGCTGACACTGGCGATATCGAAGCTATCAGCAAGTACACTCCTGAAGATGCAACAACTAACCCATCTCTAATTCTTAAAGCTGCTCAAATTGCTGAGTACGCTCCTCTAATCGATGCTTCTATCGAATACGCAAAAGCGCAAAGCGGTGATAAAGCACAGCAAGTTCAAGATACTTGCGACATGCTTAACGTGAACATCGGTAAAGAAATCCTAAAAGTTGTACCTGGCCGTATCTCTACTGAAGTAGATGCTCGTCTTTCTTACGACATGGAAGGCAGCGTTGCTAAAGCTCGTCAACTTATCAAAATGTACAACGACGCTGGTATCACTAACGACCGCATCCTTATCAAACTGGCTTCTACTTGGGAAGGCATCCGTGCTGCTGAAATCCTAGAGAAAGAAGGCATCAACTGTAACCTAACGCTTCTATTCTCTTTCGCTCAAGCTCGCGCTTGTGCTGAAGCTGGCGTATTCCTAATCTCTCCTTTCGTTGGTCGCATCATGGACTGGTACAAAGCGAAAGAAGGTCGTGATTTCGAAGCTTCAGAAGATCCAGGCGTAATCTCTGTTTCAGATATCTACAACTACTACAAAGACCACGGCTACAAAACTGTTGTTATGGGCGCAAGCTTCCGTAACATCGGCGAGATCCTTGAACTTGCTGGTTGTGACCGTCTAACTATCGCTCCTCAACTTCTAGCAGACCTAGAAGCAGCAGAAGGCGAAGTAGTAGAGAAGCTTATCGACTCTAACGGTACTAAAGAGCGTCCAGCAGCGATGACTCACGCTGAGTTCCTATGGGACCACAACCAAGATGCAATGGCTGTTGAGAAACTGGCTGAAGGCATCCGCAACTTCGCCGTTGACCAAGGCAAACTAGAAGACATGATCGCAGCTAAGCTGTAATCACTCTTACCAAATTCAAATAGGGGAACGTTCAGTTCCCCTACTTTTATCAATTTTGTTTTTCTTAATTTTTATTCGGAAGTTCTTATGAATCGCAAACATCTAGCTAACGCTATTCGTGCTCTAAGCATGGACGGCGTACAACAAGCAAACTCTGGTCACCCAGGCGCACCTATGGGTATGGCAGACATCGCTGAAGTACTTTGGCGCTCTCACCTAAACCATAACCCAGCAAACCCAGAGTGGGCTGACCGCGACCGTTTTATCCTGTCTAACGGCCACGGCTCAATGCTGATTTACTCTCTGCTTCACCTAGCAGGTTACGAGCTTTCAATTGAAGATCTTAAAAACTTCCGTCAACTGCATTCTAAGACTCCAGGTCACCCAGAGTACGGCTACGCACCAGGCATCGAAACGACTACAGGCCCTCTAGGTCAAGGCATCACCAACGCTGTTGGTATGGCAATGGCAGAGAAAGCGCTAGCAGCACAGTTCAACAAAGAAGGCCACGACATCGTAGACCACTACACTTATGCATTCATGGGTGATGGCTGTCTGATGGAAGGTATTTCTCACGAAGCATGTTCTCTAGCAGGTACGCTTGGTCTTGGTAAGCTGGTTGCTTTCTGGGATGACAACGGTATCTCTATCGATGGCGAAGTTGAAGGTTGGTTCTCTGACGATACACCTAAGCGTTTCGAAGCTTACGGCTGGCACGTAATCCCAGCGGTAGATGGTCACGATTCTGACGCTATCAACGCAGCGATTGAAGCGGCTAAAGCAGACCCTCGCCCTACTCTAATCTGCACTAAAACAGTGATTGGCTTTGGTTCTCCAAACAAAGCAGGTACGCACGACTGTCACGGTGCTCCACTAGGCGCTGAAGAAATTGCAGCAACACGTAAAGAATTAGGTTGGGAGCACGGTCCTTTTGAAATTCCGTCGGAAGTTTACTCAGAGTGGGATGCGAAAGAAGCAGGCGCAGCTAAGGAAGCAGCGTGGAACGAGAAACTTGCAGCTTATGAAGCAGCATACCCTGAGCTGGCAGCAGAATTTAAACGCCGCGTAAACGGTGACCTACCAGCTGAGTGGGAAGAGAAAGCATCGGCAATCATCGCTGATCTTCAAGCTAACCCAGCAAACATCGCATCACGTAAAGCATCTCAAAATGCTCTAGAAGCGTTCGGTGCTATGCTACCTGAATTCATGGGCGGCTCGGCTGACCTTGCGCCTTCTAACCTAACTATGTGGTCGGGTTCTAAGTCTCTTGAAGCAACTGACTTCTCTGGTAACTACATCCACTACGGTGTACGTGAATTCGGTATGACGGCTATCATGAACGGTATCGCTCTGCACGGTGGTTTCGTACCATACGGCGCAACGTTCCTAATGTTCATGGAATACGCTCGTAACGCTATGCGTATGGCTGCTCTGATGAAAGTTCAGAACATCCAAGTTTACACGCACGACTCTATCGGCTTAGGCGAAGATGGTCCTACTCACCAACCGGTTGAACAGATCGCTTCTCTACGTCTAACGCCAAACATGAGCACATGGCGTCCATGTGACCAAGTTGAGTCTGCTGTTGCTTGGAAACTAGCAATCGAGCGTAAAGATGGTCCTTCTGCACTTATCTTCTCTCGTCAAAACCTTGCACAACAAGATCGTGACGCTGAGCAAGTAGCAAACATCGCTAAGGGTGGTTACATCCTGAAAGATTGTGAAGGCAAGCCAGAGCTTATCCTTATCGCAACGGGTTCTGAAGTTGAGCTAGCGGTTAACGCTGCTGCTGAGCTAACGGCTGAAGGTAAGAAAGTACGCGTAGTTTCTATGCCTGCTACTGATGCGTTCGACAAACAAGACGCGCAGTACCGTGAGTCTGTACTTCCATCTGACGTAACGGCACGTATCGCTGTAGAAGCTGGCATCGCTGACTTCTGGTACAAGTACGTTGGTTTCGGTGGCAAGATCATCGGTATGACAACGTTCGGCGAATCTGCACCAGCAGGTGAGCTATTCAAGATGTTCGGTTTCACTACTGAAAACGTAGTAAACACAGCGAAAGAGCTTCTAGCTTAATCTTAAATACATTGTCTCGCCCTTCAATGGGTTGATGCATACAGAAAGCCCCGCATGAAAATGCGGGGCTTTTTTTGTCTTTTCTCTCATTCGGATTAAATCTAACGGCTATTTTTCTTCGAAACGCTTTGCCAGTTGGTAGAACTCATTGACTCGTTCTTTTAGCTCTGTGGAGTGGTCTTTCACAGAATGCGTTGCCACTAAGTTTTGTTCTGCGGTCGAGGCGATAGACTGCATATGCAGATTGACTTCACTCGACAGCTCACGTTGCTTATGAGCAGAACTTTCAACAGACTGCATGAGTTCATTCATGGATTGCATTAGGTTTTCGACTTCCGACAAGCGCTCTGCACTCACCTTCGCAACATCACCACATGCGTCCGTTTGCTTACGGTTCGCCAGAATATCTTTTTGCCACCCTTCAATCGTCGTTAGCATGGTATCGATGCTCTCTTTGATCTGAACCGTAGCCTTTGAGGTTCGACCCGACAATGCACGGACTTCGTCGGCAACAACGGCAAAGCCTCGTCCTTGCTCGCCCGCTCTCGCCGCTTCAATCGCAGCGTTCAGGGCCAACAAGTTGGTTTGTTCGGCGATTCCACCAATCTCTTCCATTATCTTGCTTACGCTCTGCGCTTGATCGCTCAGTTGGTAAGTCGTTTGAGTCGCCTTTTCAGCCTGAGAAGCTAGGCTCTCTAAGTTTTGATGAGTTTGATTAATGCTTTCTTTAGCGCCAGCACAGGTTTGCAAAGTCACATCAACAATCTTATGCGCTTCTTCTGTGCGAGAAGAGACCTCATTGGCGGTGACTTCAACCTCTTCAGTCGCCTCTCGTACTTGAAGAATGTCCTTAGTCTGTTGATCTAAAGCATCTGAAACTTGATAAGAAGTCGCGTTAAGATTGTCGGCTAAATCTTGTAACGGCTTAGCTGAATCAGTCATACGGCCTAACACTGTTCTGATTCGAGCAGATAGCAACTTCAAATGGAAATCGGCGATAGAGAACTTACTATTACCAGAGTAGACGAGACGACTCACACTATCGAATTTCGACTGCAACTTTTTAAGCTGTAAAGGCGTATCAACAAGCTCTTGTCTGAATAAGAGTGCCAACGCAGAAACAGGAAGTAAGCTTAGTAACCATCGCGACATTTGCCCTACTTCAACGAGGTTTGAAATTAACGGCGCAGCCAAAGAGCCTAACAACACCGCATAACGAACACTGTCACTGATCTGTAACGACCATTGACGACCCGACGTCTCTGCTTTCAATAAGCTTTGGTAAGCCTTATCCGCGACTTGTACCCATTCGTTTTTCGGCTTAACACGAACAGACTGATAGCCACTCACCTTTCCGCCATCGTAAATAGGGGTAACGTAAGCATCAACCCAGTAGTAACCACCGGATTGGGTTTTATTTTTTACGATACCGCGCCACGCTTTACCTTGCTTTAGGTTAACCCACATATCAGCAAAAGCGGCTTTCGGCATATCGTTATGCCTTACGATATTGTGGTGTTGCCCTAGCAATTCTTGTTGGCTGTATTCCGCTATGCGACAAAAAGCATCATTACTGTACGTAATCACGCCTTTTAAATCAGTGGTAGAGACAAGTTGTTCGTTTTCGCTGAGAAGCGTTTCACGATATTGAGTAGATGAGCTGACAGTCATTATATTAACTTAGGTTAATTATTATTTTAGGCGAGGAATATATACAATTATTAAAGTTATGACAAAATGTGAACGTCACATTTTGTGTAAATGCCTGCTATTTATACAAATATTAGCTAAGTACCTCACAAAGCTAATATCTTCACTATCTTCTCATGCCAACAGTCACGACTCATCTAAGTTTACGGCAGTGGTAAATTTCACGGTTCTCATTGAGACAGAGGTATGGAATTTACGAATATTCAGATCTTTGCGTAGTACTCGCTCCACAAAGTCTTCGTAGGCTTGAATGTCTTTGACCGTCACAATCAGCATGAAATCAAAGCTGCCTGATATCTGATAGCACTGCGTGACCTCTTCTGCCTTTGAAATAGAATGGCGAAAGATTTGGTAAATATCCCCTCGATCACGCTCCATTTCCACGGACACAACCAAAGTCATCTTACTGCCGGTCAGTTCTGGATTAATGATGGACACACCACCGACAATCACGCCCTCTTCTCTCAGCCGTTTCACTCGCTTTAAGCAAGCAGGCGGTGACAACCCGACCAACTCTGCTATTGTTAAATTTCACGTCATTGAAACACTGAAAGTTACTCTCAATACTCTAATTATTGATATTTTGAGTAAAAATAATTTGAGCATGGGTATTTACTAATGACTCAGTTATTACATGCGTATTTTAAAACACCGATAATAAAAAATTATCTTATTAGTTAGAACCCAACGCCTTGTATAAAGCGCCCTCCAGAATAATAACCACGACCTAATCAATGTTATTAAACATCCAAACTATCAACTATTCATTCAACAAAACCCATTAAATAACTGACAATAGAATAAATAGCACTCCTTATTTTATATTAACTCTAAATGTTGAAACCGGAACGAATAATTAATTGTAATAATTATCCATTTGATTGGTAAATTTTATAAATATATTTTGTTACATAATCAAAACTGATGGCTTGATATGATAATGTCACACAAAACAATGGCTTTAATGGTTCTAATTTTTTCCTCACTGTCACAGGCTTCCACTATTGAGAACGACGAACTATTGTTGAAGTCATTGATAAAACAAGGTGTTATCTGTTCAGGCTTAACCTATGAGGAAAATCAAGAAGCTTTGCGTATCTATCTCAACGCTAAAAAAGTGAAGAGCACCCCGTTTGATTCAAAAAATAGAAAAGAGACAACCAATACAAAAGAGATAGAAGGTAAAAAACATACAACAAACACACGTCAGTTAAATAAGACACCACAAGAGTGTATTAGGCCAAACTCGGACAACAGATCCGAATAAGGCAAGTTGATACTGATATCGACATGGAAATATAAAAAGGAAATATAATGAAAATGATGAGAAAAACATTGTTGGCTTCAGCAATGCTTACTCTATTTAGCGTCAGTGGTTATGCAAAAACACCTATTGATTTAGGCGTAGTTAATGAAGACAAACTCATTGAAATGCTAGTTAGACAAGGCTTAGTCGACCAAGATGCAACCGATGCGGCAAAGCGCGATGCGCTTGACCGTTACTTGAAAAATAAAATCAATTCCGGTTTCAAAGGCGATGCTCAATTCGGAAAAAAAGCACTTGAGCAACGCGCAAAAATACTCAAAGCCATAGAAAAAGGGTCTGGCGTTAAAAAAGCGAGTGTCTTTGCTTTAGAAGTCGGCACCAAGCGCACCGATAAAGTACTCGCTCTATTGGTCGATTTCCCTGATTTGAACTGGGATGACAACAAGTTGACCGAAGAGCACACGCAGATGCTCTACGAGAGCTACAACCCTGAACATTATCAAGAGTTGTTGTTTTCAAATTCTGGCTACACAGGGCCAAATGGCGAAAACCTAATCTCGATGCGCCAATATTACCAAAGCGAATCAGGCGACAGTTACAGCGTTTCAGGTCAAGCGGCAGGTTGGTATCGCGCCTCTAAGCCTGCGTCATTCTATGGTGGCAACTCCCCTACCACCGACAACGACCTAAACGCCCAAGAACTGGTTCGTGAAGCGCTGAATCAACTGGCTCAAGATCCGAGTATCAACCTTGCCGATTACGACATCGAAGATCGTTACGATTACGACGGTGACGGAAATTTCCGCGAACCCGATGGTATGATTGACCACCTGATGGTGTTTCATGCATCGGTAGGCGAAGAAGCCGGTGGTGGCGTGTTAGGCCCTGATGCGATTTGGTCTCACCGATTCAACCTTGGTCGCACTCATGTACTGGAAGGTACTTCTAGCTCGCTTCCAGATCGATTTGGTGGCCAATACGCGGCGTTCGATTACACCATTCAACCGATTGATGCGGCTGCAGGTGTTTGTGCCCACGAATATGGCCATGATTTAGGCTTACCAGACGAGTATGACACGCAATACACAGGCAGAGGCGAACCGGTTTCTTACTGGTCAATCATGTCTTCGGGCAGTTGGGCTGGTCAAATTGGTGGTACACAACCAACGGCATTCAGCTCTTGGGCAAAACACTTCCTACAGAAATCGATTGGCGGACGTTGGGTTAACGATGATCAGCTCTCGATTGATGACCTAGAAGACAATCCACAAGTGTATACGCTGTTCCAAACAACGGATAACAGTCGTCCTAACATGATCAAAGTGGATCTTCCTGAAAAGCAGATTGAAAGTCTGAAACCCTTTGAGGGCGAGTATTCATTCCACTCTCAAAAAGGCGATGATCTGAAAAACAGTATGACTCGCAAGTTGATGATCCCAGCGGGTGATTCTGCACTGCTGTCTTTCAAAACTTGGTATGAGATTGAAAAAGACTACGACTTTGCGCGCGTGCTAATCAACGGACAAGCCATTGCAGGAAACATTACCTCAATGGACGATCCATACAACACGGACCTCGTTCCTGCTATTGGCGGCGAATCTGGCGGATGGGTCGACGCTGAGTTCGACGTTTCACAATGGGCAGGCCAAGAAGTGGAACTGTCTTTTGAATACATCACCGATGGCGGCTTAGCAATGGAAGGCTTCTATTTAGATAACCTTGCTGTTGTTGTCGATGGTGAAGTGACCTCAATAGACGATGGTGAAAGCAACTCCACCTTCGCCCTTAATGGTTACAAGCTGAGTAATGGATTCCATCAAGCGCAGCACTACTATCTATTGCAATGGCGCAGCCACATGGATGTTGATGAAGGCCTAGCGAACATCAAACGCATGGGACAACTGATGTCATTCGACCCTGGCTTGATCATTTGGTACGTCGACGAATCACTAACCGACAACTGGGTAGGTAAACACCCTGGTGAAGGTTGGTTAGGCGTGGTCGATGCAGACCAAAATGCAATGGTGTGGGCAAACTCTGGTGAAGCGGCTCAAACACGCTACCAAGTTCGAGACGCAGCGTTTTCACTCAAAGATCATACTCCAATGCGTCTTGTAAACAGCGACAACGATGTACTCGAAGATACCAGTTTGGTTGGCAATGCTAGCTTCTCGGATGACCAAGATTACACATCGCCTCAAGCACCAGATTCAGGACGCATCCTGACGGAGTTTGGTTTAGCGGTCGATATTGTGAATCAGAGTGATAACAACGAATACGGTGTGGTTCGCTTATCTAAAGTAAGCCAACACAACATCGTTCCTACTGCGAACTTCGAGCTTAATGTGACTGGTCTGACTGTTTCTGCAAACAACTTCAGCTCAGACCAAGACGGTGAGATCGCCCGTTACCTATGGGACTTTGGGAACGGCACAACAAGTAACGAAGTGGCACCAACTTGGTCTTACGAGCAAGCGGGCGAATACACGGTGAACTTGACTGTTGTCGACGACAAAGGCGCTACCGCTTCATTTAGCTCCGTAGTGAGTGTTGAATCTCCAAACGCCCTTCCAGAAGCGAGCGCGAAGTACATTCACTTGGGCCGCTGGGTAACCATGTGGTCTACAAGTTCAGACAGCGATGGTCGTATTGTTGATACCGAGTGGACACTTCCAAACGGAAAGGTGAAACGAGGTCGCACATTCACGTCAATCTTCCCTTCATACGGAAAGCACGAGGTGACACTGAAGATAATCGATGACCAAGGTGGGATTACCACTAAGACAATTTTGGTCGACCTGTAAATCATCGCTGGCTCTGTCATGCGTATTTACAACACAAGCTTAAGTACTGTTGTCACAGGATATAAGCCACGACAGCAGTTTTAAGAAAACGTTATTATTTAAGCCGTAAGCAAAGGCCCTACCGATTTGGTAGGGCTTTTTATTGGTCGCAGTTCGAGATACTAGGGTTTTAATCACAGTAACAAATTTACTGAACCACCATTCGATGAGCCATTACACAGGCTGCTTTTGAATACGCGATTTACGAGCACTGAATGCGAACAGCAAGATAACAGCTAACACGAATGGTATTACGTAGATATTGAGGTTCTGCCACCCTGCTGTCGATTCTAGCCAGCCAGAGAGCATCGCTGTAATCGTCACACAGCCAAAGACAATAAATTCATTAAACGCTTGTGCCTTAGCTTTATTCTGCGATTGGTAGGACTGACTAAACAAACCTGTTGCCGCGATAAACATGAAGTTCCACCCGACACCAAGCACAACTAGAGCCGCTCTGAAGTGCCAAATAGATTCGCCATGAATGTTAATCGCGATACAGACAACGAACAGCACCCCACCCGCTAAGATCATCATTCTTGAGCCAAACTTCTCGATAAGTGAACCAGTAAAGAATGCAGGAACAAACATCCCCAATACGTGCCACTCAATGACGCCCGCTGCTTTGGTAAAGTCAAAGCCACAACCAATCATTGCCAATGGCGTTGCTGTCATCAGGATATTCATCACCGCATAAGCGACCATGGCAGCAAACACTGCGCCAATAAAGTTAGGCGCTTTTACTATCACACTGAGAGGATCGGATTTAGGTGCCTGACTATTAAAAGAGACTTTTGGAAACTGAATTGTTTGTAAGATGAGTAACGCAAGAATGTTCAATCCAATCAAAGAAGCAAAAGCACCAATGTACAAGCCATCTTGCGACCACTGTTGCGACATAATCGCCAAATTTGGCCCTAATACCGCGGCTAAAACGCCACCAGCCATCGAGATAGAGATCGCTCGATGACGTGCATTTTCATCACACACCTCGATTGCAGCAAAACGATAAAGCGTGCCAAAACCTATGCCTATCCCAAGTAAGAACGTAGCGAAACAAAACAGATAGAAATTTTGCTGAGACAGTGCGTAGGTGGCAAGACTAGCTCCTGTAATGCCAACCACATTACCAATGCTAAATCCTCTCTTTCTCCCTAACTTGCCTGAAATTAAAGATGCAGGAATAGTGGCTGCCATTAGACCCAAAAACTGCAGTGCAACCGGCAAGGTGATCATGCTGACACTGGGTGCAATCTGCTTACCGATCAAACCAATCACAGAGATCAGTAATATGTTACCCGTCATCAACAAGGCCTGACACAGTGAGAGCAGCCAAACATTTCTATTCATCTTCGTTCCTAAATATGAGCACAGTTGGTCAATAGACCAAAAATTCAACAAAGTCGCAACACTTTGTTACTCATAGCAACTCTACAAAGCGACCAATAGACCAATAGACCAATATAAAGTGCTACCACCACATGACTTTGATTAGCGTTACTTCATAGACAGGATCTTAAG